>JBIKPC010000008.1:0-22286 GCA_044357675.1 Candidatus Planktophila sp. | reverse complement strand
ATCCTTTGAACTCGCATTACAACGACCGGCGATAGCATTACCGCCTTCGTCATTATTAAAACGAATCAACTCTTCAGAAGTTAACTTAGAACGTAAAGTCGCCTCTGCCCATTCAAGATCTACATACTTATAACGAATCACAATAGTTTTTGCTGGTTCGCTGCGAGCTGGAAACAAGCGAGATACAAGACCTATTGGCGTTGGATAGTCATCAAAGTCTGGTGTGGTATTTGGCCCAGTGATTATCTCAAAAGCTCCAGACTTGTTCTTACTGGACTTAATAATCTCTGAACTCTTCTGCCAAGCCGCCAAACTAATTCCCTTGCGGTTTTCAAAGAGATTTTCAAAAGAGGTCGGTAGAACAATTGGTGTTGGAGTTGGTGTTGGTACCCCGCCTGGTGGTGGATTGTTTTGAAACCAAAACAGGCGATTATCGGTACTTCCTGGGTTTCCTATGCTGTCTTTAAGACATGCAAGTTCAAAGATTTGATTTGGCATTGTGGCGTACTCAACCGCACATGGAGTCCCCTGCAATGGATCCCTCCAGACCGTTGGCGTAGGAGTTGGCGTAGGAGTTGGCGTAGGAGTTGGCGTAGGAGTTGGCGTAGGAGTTGGCGTAGGAGTTGGCGTAGGAGTTGGCGTAGGAGTTGGCGTAGGAGTTGGCGTTGCTTTAACAACACCTTTATTCCACACCAACTTCTTGCCAGATTTAACGCAGGTGTAAGTCTTCTTCAGATACGTCGCTTTTTGATTCACGGTTTTGCACGCGCTACCCGGAGTAATCTTTTGGGCAGAAACAGCTGCAACGGGAATCAGGGCAAGAGAAAGGGCAATAAGTAGCCCTTTAAAGAACGAGCCCTTGATTTCCATTACAAAAGAGTAACTGAGGCTGTCAACCTATCCGTTAATAGCCATCCACTGCGTAACAGCTGCGGCAATACAGATCACTAGGCAAAAGACTCTAAATACTCCCCATGGAGTTTCTCTACCATTTTTAGCATAAGCAGAGCTCTCATCACCTGTGTCTTTGCTCAGCGCTGCATAAATCTTAAGCTCTGCATCGAATGAGAGCACGCATGAAATATTTAGGATTACTACAGCAACTGATAGAGCCAGCTTTGATCCATCGCTTAAATCTGCCAATGCATCAATAGCAATTGCTCCAAGGTTTCCAAAGGTAAAGAGCATGCGAGTGGTGTTAAAGCCAAGTTCAACTACCTTCAGTCTTCCTATGCCGATGTTTTGATCCATTTTTTCTAACCTCTCCGTTGAAGTATTAAGTGCTTTCTTCAGTAAATGTTCCTCCTGGGGCTATTGCACTTGGTTGCAACACGCCCATTGGCTAGGTGAACAAAGTCAGTAAAGCCCTACCCTTACAGCATGCGCCCTAAATAGGGTTGCCAATTAACTATTAACTAAGCAAGCCACGGTAATAGGCTAGGGCCGTGAGGCCAAATGAGTAAGCGGGCAACTTTGGCACAGGTTGCTGCATTTGCTGGGGTGAGTATTGCAACAGCTTCTCGATGCTTTTCTAATCCTGAATTACTCAAACCTGAAACAGTCACGTTAGTGCGACAAGCCGCATCTGCCCTTCACTACAAAGCGCCAAGAATTCTTGAACGTGATCTGTCTATGGCAAGAATCGCTGTTTTGACTCAACTATTTAATCATCAAGGCGGAACCGAAAGGCTTCGTGGGATTTCTAATGCGCTTCGAGCATGGCCACACGAACTCATTGTTCATGATGTCACAGTTTCAAAAAGTTCAGTTGTCTATGTTAAAAAACTTCTGGCTACGAAAAGGATTGAGGGTTTAATTTTCTCCGGTCTACCAATACTTGATGAAGTTGCCATTAATATTCAACGTTTTGAATTGCCAACAGTATTGATTGATATTGATGATTCGCGATTTTCTAGGGTACTAACTTCAGAAAAAAAGGGATGTGAGCTCGCTGCTGATTATTTCAACAAGAGCGATGCAACGAATGTGCTTTTCTTTGGGGCAAGGCCTTCGGAAATAGACATTAATCCGGGGATAAGGTTGAAATCTTTTAGAGAACGCCTGAACCCGCAGAAAAGATCTGCCGGTATCGAACTTCTTGTAGATCCATTCTCACACGAGGCTGGCGTAGAGATTCGAAAACTCTTGAAAAGTAAGGGGAAGGTTGATGCCATATTTGCCGACAGTGACCTGTTAGCGCTATCAGTGTGTCTTGCTGCGCGGGAGTTGGGAATTTCTATACCCAAAGATCTCTTATTGATTGGTTACGGTGATTGCGATTCGGCGTCACAACTAGGAATCTCTACGGTCCGAACCCACCTCGATGCAAGCGGGCGTCGTGCTGTTGAAATTCTGCGCGGTCACGACCACTCCGGTGAGCCTGCCCGAGTTGAGTTAAAACCTGAACTTATATTGCGCTCAACCACCTAGTATGTAATAAATAAATTACATTGACTTAGGTCCTTGTAATGAAAAATTTACATCAATAAACTCATAAAAACCGTTGCCGATGGGTTTACATGAGAGGCCTGGCTGTGTCAGATATAGATATTAAAAGTGGCGAGCGAGTTATTTCACGCCGCTTAATCCTCTCGCCAAGTGACCCAGTTTTTGATTCACGTTTTCGTCCACCCCTAGAGACGGTTATCCCATGGACACTTGCCTACCGCGGGCCTTGGCTTATTCCCTATGCATCTATTCCATTTGATCATCACCGCGGTATTGGCGAACAAAATCTTTTTAGATGCCTCTTTGGTCGCGACTCATTAATCATTGCTGACTTTTTAGGAGCTCGAGTTCCGGGACTACGTCGTGGAGTTATCTGCGCACTTGGTGAAGCACAAGGTGAAAACTTTGTAGCACAAAGTGAAGAAGAGCCTGGACGCATTCCGCACGAAGTACGTGATGCAGGAGATGAGCGAGCACGGGAAATTATGGAGAAAGAGGGTTGGTCATTTCCATACTACGGCTCAGTTGATAGCACACCATTATGGCTTAAGGCGCTTTCAAAAGAAGCACTCGAAGAACCTGGCTTACTCGATATTCAAGTAGGAAATAAGCTTTTAGGTGAACGCGCAGTCCTAGCAACTAAATGGATTCTTGCTCGGCTCAATACACCTTCATCACTTCTTGAATCAAAACGCTCTAACCCACATGGCATCAAGAATCAGTATTGGAAAGACTCTGGTGATTCGTATATGCATTCCGATGGAACTCTTGCTGGTGAAGGATCACTGGCATCTATCGAAACGGCGGCAGAAGTATTTGATGCCCTGCTTGGTGCGGCACAGTTATACCTACTCCGCCCCTATTTAGATTGGCCACTTAGTGGGGATGAGCTCATTCAACTAGCTCATAAGGTGCGTTTGAAGTTAATCGAACATATGTGGCTGGGAGATCGTTTCGCACTTGCAACCGAGCGCAATAAAAATGGCCAGCAGATTGCTTTAGATTCTCAATCAAGTAATCAAGGTCGATTATTAGATTCAGCAATATTTGATGGGCCTGACTGGGTTATGTATCGAATGGTCATTGCTGAGGCCTTGACCGATTCTCAACTGCTAGGTCCTGCGGGTTTGCGAACACTGTCAAGTAACCACCCTTCATATCGCCCTGGTGGTTATCACACTGGTTCGGCCTGGCCGATGGATGGCATTTTTGCTGGGCGTGGCTTGTTACGTCACGGTTTCTTGCCGCAGGCGACAGCGCTGATCGGAAGAACAGTTGCAGCCATTGAATCTATCGGAGGATTTCCCGAACTACTACGAAGTGATGCCCCCTTACATGGCTGGGTGAGCTCGGAAGTAATTGATATTGAAGGCGCTGCCGATGGTTTCGGAAACGGCTTTAATCGAATTGTCCAACCACCACAAATGATTCAAGGATGGACAGTTGCAGCATATGCATGGGCACAAGATCACCGACAAATGTGGAATCGGTGGTAATTAGCAACACATCCAGTAATACTAACTAACGGGAGAGGTCAATGATGATCAAAGGCAGAATAGGTAAGGCGATAAGCATTATTTGTGCTGGCGCCCTAGTCTTTGCAGTGAGTGGATATGCCACTAGTGCAAGTGCTGCACCAAAAAAAGTAACACTAAAGGTATGGGATCCAGGTTTAATGGGGCACCTAAAAGATGGTGCGCTTGATACCAAAAACTCATTCATCTATAAAGCAAAGATGGCGTATGAAAAATTGAATCCACATGTAACTATCGATATCTCTGAAATCGATGGTGGCGTATCAGATACGCAGTTTAAAGCTGCATCCATTGCAAAGAATGGACCAGATATCAAAATCGGCTTTGCTGGCGGAAATACACTTTCCTTCGCAGCATTTTTAGAGCCACTTGATAAGTACTTCACAAAAACAGAGTTGGCACTCATAAAAGGAACTGGCACAGTTCGCCAGGGATATGACCCAACAGGGCCACTTCTTGCAATGCCATACGGTGCAGGATCATACTTCTATGTCTTCTATGACAAGCGAGTGATGGCTGCAAACAATATAGATATGACCAATCCTCCAAAGACTTGGGAAGCATTTATAGCTCTTGCAAAGAAACTCAAGAGTGCAGGTGTTGAAACTCCAATTTGGGAGACAAATCTTGAAGGGTACACAGGGGCTTGGGTCATTGCTTCATTAGTTGGTGGCCAACTAGGACCTAATGCTTTCTATGACATGTATACAGGCAAGACAAAGATTGATTCTGCCGCAATGATCAAGGCGTATCAGGGTTACCAGAACTTATATACATCTGGAGTCACTAATACCGATGCAACTACCGCTGGTCAAGGAGATCGACTCAACGGCTTCCTTTCTGGAAAGGGTGCAATGATCATTGATGGTGGGTGGGATAACGACCCAATCTTTAAAGCAATGGGTGCAAATGCAGGAACTTTTGCAATTCCACAATTGAGCGGATCTAAGTATCCAAAAATTCTTGCTGGAGGCACCAATGTGGCGGTCTCGGTTACTAAGTACAGCAAGAACAAGGCCGAAGCAATTAAGTTCCTTAAGTACTTAATGCAATCTAAAACCATTGATACCTATGTAAAGATCACACAGACTGAGCCATCAAATCACGTAAACGCTGATTCTTCAGTGATCGTGAATCCATTGCTTAAGTTGCAAGCTAAAGATGTTGCAAAGAACCCTCAGGTTTATCCATTTGACAACATCATGCCTGGACCAACAAATGACTTGTTCTACAAGTTAAATGCCTCGGTAGCACTCGGCCAGACAACTCCAGCCGATGCTGTCAAGCAACTGCAAGCATCACTTAATGAGAATAAGTAATAGAAACGAATGACCTCACCTGCAGTAGTGGAAGTTGGCCCCTCACGGGGGCCAACTTTCGCAGGCGGCAGGAAATCTAGGTCCTCCCGAGGATCTCTGACTCGACAGAAACAACGAATTGGATTCTTTGCAACCCTTCCCGCTTTTATTGTGGTTGCATCTCTACTTTTCTATCCAATTGGATATGCAATCTGGATCTCTTTTCTAAAAACTGATGGAGTGACCTCAAAGTTCATCGGATTTAAAAACTATGTAGATATCTTTGCAGCCCCACTCGTGCATCAGGTATTTCTCACTAACCTAAAGTTTCTAGTTGCCATTCCGGTTGTGATTTTTGCAGGACTTTTCACCGCGGTCTTGCTCTACCAAGAGGTGTGGGGATGGCGATTTTTTAGGATCGTATTCTTTTTGCCCTCAGTGCTTTCAGCTTCTGTGATCGGGCTAATGTTTCGTTCGGCCTTTACACTCAATGGGCCCATTAACTCTGCCCTCATTTCACTGGGCCTGACTCCTATCAATTTCTTTGCTAGTGCAAATATGGCTATTTTAGTTGTCGTCCTTGCCCTCATTTGGGCTGGTTTTGGCTATGCCATGATGATCTTGCTCAGTGGGTTAATGGCCATAGATAGCGATCTCTTTGCTGCAGCTGAAGTTGATGGTGCTGGTTGGTGGCAGAGATTTTGGTACATCATCATTCCCAGTATTCGCCAGCAGTTGGCATTTGTTTCAATCATTAACACGCTGTATACATTCACATCACTATTTGGCTTTATTTTTGTAATGACTGCCGGAGGTCCGTTGTATTCAACGACCACTCTGGATTATTTGGTCTATCAGAAGGCTTTTTCAGCCTATGACATGGGCCAAGGCTCTGCATTGGCAATCATAATCTTCGGCGTCATTGCCACACTTACTGTCGCTCAAAGCAAGTATCTCAGAAATGACGACGGTCGCTAAGATGAGAAAATTCAAATGGCGCACTAATACGATCGTTCTCTTAGCACTTTTAAGTGTTGCTATTACAACTTTATATCCACTCTTCTATGTCGTAATGACTTCCTCTCGTACTTTAGAGGATTACAACAAAAACGCTTACGGCCTACCAAAGTTCTTCACTTTAGATAGCTACCGGATCTTAATTAATAACTACTCACTGGATACAGCAGCGCGCAATACCATCATTGTTGTGGGTCTAAGTCTTGCCACATCCTTAATCTTTTCATCGCTAGCCGGATTTGCTTTAGCTAAATATGACTTCCCCGGAAGCAAGGCCATAAATTGGTCTTTCATCGCAGTCATGCTGCTGCCCAGTCAGATACTAATCATCCCCATCTATCTTCTGCTTTCAAAGTTTTCACTTGTCGGACACTTGCCCGGTTTAATGTTTGTCTATATTGGCACCAATATCCCTTTTGGCGTTTTCTTTCTAAAAGCTACATTCAGTGCGGTGCCTGACACGATTTTAGATGCTGCCAGAATTGATGGCGCTGGCTTTTTTACCTCCTTTTTTAAAATCGCAGTTCCAAATGCAGCTGCCGGAATCACAACTCTTGCAGTTTTGCAGTTTTTAGGAATGTGGAATGAGCTTTTATATGCCTATCTCATTTTGCCCGACCAGGAGATGCGACTTCTTACTCCAGCACTAGCCAGCATTGGTGGCCGCTACACCACCAATCAACCTTTGGTAGCCGCAGCGTTATGCATTACCGCTACGCCAACACTTATTCTTTTAGCGATGAGCTCAAAGTACTTAGTCAGAGGCGTACCCACTGGGACCGGTTCATCATGATGAGTTCAAAAAACTACACCATTGCCTTTGATGATCTCTCTCTGGCTCGAATTCACTACTGGAGTTCGGATTGGGGAACCGAGTGGACGCCTCACCACATGAGTGCGGAAACACCTCTAGACATCGGTGTGACAGCTGGGCGATCAAGTAAAGGTCATCACCCATTTATTATTATTGAAGATGGTCCTCGTGCGCACTTTCTCGCCGTTGCTTGGTCTGGCAACTGGCAAATAATCTGCACTCCTCAATTACGCAGCATTGAGATACTGGTTAAGAGTGATTGCGACCAAACTCATCTCATCACAAAAACAGTTGACTCTGGCGGAATCGATGCTGCGATGCGGGAATTTATCGCCGATTTTCGAGAGTTGGATACCCACGGGACTCCTAAACTTTTGACAGAGTGGAACTCCTGGTGGCCATATGAAGATACTGATATCAATGAGGAAACTTTATTGGCCAATGCAGCGTGTGCTAAAGAAGCTGGAATCGAAGTTGCCGTTCTAGATGCTGGTTGGTTTGGCCCAGCAGCAGAGGATTCACACTGGCATCATCTGCGCGGAGACTGGGATCAAAGAAACATCGAACGCTTCCCAAGTGGTCTAGGAAGTGTTGCAGATGCAGTTCGCGACTTAGGAATTGAATTTGGAATTTGGTTAGAAATTGAAGCACTGGGCGAAAAGGCCGAATTTGCTAAAATTCACCCTGAGTTTGTAGCCGAACATAATGGCAAGAGTTTGCAGTATGTGTGCCTGGGTAACCCTGATGCCCTCTCTTGGGCTTTAAAAACAACTAAGAGCTTGATTCAAGAGTGTGGTGCATCGTGGATAAAAATGGATTTTAATCTAGATCCTGGTGCTGGTTGTAATCGAGCTGATCACGGCCATGATGTATCCCTGGGATTACATGAACATCTTCATAACCTCTACGCACTTTTAGATACATTAAAGAGAGATTACCCAGATCTCACAGTGGAGAACTGCAGTTCGGGCGGTTTGCGGTGGGATCTAGCCATGGCAACACATGTAGATATGGGTTTTGCCAGTGATCCAGACTGGCCAGAGCACTCCTTGTCCTGTTTTTGGGCCTCGTCATTATTCTTCCCACCTGAAAAACTTCTTGGTTGGTGCGATAGTCAGTGGCGCGGGGATCATGGGCAGCAACTATTTACCGCACTTGATTCATCCGATGCCGATCTAGAGTTTGCATTATCAATTACTGTGCTTGGTGGTTTTGGAATCAGCGCCCGACTTCCTGATTTTTCAGAGTCCAAAATGCAACTAGTAACTCGCTTTGTTTCTATTTACAAAGAGTTTTTTAGACCCCGCTTCCAAGATGGGGCATTTATCAATCACTTAACACCCCAACCAGAGCGCGATCGCAAAGGTTCTAGAACGGTAGCTTTTGCAATAGAAAATCACAGCCAATCTCCGATATTGACGATTTATCAGCTAGATGGCGGCTCTACCCAGTCCAGCATCACCTATCTACCCCCCAAATCTGAAGCCTTCTATCAGATTAGAAACTTAGTAAGCGATGAAACACTCTTTCTATCCCATCAAGGAGCATTGACAGTACAAAATACGCTGAAGGATAATTCGGCCATGATCCTGATTTTTGAAGAGATTTCTGGTTGAACACGCTAAAAACTTTTGATGGTTTCGAGAAGTGGGTACGACCAACTCCTGAAAATCGAGCTTTTTATTCATCAGAACTTGATGACTACCTAGGTGAAATCTCCCAAGAGATTAGTAACGTGGAAATACGTCAACTATTTATTAATACCTTTGCCAACACCCTTGATACCACCGCTTACAACTACCTTCGCAATGGCCGGAACCATACATACATCATCACGGGTGATATCGAGGCGATGTGGCTTCGAGATTCAACGGCTCAAGTTTGGCATTATTTACCCTTAGCAAAAACTTCCGCAGAAATAGACAGACTCCTTATCGGACTCATTGGTAATCAGGCCCGTTGCATCCTGATGGATCCATACGCCAATGCTTTCTATGACGAGGAGAAATTAGGGGTTCATGCAACCGACATGACGCAGATCTCCCCTGGTGTGCACGAGCGCAAATGGGAGCTAGATTCTCTTATTTACCCAATAGCGTTGGCAACGTCTTACTGGAAGATTACACAAAACTCCCAACCATTTGATGGGCAGTGGTGCGATTCAATCTCTCTGATTCTTGCTACCTTAAAGGTTCAACAAAGAGTTCATGGCCATGGGCCATACTTCTTTGATCGAGTTACTTCACATCCAATTGATACTCTTAGTAATCAAGGACACGGTCCTAGTTATAAGCCAACGGGAATGGTCGCATCTAGTTTTCGTGCCTCCGATGACTCCTGCACATATCCTTTCAATATTCCAGAGAATCTATTTGCATTAAAAACTCTTCAGGATTTGCTTGAATTATTGAGCAATCTCAAGCTCAGTCAATTCATCGCTCCAATAAACGAACTCATTGGGAATATCTCTTCTGGAATAGAAAAGTATGCTCACATTGATCACCCTGTCTTTGGTAAAATCTATGCCTTTGAAGTCGATGGCTTAGGTAATACCGTAAGCATGGATGATGCAAATGTGCCGAGTCTTTTATCACTTCCTTACTTAGGCGTGATTGCAGTTGATGATGAGATTTACAGAGCGACTCGTGCATTTATTCTAAGTAAAGCTAATCCCTATTATTTTTCGGGGGCTCTTGGTTCTGGAATTGGATCGCCCCACACGGGCAACAATTCGATTTGGCCTATTTCCCTAATTATCCAAGCCAGCACGAGTACTAATGAGGAAGAGATACTGAGCTGTCTTAGAGTGCTCATCAAATCTAGTGCTGGAACTGGTCTGCTTCATGAGTCATTTAACGCCGACAACGCGAGTGATTACACACGAGCATGGTTTGCTTGGTGTAACTCTCTCTTTGGTGGCTTGATAGTCCAGCTAGTTCAAGAGCGACCTGGACTGTTACAGCTTATTTAACGCTGAGTAGCTCTCTGATTTATTCGATATTTGGCGATGTACTCACGATCGAGCACCCACCCAAGTCCGGCCTCAGTGGGAAGGGCTAAATAGCCATTATTGAGTGGGGCTGCATTTGCAATCATATTATGCCAAATCGGATCCCGATCAGGGTGGAAAAATTCAACATATGTGCCGTGCGGCTGTGATGCTATTAAGTGAGAAGAGACTTGAGCTTCTTCATGATGCGCCATTTTCACTCCATAAGTTGTAGCTACTGCAGCTGCACGCAACCATTCAGTTGGTCCACCTGACCATGATGAATCAAAGTTGCAGTAATCAATCGCACCAATTTCCATTAAGTCACGGCAACCAGCAGCCGACATTTCAGTTTGGCCAGCACATACTGCAATCCCACTTCTAAAACGTACATCTCTCATCGCCCTGCGATCGTTCTCCCAATGACATGGCTCTTCAAACCACATAATGCCTTGATCTTCTACCAGTCGCGCAAAAGTGACCGCTGACTCAATGTCCCAACCTTGATTAGCATCAACTGCAATCTTAAAATCTGGCCCAGCAACTGATCGCGCTAAGCGGACTCTTGCAGCATCTTCTGCGGGAGATAGTCCTCCAACTTTAAATTTCATGCCTGCAAACTGTTTTTCCCGCAAATACGTAATCTCATCTTCGATAGTCAAATTACTATTGTAATAACCACCAATGCTTATCACTGGGACTGTATTTCGGTATCCGCCCCATAATTTCCAGAGCGGGATATTTAATGTGCGACCCATAAGATCCCACAGCGCTGTGTCAAATGCCGCACTTGCTACTAGCCCTAATCTGCGATCTCGCAGAATATTCCATGTTGCCGGCCGCGCAATCTCCCAACACTTTTCAATCGCCAACGCATCCTGACCAAATAATCGAGGCGCAATTTCCTCATGAATAATCGAATCAATCTCTGCCAGCCCAGCATCTTCATCGCCGACATATGCCTCTCCCATGGCCCCATCCTGGGTAAACACACGCAAAAGCACCGTTGATCGATGTGTCATTTGATAGAAGGAGCCCTTATAGGTGCGGGCTAATGGCACCCTGATGAGCTCGGTTTCAATTCGCATAATGGAGTTCATAATCACGACCTCCTTTCTGGAATTTCTGGAAACGATTCTAGAAATATCATACACTTACGCCATGTCAAAAAGAAAGCCCGAAGATCGCGTAACGCCCCTTCCTGTTGCAACGATGGAAGATGTAGCGCGCAGAGCCGGGGTTGCAATCTCAAGTGTTTCACGAGTGCTCTCAGGGCACCCAGATGTCTCTGCCCGCATGGCAAAAAAAGTTGAGGAGGCAACACGCTCCTTAGGATATGAGCCCGATATTTTGGCGCAATCGATGCGCAGCGGTGAGACTCGAACAATTGGATTCATTGTTACTGATATTTCTAATCCACTCTTTGCCCAAGTGGCTCAAAGTTGTGAACAAGAGCTACGCAAGATGGGTTACTCAATGATACTCATGAGCTCAGATGGAGATGAAATTACTGAGTCTGAAAATTTTGCAGTCTTGCGCAGGCGCAGGGTTGATGGAATTATCGCATCACTTGTTTCAGAAAAATCTTCTACCGTTAAAAATTCCCTACAAAACCTTCGCTCACCCCTTGTACTTCTAGATCGCCAGATTTCTGGCTATGAATACGGAAGTGTGACCGCAAATCACTTTGCTGGAACTAGAGATGCGGTAAATCACCTCATTAATCAAGGTCATAGGGAGATTGCCTTTGTAACAGGGACAGCTGATGTTTTTATTACCCGTGAGCGTTTGAAGGGGTATAAAAAAGCCTTTGCCGAAAATGATCTTCCCATAAATCAGAATAATATCCGTCTTGGTAATTTCACGGAAGAGTTCTCTGAACGTCAAACCTATCTTCTCTTTTCTTCTCCCACAGTTCCAACAGCAATTCTAACCGGTGGGGTTGGCGCTACAGCGGGTGCCATACGTGCCCTACGCTCCCTTGATTTAACTATAGGAACTGATGTTTCCTTTGTAGCAATCGATGAATGGCCTATGTTTGACGTTATTCTTCCGCAGCTCTCCTCGGTATATCGTGATCCCGAGATGATTGGTCGAGAGTCAGCGCGCCTGCTGCTTGAAATCATGCGTGGGGCTGAACCCCGTAAAACAGTGATTGAAACTCACTTTATTATCCGTGAGAGCAGTACCAATAAACCGCGAAATAAGAAGAAGGTTTAATTACTCTCGATTTCAACGATTGGTGCTCCCGTACTTACCGCTTGATCGACTACAACCAAGATTGCAATAACAGTTCCAGCAACCGGTGATGGAAGTTCAACGCTTGCTTTATCAGTTTCTACCAGCATAAGCGGTTCCCCGGCTTGAACCACACTTCCTGGCGCAACTAGAATTTCTGAGATATAAACTTCATCAACGCTGTCGGCTACTTTAGGCATTTTTATTGTTGACTTCATATAAACCCCTTAACCTGTCCAAATATTTTTGAATATGGCATCTGGCTGTGGGAATGGAGCGTTTCGGGTGAATTCAATGACTCGTGCAATCCCCTCTCGCTCCTCCTCTGAGATTTTTTCGACTTTACTTGATGTAAGAACTCCAGATGCCACTAATTCATTTTGTCGAACAAGAATAGGATCCCGTGGAAGCCACGATTCGAGTTCACCCTCCGGGCGATAGGTTGCTAAATCAGCTCTTGAATGACCTGCATAGCGATATGTCTTTGCTTCAATCAATGTTGGACCCCCACCAGAACGGGCACGATCTATTGCACGGTTTAAACTAGCAATGACTTCATCGACTTTCATGCCATCGATTATTTCAGATGGCATCGAATATGATGAGGCTCGCTGGGCAATATCAACCACCGAAGTAGTTGTTTCGATTCGACTGTACTCGCCATATAGATTGTTATCACAAATGAAGATGACAGGTAGTTTCCAAACAGAGGCCAAGTTAAGTGCTTCATGAAAGGCCCCTATATTGGCCGCTCCATCACCAAAGACTGCAACTGCCACACGTTTTTCTCCACGAGTTTGAAATGCAAGAGCAGCACCTGCTGCAATAGGCAGACCAGCACCGACAATTGCAAAGGTTGGTAAAAGTCCTAACTCGGGAGCAGACAGATGCATGGAGCCTCCGACTCCCCCAATGCAGCCAGTTGTTCGACCCATAATTTCACCGAGTGCAGCTTCAGGTGTGAGCCCTAAAGCAAGAGCGAAACCATGGCTGCGATATGTGCAAGCAACAAAATCATCTGAGTTCAGTGTCACCGCTAAACCAACATTAAGAGCCTCCTGGCCTTGACATGTGTGAGTAGTGCCATGGACAAGTCCTTCCGAAAATAGTCCGACTATCTCTTCTTCAAAGAAGCGAATCTCAAACATGCGCCGTAACTGTTCAACTGGATCTGCTAGATCACTGCGACGCTTACTTTGAACTTCATTGTGTGTAGTCATCAGATCAACCCTCTCTGAATCCACCAAGGGGTTGGAACTTGGTTGGTTAATAGATAGTGAGCGATCTGCTCTTTGATATAACCGGGTTGGGGAATATATAACTCTTCTAACTCTTTTCCATAGGGAACCGGAGTATTAGGGGGCGAGATAATAAAAGGTGGAGCCTTTAAATCTGCAAAGTGCTTACTGACCATCAGTGAGAGAATTTCATGTCCCCACCCACCACTAATTGGTGCTTCTTGGACGATGACAAGTTTTCCTGTCTTTTTAATAGATTGTGAAACACAAGCTTGATCCCACGGCACCAGAGTAGAAAGATCAATTATTTCGGCGTCCATGCCCGCAAGGGCTTCTAGAGATTTACCTACTAACTGACCCATTGAAACCACGGTTAGTGCAGCACCCTCACGCATGATTCGCGCCTTACCAATTTGTAAGAGTCCATCCTCTTTTTGTTCTAGTGCGCCTCTGTCACCATACAGTGCACGAGGCTCTAAAACTACGACTGGACCAGGATCACGGATGGCAGCACGAGTTAACTCATAGGCCGATTGAATATCTGAAGGAACAACAACTTTGAGCCCTGGTGTTGCAACCAACCAATTCTCTAGCGTTTGTGAATGTTGAAGTCCGAACCCTCCGCCGGCTCCAACAGATGCGCGAATAACCATTGGGACTTTAAACTGCCCGCCACTTAAGTAGTGAAATTTTGCAGCCTCTGTCACAACCATATCCAGAGCAACACCCATGAACTCCATGAACATAATCTCAATGACAGGCTTCATGCCAGCTGTTGCTGCGCCCACTCCTGCGCCCGTAAATGCCATTTCAGAGATTGGTGTATCGCGAACGCGAAGGGAGCCAAATTCAGCGAGTAAACCTTCAGATGTTTTAAATGGTCCTTCAGCATGTGCCACATCTTCGCCAAAGACCATCACTGCTGGGTCTTTACGCATTTCATCTCCAAGGGCCAGGGCTATAGCCTGACGGAATCTGACCTGTGCCATTATTTATTCCCCATTCCTTGAACATCTGGATAATCTTTCGAGAGATCAAAACAAAGAATTTCTCCGGGCAAATCCCACAACACATGTGTCTCATCAACATCTGATGTTGCCACATAGAGTTTGTCGAGGTTCTCACCACCAAAAGTGCAGTCATACACACCTCTGCCTGGGATTTCAATGGCTCGCACTACTTCGTTCGTCTCAAGATTGACTCGAAGAATTGCCTCGCCATAAGCCGAGGCCACCCAAGCAAACCCTTGGTTATCGACTACTACCCCATCAGGTGTTGCCTTATTTGGTAATTGAATCTGCTTGAGAAGTTTAAATTCACCACTAGTTTGAATAATTGAAATTCGATCAGCAAAGGTCTCTGCAACAACTATCGTGTTCTCATCAATTCGGGCTATGCCATTTGCAAAAACTAGTCCAGAGATTGGAAAATCAATTACGCCACCTGTAATTCGGGCTAGATCGGCTGGGACGGGTGTATCCCCTTCTGGATCAAAACCATAGGTTCCTACCCAAACAGTGTCATCAGAATCCACAAGCATGTCATTGGCGTTGAATTTCCAGTGTGAACTAAAATCTGAATAAGTCGCAAATTCTCCAGTTAATTCTTGTCGCAAAACTGCTTTCTTATCGCAATCCACTACTAATAAATCACCATTGTGGAGCCACCCAAGACCAGATACTAGAGGGTGGATTTTCGCTTCTGTGTGTAATTGACCAGTTGCGATCTCTCCCCTATAGACAACCCCTGCTAGAACATCAGAGAACCACAAGTCACCGCCATGCCAACGCAAGGACTCGGGAAATGCGATCCCTTTAAATGTGACCTCTGCCTTCATAATTTAGAACCTGGCCGACAATCCACCATCAACAGTAAGAGTTTGGCCGGTCATGTATGTGTTCGAGGAACTTGCTAACCACGCAATAACGTGCGCAATCTCAACGGGCAATGCTGGACGTGGGATTGGTAGCCGCTTGTTTTTAATATAAACCTCGTTAAACCAATCGCTATCAAGTTCATCCTGACCGTTAACAATCGACATCCGAGTTGCAACAAAGCCTGGCGCCACTGCATTAACGAGGACGCCAAATTCTGCAAACTCAAGGGCAGCTGTTCGCGTTGCCGCTTCAAGGCCTGCCTTGCTAACGTCATATGCCGTAGATGTGGGTTCACTTAATTTTCCATGAATACTCGTCAAGTTAACGATTCGCCCATAGGACTGCTTGACCATGATCCTGCCGACATGTTTCATGAGAAAGATCGGTGCATGAAGATTTATATCTAAGGTATGTAAGTACTTCTCCAGTTCAAGATCAAGAATTGCATTTGGCACGCAAATTCCAGCAACATTTACAAGCACATCAATTCTTCCATGCTTTTGCACAACACCTGCAATTGCAGCCTCTAGCTCTGAAAGATTACCTAAATCAATAAGTAAGTTTTCCATCCCTGCTGTACTGCCTGGTTGCTCTCGGTCAAAAACAATTACGTTAGCACCAAATTCTGCCAATAATTCAGCGGTGGCCTTTCCGATTCCATTTGCGCCACCAGTAACGACAGCGACTTGACCAGTGAAGTTTTTCATTTTTCACCATGCAATAGTTTGTAAGCGGCAGTACCTGGTGCCGGCTGAAAGAGCTCCATTGTGATTCCATCAGGATCTCGCAAATACAGACCTGCACCGCCAGCATTTGCCCCAGTATCAACTGCCACAGGAGGTGAGATAAATGTAATTCCCTCATTTTGAATTGCAGCATAAATTTGATCTAGGTCAGAGACCATAAAACACAGGTGAGCATTGCCTATTCGTCGAGGTTCAAGATCTGTTGGAACCATCTCAGGTGTGACATATTCAAATAACTCAATGACATGATGACCCGCAGGATCACTTAAATGCGCCATCTTCACGCTGGCATTGGGATATCCCACTATTTCTGCCAGATAACCTCCCGTTTTTTCCTGCGCCATGATGAGTGTGCATCCCAGAATCCGCACATAAAAATCAACAGACCTTTCTAGGTTGCTAACTGTCAGGCCCGTATGTTGGACTGCGCCTCGTATTGCCATCTTAGGTACTCGCTCTCTTTTGGATTTTCAATTGTACGGACCACTCTAGTTTTTCATCAGCCGCTAAAGTTTTTACTGAACTACCGCCTAAACCCACTCCATCGGCTGCACTCGAAGGTTCAATCCCAAGGGCCAGATACGCTCCATTCCAAGGGTGCTCTTGCGTATATGCCATCTCTTCCCAAATCCAAAGATATGGAAGATTTTTTACATCCCAAGAAATTTCTATTTCATAATTTTCATTAATAACTCGAATGCATGAGATGCCTGAAAAGACACCCATTCTTGCTGGGGTCTGTGAGGTAACTACCGACCAATTACTTTCTTGAAAACCTTCCCATGGCTCAAAAGCAGCACCGTTTGCAGAGCCGTCATATGCTAATTCTCTAAATTGAGCGTTACCAACTGGCTCTAATGTCACATTAGATTTTAAGAAATCAGATCCTAAAATCAAATGCTCGGTAACGATGATAGGCCGAGCTTGTCTCTCACGATTAACAAGAGATCCAGTCAGGGTTACTGCATTCTCGTTGATCTTTATTGAGCGTTGACTCTGCAAGTTTTCTTCACTCCATTCTAAAGAAAGTGAATGTGGGCTTTTTTCTAACACATTCCACGCTGCTTGAGAGGCATTGCCATGAAAACCTTGTGGATATTTACCATGAAGGTACTGGCCACCAGCATTAGGCAGAAGTGGCTGCCATCCACCATTCCATGCCGCCAACCAGTCATGCTCTTGTCCTAAAAACTTTGGTGGAATCGAAGGATAGGGAGGTTTAGCTAGAAAACTTTGCCCTTGAAAAACACCATCAGTTATCGCCCCACCACTTTCTGGCAGGACAGAAACACTCAAATCTTTAGAAGCTAAGGCGTGTGTCATCATTCCGGCCGCGTAACCGCTCCATCAATTGGAACTGTTGTAAGTCCACCATCAATAGTGATGCAATCACCATTGATGAAATCAGCATCATCTGAACAAAGAAACACGGTGAGCTTTCCAATCTCCTTAGGCTCACCTAAGCGTCCAGCAGGAGTAACTCTTAGAACACGCTCTTCATCAACTACACCAAGTTCAACATCGATATCCCACATGGGCGTTCGCTGTACTCCTGGCGCAATTGCGTTAGCACGAACTCTATATGGTGCCCATTCAGCTGCTGCCACACGAGTCATCATAATCACCGCCGCTTTAGTTGCGCAGTATGCGATTCTTCCTGGATTGGAAGTAAAGCCTCGAATAGAGGAGATGTTAACGACACTTCCAGATCGCTGGGGAAGAAAATACTTTGTTGCAGCACGCATGCAGTAAAAGACGCCACTTTGCATAACACCCAGGCTGAGATCCCAGACTTCATCGGTGACATCTTTAATGTGTGGGCCAACAAATGAAACTCCAGCATTATTAACCAATATATCTAAGTGTCCAAAATCGGCTACGACCTGTGCAAATGCCGCATCAACCACTTTGGACTGTGAAACATCCACGGCATAGCCTCTTGAGGTGACACCAAGTTTAGATATTTCTTCTGCAGCACGCTGTGCACTTTCTATGTTTAAGTCAAATACAGCAACATGGGCACCGGCCATGGCTAATTCATCAGCTATCGCACGACCGATTCCTTGTGCAGCGCCCGTGACAATGGCTACCTTTTGATCCAGTTTTTTCATTTCATTTCCTCTTCTAATGGGTGTACAGCAAGCGGGACTATTTCAATTTTCATAAATGCAAAGATTGGTAAGGAGCTTAAGAGTAAGTGAAGTTGGCTGGCATCCTCGGCTTTCCAAATACCCACATTGTTTCTAGTCCCAGGAACTCTCCAAATGCGCTCAATTGATCCTTGCGCTTTAAGTTCTTGTCCGCGTACTCGCTCTCTGACCAAGAGTTGTTCAAAACTGGAGGCGGGAAAATCTTGAGGCACTTCAACTTTTATCGAGACTAAGAACTCCATGCTCACTCCCCCTTGACTGACCCGGCGGTCAAACCAGTTATAAAGTAGCGCTGACCAAAAATGTAGGTAATAAACAATGGAAGCGTTGCAATAGTCATACCAGCCATAATAGTTGGGATGGACAATGAATATCGGCTCTGAAATCCAGTAATACCGACCATCAGAGTTTTTTGCTCATCACTTTGCAAGAACACTAAAGCCAATAAGAGTTCATTCCAAGCCCAGAGTAAATTAACGATTGTCAGAGTTATCAGCGGAGGACCAGAAAGTGGAAGGACGACAGATCTAAAGGTTCTAAAATCAGATGCTCCATCTATCTCTGCCGCCTCAATCAGGCTTGATGGAATGGCTCTAAAGAAATTGGTCAGCAGGTAAATTGAAAATGGCAACATCAAGCCTATATAGACCAGGATAAGCATTCGAAAAGTAGAGATCCATCCAAGTTTTGCACCCAACGTGAAGAGTGGAATGAGTAAAACAACAGGGGGCACAACCATCAACGAGATGAGTATCCCAAGGACGGTGTCTCTGTTTTTCCACTTCCAGTTCGCAAAGCCCCATGCAGCTGCAGCGGCCATAGCAATCGTGATCAATACCGCCGTGAGCGTGACGAAGAGGCTATTTCTAAACCACCGCGGAAATTGATCATTCCAGGCCGCGGCATACCCCTGGAAATTTGGATTCATCGGAAGCGACCACGGTGAATTCAAAAATTCTTCCTGTGTTTTAAGAGAACCAGTCACCATCAGGTAGCCAGGCACAACTGCCATGGCTGTGATTAAAATGAGAATCAATTGGCGTGAGGTGATGCCCGCTCTTTCAATAGTTGTGTGTGTCTTACTCATTAAAGACACCCCTGTTCGCATTTCTTTGAACTCTAAAGAAGCCTATGATAAAAACAAGCGTTGCTAGGAGGAGCAGCAGGGCTGCTGTTGCCGCCAACTCAGGTGATTTATTTTGGAAGGCGCTGCGATAAATATAGAGCTCTGATACCACCGTTGCATTGCCCGGGCCACCTTGACCATTGGTCATTACATAAACATAGTTAAATACCCAAGAAACCATGACTATGGCTTCATTGATAATGTAAAAAAGAATGACTGGTTTTACCTGAGGAAAGGTCACCTTTGAATGGAGTCTAAAAAAGCCGGCACCATCAATGCGTGCTGCTTCTAAGGTTTCAAGTGGCAGTGAAACAAGACGTGCGAGTATCAAAATTGTCCCAAAGCCGACCTCTTTCCAAATAATGATCCCACTCATGGTCCACAACGCCTGGCTTGGTTCGCCAAGCCAATCAAGGGCTAAATTCTCAAAGCCCATTGCACGCAAGGCTGAGTTAAGAGCGCCATTGAGTTGCAGTAGCTGTCCAAAAACTACACCGATGACAGGAATAGGAAGAATGTATGGCAAGAAAACTGCAGATCTATAAAACCTCATCCCCTTTCTGGTTTCAAAGAGCAGGACTGCACATATAAAACTCAACAGAGCAAGAACAGGAACTGCAAATAAGAGTAAAAAGTTATGGGATATCGCTGTCCGAAAGAGCGGATCAGTTACAACAAGTGAAAAGTTTTCAAATCCCACCCATTCGCCTCGGTACTTAAAGGACTGCTGCACCAAGTCAATAATTGAATAGCCAAAAATAAGCAGGATGCATAGTGCTGCTGGAAGTATCCAGAGAAATGGTCCTGATGTGCCCAAGCGGCCGAACACCGCCCCTAAGTTTCTAGGGGCGGTGAAGCGGTCTTCTATCTGTACGGATTTAATCATTTACTCCATTTAGTGAAATTACTGACCAGATTGCGATCGGTCTTGCGTAACCTCTCCATGAGAGCTTGCATTTCAGCAGCAGCTGCCTTGCCGGTCTTAGTTCCATTAAGGACTAACTGCACATTAGTAAATACTGCATCAGTATCTAATTGAGCAGGAATGAAGTTCTCTACGTATGGAGCACCAGGAAGTGCGCTTTGGAAGAGAGCCTTCTTAATTGGATCTTTGACTTGGCTCATGTCGAAACGGTCATCAGCTGGCATTGATCCTGTGCGTTTGTACCAGTTATTAAGTTGAGCCTTTTCGTGAGTGAACATCAAGAAGTCGGCTGCAACATCTTTGTTCTTGCTCCATTTCGTAATGCCGATGGTCTGTGAGGTGCTTCCCATCTTGCCTGCAAATGGTCCCTTACCCCACTTTGGCATTGCCATGACGACAACCTTTGATGCACCAACTGCATTAGCAAAGTTTGGAGCATCAGGACCGGCTACTACAGTCATAGCTGCCTTTCCATCTTTCCATAACTGCTGTGCTTGATACAGTTCAAGAGAGTTGATGTCTGAGTTCCAGCACTTGTGCTCTTGAGTCTCCTGTAGTCGGGTCCACCAATCAGCATGCTTTGCATCTGTGAATTTTTGTGTACCAACTACGGCCGCTACTACATCCTTGCTGGATGTAATGGATTGCCCACCGATGATTGAATACAACCAACCGCCGAACCAGCCATCTTTTACTCCACCAGCTAATGCAGGCACGCCTTGAGCACTCAGGACATCACAAACGTTGAGCAGCTCTGTCCATGTCTTTGGGACAGTTAGGTTGTACTTATTCAACACATCTGTTCGCGCAAGTACGGGGAAGGATGGATTTACATACCAAGGCGCAGTCCAAATTTTCCCTTGGAATGAGAGTTCAGTTTTTGCATTGATATAGTGCTTCAACTCTGAGGCTGGAATGTAATCTGATACTGGCGTGATTTGGCCATCCCATCCAGGTTGCTGGGCATAAATTCCACCCCAGAAATACTGTAGATCTGGACCTTTTTTGGCTGCAGCGGCAGCTGCAAATGCAGGAACTAATCCCTCAGTTGTTTGAAGAACGGTGTTGATAGTCACATTAGGGCGCTTCTTCTTATACGCCTTAATTGTCTCTTCTACCCACAACTTTGCACCAGGTGCCTCTTGATCGCCCCACCACCACATAGTCAAGGTCACTGCCTTAGAAGGAAATGCCCTACTAGATGTGTTTGAAGCCGTTGCTCCAGTAAAACTGATTGATGTTAAAAGCACGGCAGCCGCACAGCCCACTGCAAATGCTTTTTTTCGAATTTTCATAAGAACCTCTCTATGGCCAATGAGCCGCATACCGAGATTGGCTCGAAACTGGAAAGGTTTCCAGTAAAGAAATAATCTTCTTCTTGGCCATCGCTGTCAAGGGTGCATGAGGACTTTCTGACGGTTTCTTTTAGCCTTTAGTGGATAAAATCTCAACAAAGGGGCTATTCAGGGGCTTTTTTCGAGCAACCCCTACCCTTACAGCATGCGCCCTAAAACAATCATCCTCATGTGCGCAGGGGCTGTTAACGCCCTTCTTATCTACCGCTACTTCTCCACCTTAGTTACCGAGGGCAACCGCAGCGCTAACGGCTTTGGCGCCGTGTTTCTTATTCTCTTTCTAGCTTTGTTTAATTCAATCCTTTTTGTAATCTTTTTTGTGAAGAAAATACATTTAATACGTGCAGGCCTGGTCATAGCCTTTTTTCCTATAGCCCTTGCCTTTGTTACCTCCCTGATCAATAACGTGTCCATGTTTGACGAGGGTTCAGGCAGTGGTGCTTACTTGTGGTTGTTGATGGGCAGTGTGCCAATAGGGCTAATACTTGTTGTGATTGGCGCAGTTGTTGCCCTGTTTAAGCGCTTAAAAC
>JBIKPC010000044.1:0-7037 GCA_044357675.1 Candidatus Planktophila sp. | reverse complement strand
AATCCTGTACCACCTAATAAAAGGTGACTTGAAGGGTTCCACCCAGTAATCTTTGGCCTATGCGCGTAGCCGTTCCGAAGGAAATTAAAGCTGGAGAAAGGCGTGTAGCGCTTGTTCCAGACATCATCAATAAGTTAACTCGACTAGGACTCGATGTAGTTATCGAAGCTGGTGCGGGTGCTCATTCGCAAGCAACCGATGCTGATTTCACAACAGCCGGTGCAACAGTCAAGCAAGGTGATGTCCTTGCCGATGCAGATGTAGTCCTTTCTGTTCAGCCGTTGACCGCCCAGCAAATGGCAACCTTGAAAAAAGGTGCAATCACAATTTCATTTTTATCCCCTGTCACTGCAATTGATTCAATTGAAGCTGCTGCAACTGCGGGTGTCACAGCGTTTTCACTCGAACTAGTTCCACGTATTTCACGAGCTCAATCAATGGATGCCTTAACTTCACAAGCATTGTGTGCCGGATATCGCGCTGCAGTTGTTGGTGCCGAACTATCGCCTCGCTTTTTCCCAATGTTGATGACCGCTGCAGGAACTGTTACACCGGCACAAGTTTTAGTACTTGGTGCAGGTGTTGCAGGGTTGCAAGCAATTGCAACATCTAGACGTTTAGGTGCAGTTGTTTCGGCATACGATGTTCGTCCAGCATCTGCTGATGAAGTTCGTTCGATGGGTGCAACATTTATTCAATTAGAACTTGAAGCGCTAGAAGGTGCTGGTGGATACGCCCGCGAAATGACAGAAGATCGTGCGGCAAAGCAACGCGAACTTTTGACACCGTACATTGCAAAATCTCATGTTGTTATCACAACCGCCGCTGTTCCAGGTCGCCAAGCACCTCGATTGATGACACAAGCGATGGTGGATGCAATGGCTCCAGGAACAATCATCGTTGACTTAGCTGCCGAAACCGGTGGAAATGTTGAAGGATCAAAACCTGGTGAAATTGTTGAAACAGCTGGTGGAGTTCGTATCTGGGGCGGAAAAGATGTACCTAGCCAACTTCCATTCCACGCATCCTTCTTGTACTCAAGAAACGTTGTAAATCTATTGTCTCTGTTCACTGTTCCTGCAAAGGATGATCAGAAGGTTGCATTTAATCTGGATTTCGATGATGAAATTATCAACGGTGCCGCGGTAACACATGGTGGATCACGAAGAGGAGCCCAGTAATGGAACCAATGGCGATTGTTTCGATTTTCGTACTCTCTGTTTTCGTTGGCTTCGAGGTAGTTTCTAAGGTTTCTTCAACCTTGCACACACCGTTGATGTCAGGTGCCAATGCGATTCACGGAGTTATTTTGGTTGGTGCGATTATCGTGGCCGATCACAGCACAACAAATCTAGAACTTGGTCTTTCAGTTGCAGCAATTATTCTGGCAACTATCAATATGGTCGGCGGGTTTGTCGTCACCGACCGAATGCTTGAGATGTTCAAAGGAAATAAAAAATGAGCCGCACGGTATATGACCTAATTGGATTAGCTGCAGGTATCGCTTTCATCCTTGCCCTAAAGGGTTTATCTCATCCAAAGACTGCTCGTCGAGGCAATCTCATTGGTGCATTTGGTGCTGGATTAGCAACTTTGGTTGTCTTCTTTTATTCCAATGAAAGTTCATCACTTCCGCTCAATAACCTAGGCTGGATTCTTGGAGCAATTGCAATCGGACTTGTAATCGGAGTCCCTGCTGCTCGCAAGGTTCAAATGACCCAGATGCCACAACTTGTTGCACTCTTTAATGGTGTGGGTGGTGGCGCAGCTGCATTGGTAGCGATCGTTGAGTACTTAAATCTCGGAAATGAAGCAACGACCGCTGAAGTTGTGTTCACAGTATTTACGGTAATTGTTGGTTGCGTTTCATTCAGCGGATCAATCATTACCTTCATGAAGTTGCAAGAGCTAATGACCACTCGCCCTGTAGTTTTCCCAGCAGGCCGCTTTGTTATTGCAGCGACTTTGGTTTCTGTTCTTGGTGTTGGTGGCTGGGTCGTAAGCGCGCTAGGAACTACCCCGCTCTTGGTTTTAGCTGCCCTGTCACTGTTATTCGGAATCTTGTTCGTTCTGCCTGTAGGCGGAGCGGACGTTCCAATTGTTATCTCATTACTTAATGCATTCACTGGTTTAACTGTGGCTGCAAGTGGTTATGTACTTGATTCAACCTTGTTAATCATTGCCGGAACACTTGTTGGTGCATCAGGCACAATCTTGACTCGTTTGATGGCTGAGGCGATGGGACGTTCATTATTTGGCACATTGTTCGGTGCATTTACTGCAAAGCCACAAGATGTTGCAGCAGCGGGCGAAGAGCGTCCAGTTCGCTCAGGTTCACCTGATGATGTTGCAATCTTGCTTAACTATGCACGTCGCGTTGTAATCGTTCCTGGATTTGGACTTGCTGTTGCACAAGCGCAACACACAGTTCGCGAATTAGCAGACTTAATGATTTCAAAGGGCATCGATGTTGCCTACGGTATCCACCCAGTTGCAGGTCGTATGCCAGGACACATGAACGTTTTACTTGCAGAAGCAAATGTTCCTTATGATCAATTGCAAGAAATGGATGAAGTTAATCCAACTTTTGGTCAGACAGATGTTGCAATTGTTATCGGTGCGAACGATGTTGTTAACCCTGCTGCACAAACAACACCAGGGTGCCCAATTTACGGAATGCCAATCTTGGAAGTTAATCACGCTGCCAACATCATCTTCTTAAAGCGTTCTATGCGCCCAGGATTTGCTGGTATCGAAAACGAGCTTCTGTACGATCCGAAGACAATGCTTTTGTTCGGCGATGCAAAGGCTTCGCTAACCAAGGTTGTCTCTGCGCTCAAGGCGTTGTAAGCACAACGTAGGGAAGCTTTTCGAAGTAAAGCATTCTAAGAAATCGTTTCTTTGTCTCAAGCGCCTGGAGTCTTTAAGGCTTACACATTGCATAAAGGCCCTGGATTTCGAGAATGTCTTTGCAAGGAAAGCGCACAGGTTGCAAGTAGTTGAATGTTCAATTACCCTTGGACTCTGAACTAAGGAGAGCCCAATGCCTGCAGTAACCGTTAGCGACATCACCGTATTGCCTCGTGTAAACGAAGTTACTGGTGCGCGTGCGCGCAAGGTAAAGAGCATTACTACAGCGCCTCAAGGTTTTGAAGGCGAAGGATTTCCAGTTCGTCGTGCATTTGCCGGTGTTGATATGGCAGAGCTTGATCCATTCATTCACTTGGATCAAATGGGCGAAGTTGAATACGCACCAGGTGAACCAAAGGGAACTCCATGGCACCCACACCGCGGTTTTGAAACTGTTACCTACATTATTGATGGAATCTTTGATCACCAAGATAACAATGGTGGCGGTGGAACGATTTCAAATGGCGATACGCAATGGATGACAGCTGGTGCTGGAATTTTGCATATTGAAACTCCCCCAGAAAGTTTGGTTATGTCTGGTGGTTTGTTCCACGGATTCCAGTTGTGGGTTAACTTGCCGGCTGCAAAGAAATGGTCGCCTCCTGCATATCAAGATGTTCGTGCAAAAGATGTTGCGTTGTTGTCATCGGCAGATGGCGGTTCATTGTTGCGAGTAATTGCCGGTGAAGTTGATGGGCACTTTGGACCGGGTTCAACACAGACGCCAATTACTTTGTTACATGCAACGATTGCAGCTGGCGCAGAATTACGTTTGCCATGGCGCAAGGATTACAACGCACTTGTGTACACAATGGCAGGTCATGGTTTTGTTGGTGATGAAGCACGTCCAGTACAGATGGGTCAGCTAACTGTTTTTGGCGAGGGCGACACAATTGTTGTTCGTGCTGCTAATCAGCAAGAAGCGCGTTCTCCAGAGCTGGAACTATTCATTCTCGGTGGTGCGCCAATTAAGGAACCTGTTGCATGGATGGGGCCCTTTGTTATGAATACAAAGCGCGAAGTTCTGCAAGCCTTTGAAGATTTCCAAAAGGGATTACTCGGTTCAATTCCTGCTATTTACAAGGATGATGCCAAGCCAAAGTCGCCGCTTAATCGCAGTGGTGAGGGTTCGAAGTTGGGTGCGGATGTGCTTGATGTCCATGGTGCGCCGACTGATTTACAAGAGGGTTAGTCGCTCAATCTTGTAAAGCTCGATCTTGTAAAGACGTTCCACGAAATCCAGGGTGTGAATAACTTTTTAATTTGTCGGTGCAGCAATCAATAGTTCCTCTCATGACAACCGCGCTTCGAATTCCTCGAGAAATACTCGATATCGAGGTTGCTGAATTACTGCGAGCAAAGCCTGGCTACAAAACCTTGGGTGAGCTCATTGAGATCAATCCACGCTCATTAAGCGCTTCGGGCCGCATTGATTACTTGTCGGCTCTTGATCGCCAAGAGTCCTGGATGTGTGCGCTCAAGCAAGAGGCATTGGTGGCTATTGCTGGTGAATATGCCGATGAAGATGGTGGAATTTTCGGTTGTGTTGATGATGAAGAGCGAGAAGATGTTGCTACCGCTTTGCGCTTATCGCCAACAACTGCACAAAACAGAATTGATGTTGCTCGTGTATTGGTCGGACATCTGCCCAACACTATTTCAGCACTGTCTACTGGTGAGATCTCTGTGGCACATGCAACTGTAATTGCACGAGAAACTGCCACTGCGATTAGAAATGGATTGAGCCAGGAATCAGTTTTCCGTGTGGAGCAAACAGCACTGGCACATGCAGAGTTTCATACGCCAGGACAAGTCGCATCAAAGGTCAAGACAACTATTGCAAAGCTTGCGCCTGAGGATTTTGAAGAGATCACTGAGCGCGCTCGTGATACTCGCAGGGTTTCTTGCTATCCAGAAGCAGATGGCATGGCAACAGTTATTGCGATCTTGCCAGCTGAGGATGCTCAAGCCGTTATGAAATCTATTGAGGCTTTTATCGTCAAGCGAAATCAGGAGGAAGATTCTTGTATTTGTGATGCAGATCCAGGTACTTCAAAGGATTGCTTACAACACAATCGTGAAGGTGGAACAGAATGGTCCATGCTTTCTGCTGATATGAAGCGTGCCGATGCGCTTACTTACATTGCATCTCAGGCTCTTGCGTCGCTAGCAGATGTGGTTCATCCTCATCGACGCCCAATAGCAATAAGTGTTTCAATTGATCTGCCAACTTTGCTGGGGTTTGCAGAAAATCCTGGACAACTTGCTGGGTATGGAGCAATCCCCGCCTCAGTTGCACGACGATTAGCCGCTGATGGAAATTGGCAACGATTTGTAAGTGATCCAACTACTGGAAATCTTTTGGATTTTGGCAGAGAGAAATACACGCCACCTCAAGAACTTGTTGATTATCTTCTTGCACGAGATCGAGTCTGCAGATTCCCTGGATGTCGAAGAACAGGCCAGAGTTCAGATATTGATCATGCGCAGAGTTGGGAAACTGGTGGCGAAACAAACCCGACAAATCTTGGATTACTGTGTCGACGTCACCACAGAATGAAAACACATGGTGGTTGGAGCTTAGAAAGTAATCCCGATGGCTCTTGCCTATGGAAATCACCTCAGGGCAAATCCTTTTTTGTTCCTTCTCGGCCATTCCTTGAAGCGGTGTGAGAGTTCGCGAGTACATCTCGCAGTGCGTGCAGATGAATTCCCGTTTCTGCGCGATTTATCGGGGTGCGTGCAGATGAAATCCTGTTTCTGGGATTTATCGCAGTGCGTGCAGATGAATTCCATAACCTGCGATACTAGGTAAATGATCTGGTGGCCAACAGAAGTTCCAACCTTGCAGTATGGGTTGATCACGCTTCGTAAACCCGAAGAGCGAGACATTGTGCCTTTATATGAGGGTGTGCAAGATCCGCTAATTCCGAAGTTCACCCGCATACCTGCTAATTATCAGATGGCTAATGCAGAACATTATGTGCGCGAGCGTTCACCTAATGGCTTCGCTATGCGCACAGAACTCCAGCTAGTCCTTGAATACGATGGACAATTTGCTGGTGCGCTTTCCTTTCACACCCTTGTTATGGAAGAGGAAAAAGCTGAAATTGGTTACTGGTTAACCGCAGATGTTCGTGGCAAAGGAATTGCTACACAAGCAACGAAGCTATTAACTGAGTTTGGCTTTGAAAGCATTGGATTTCACCGCATCGAAGCACTAGTTGTTGAATCCAATAAGCCTTCATTGAAGGTTCTAGAAAATGCTGGATATGTGCAAGAGGGTGTGTTGCGAGACAAATCCTGTTGTGGTGACGGAACTCGTGAGAACATGGTCATGTTCGCAGCTATCAGAAGTGATTGGAGCGCTTAGATATGAAATCACTTGCTGTGCTTGTGCTAATTCTCTTTCTGATTGATATCTTGGCAGGTCCAATTGCAATTGCTCTAACATTGCCTAAGTTGGTCAACGCTATTTCTTCTCAGTCAAGAAGCGTATCCATGGTGCTAACCATTTTCAGACGGTTACTGCATGGATTCTTGATAACAATGGGGTTTTTCCTCGGTTCTTGGTTTGTAAATATCGCTGAACTGCCCGCAAAACTGCTGGGAGTATTTTCAATAGTGACCTCGTACATTGCCCTGCGACGTGAGTACTTCCCCGATTTTTACTTGCTTGCAAATATTTCAAGTAAATTAGGAATAAGAAAAGCTGCACCAGGTGAT
The DNA here is from genome assembly GCA_044357675.1 of Candidatus Planktophila sp. Taxonomy (GTDB): domain Bacteria; phylum Actinomycetota; class Actinomycetes; order Nanopelagicales; family Nanopelagicaceae; genus Planktophila. The sequence goes on along the minus strand of JBIKPC010000044.1, from coordinate 401 downwards.
CATGGGCCAACCCTTAAGTGGAAAAAGAATGGGCGTTCATCTGGAAAAGATGGACATGGGCCTGGTGGGCAACACTAAAACACATTAAGAAACTCTACTTATCCTTTTTATCTCTCTTACTGGAACCATCTTTAGCAAAAAAGAAAATGGCCAAAATTGCTAGCGCGGTAAGAATGGCTTCCATAGGAAAAGCATACAGAGGCTCACATATTGGTGGAGGTGCCGGGAATCGAACCCGGGTCCTTCGGTATCAAAACAGGGCTTCTACGGGCGTAGTGTGCTTAACGCTTTCTCAGTCCCGAAGTTTTTACACACATATCTTCGACGAACTCAGTTGCAAAAATGTTCTCCTTCATCGTCTGCAACACCAATGAAGTGAAAAGCCCCCTAGTCGACGCTAG
>JBIKPC010000043.1:0-7050 GCA_044357675.1 Candidatus Planktophila sp. | reverse complement strand
GCTTTATTTTCACAGAGCGCAATGGCATCTACATCATCGACATCCAGCAATCACTTGCACTTATCGATTCAGCATATGAATTTGTTAAGGACACAGTTGCTAAGGGTGGCCATGTTTTGTTCGTTGGAACAAAGAAGCAAGCACACATGCCAATCATCAATCACGCTGCACGTGTTGGTATGCCAACAGTGACAGAGCGTTGGTTGGGCGGAATGCTTACTAACTTCCCAACTGTTTACAAGCGTATCCAGCGCCTGAAGGAGCTAGAAGCTCTAGAAGAGAAGAACGACCTACTTCTAACAAAGAAGGAACTTCTTGTTCTTCGTCGCGAACGCGAAAAACTATTTAAGAACCTAGACGGTATTCGTCACATGACTAAGTTGCCTTCTGCAATTTGGGTTGTTGACACAAAGAAGGAACACCTTGCAGTTCAGGAAGCTAAGAAGCTTGGTATTCCTGTTATCGCAATCTTGGATACAAACTGTGATCCAGATGAAGTTGATTACAAGATTCCTGGTAACGATGATGCAATCCGTTCAATCGACTTGCTGACACGCGTGATCACAGATGCAATTGCAGCAGGCCTACAGGCACGTTCTGCAACTGTTAAGGCTGAGACAAAGAGTGATGCACCAGCAGAAGTTGCTGCGGGCGAGCCTTTAGCTGATTGGGAGAATGAAATTCTTGCCGGTACTCCAGCAGAGACTCCAGCTGTAGCAACAGAAGAAGCGGGTGCGTGAATTGGCTAACTACACAGCTGAAGATGTAAAGAAGCTTCGCGAAGCAACTGCAGCAGGAATGCTGGATTGCAAGAAAGCTCTTGATGAAGCAGATGGCGATTACAGCAAAGCGCTAGATCTCATTCGCGTGAAGGGACTTAAAGGCGTTACAAAGCGCGAAGGTCGCTTAACATCAAATGGTGCAGTTGTTGCAAAGGTCGAGGGCAACCTTGGCGTGATGCTAGAACTGAACTGCGAAACAGATTTCGTTGCAAAGGGTGAGCGCTTCGTAGCACTTGCAGATGAGCTGCTTGCACATCTACAAAACGCGCAATCAGATTCAGTTGAAGCATTCTTGGCATCAACAATGGCTAATGGCAGCACAGTGCAGTCAACAGTCGATGATGCAAACGCAACGTTGGGCGAGAAGATTGAAGTTCGCCGAATTGCTGTTATTAAGGATTCACCAGTTGGAATTTATCTGCACCGCACAAGCCCAGATCTTCCACCACAAGTTGGTGTATTAGTTGAACTTGTTAAGGACGCAGCTGAAGTTGGCAAGGACATCGCACAGCACATTGCAGCATTTGCCCCGCAGTTTGTTAATCGCGAACAAGTTCCTGCTGATTTAATTGAAAACGAGCGCCGTATCGCAGAAGAGACAGCGCGCGAAGAGGGCAAGCCTGAGGCTGCTCTTTCAAAGATCATCGAAGGCCGAGTGGCTGGTTTTGTTAAGGAAGTTTCCTTAATCGAGCAGTCATTCGCTAAGGATGCAAAGAAGACTGTTAAGCAGATCCTCGATGAGGCGGGAACAGCTGTTAAGGCTTTCCATCGCTTCCGCGTGGGTCAATAAGGACTAGGTCGGATCGCTTAGACTTAGGTCAAGAAACCAGAACTTAAGCCAAGTATTTAAAAGATTGAGGAGCACTCATGCCCGGTACACGAGGTACGTATCGGAGAGTGCTCCTTAAACTTTCTGGAGAAGTTTTTGGTGGAGCTAAAGGCATCGGTGTTGATCCTGATGTTGTGCAAGATATTGCAAAGCAAATCGCTGATGTTGCCCGCAGCGGCGTGCAGGTAGCGATCGTTGTTGGTGGCGGTAATTACTTCCGCGGAGCTGAACTTTCACAGCGCGGAATGGATCGCTCTCGTGCCGACTACATGGGAATGCTCGGAACAGTAATGAACTGTCTAGCGCTTCAGGATTTTCTAGAAAAAGAGGGTGTTCAAACCCGCGTCCAGACCGCGATCACAATGGGTCAGGTTGCTGAGCCATACATTCCATTGCGCGCAATTCGCCATCTCGAAAAAGGTCGCGTTGTGATATTTGGTGCTGGTGCTGGAATGCCATTCTTTACAACTGACACAGTGTCGGCTCAACGTGCCCTTGAAATTGGCGCAGAAGCACTTTTGTTGGCAAAGAGTGGTGTTGATGGTGTTTACAGCGCAGATCCAAAGAAGGATTCAACTGCAACTAAGTACGACACAATTACATACGATGAAGTTCTCTCAAAGTCATTAGCAGTTGCCGATGCTGCAGCCTTTGCACTGTGCCGCGAAAACAAGTTGCCGATCGTTATTTTTGATTTAATGGAAAATGGAAATATTGCACGCGCTGTAGGTGGCGAAGTTATTGGAACTCTTGTCGCATAAGCGGCAAGTTTGTATTAAGAAGTAGCTAGAGGAGCAAGGACCATGGCAGATGTAGCAAGCGCTCTTAAAGAGGCTGAAACAAAGATGAATAAAGCGGTTGAGGTCGCGAAAGATGACTTCGCCACTATCCGCACAGGTCGCGCTCATCCATCTCTTTTCAACAAGGTAATGGTTGATTACTACGGCACCTATACCGCCTTGTCACAACTAGCTTCGATTCAAGTACCAGAAGCACGCATGGCACTTATTTCTCCATTTGATAAAGGGGCCATGGCCGCTATTGAAAAGGCTATTCGCGAATCAGATTTAGGGGTAAACCCTGGCAATGATGGGGTAGTAATCCGAGTTAATTTCCCACAACTAACTGAAGAGCGTCGCAAGGACTTCATCAAAGTAGTTAAGGGCAAAGCTGAAGATTCAAAGATTTCAATGCGCAATATCCGCCGTGCAGCAAAAGAAGCGATGGAAAAGATGGAAAAAGATGGCGACATCGGAAAAGATGATTTAGCGCGTGGCGAAAAGGAACTTGAAAAAGTAACTTCAGATCACGTTGCAAAAATTGATGAGTTGCTCAAGCACAAGGAGGTTGAACTCCTCGAGGTTTAAGGGGTTCACTTATGTCTGACTTACATTCGATAAACGAAGCGATCAATAAGAAGGCAGGGCGAAAGCTACTGCCATCTATTGGCGTTGGTTTGTCTTTGATCGGACTTGTTTGGTTTACCTTGTCATACCAGCGTGAAATTTTCGCAATCCTCGTTGCGGTCGCCGTAATTTTAGGATTGCGAGAAATCGTTCGAGCTTTTGCCGCTAGATCTATCTACATTTCTTTTAATGGGCTAACTATTGCGGCAATAGGTTCGGCATATGCAGCATGGAATGGTGGAGTTGGGGGATTAGCTGTTGCAACAGCTATTGCAATCCCGCTGCTTCTTATTCGCGCCTTAATCCAAGGCCCAGAAGGATTTGTAGCAAAAGCAACCGCAACAACATTTTCACTATTGTATTTGCCTTTTTTGGCGGGCTTTTTAATTCTTTTGGCAATACCAAGCACAGGTTTTCAGCGCGTCATGACATTTATGGTTTTAGTTGGATGCAATGACACATTCGGGTACATCGTCGGTGTTTTATTTGGAAAGCATCCACTAGTTCCAACTATTTCTCCCAAGAAAACCTGGGAAGGTCTGATTGGCTCGATAATCTTTACTGTCGCTGGTGGATGTTTAGCCTTTAACTACATCATGGATATGGATTGGTGGATCGGCATCGTTGTTGGCTTAATGATTGTATTTACAGCAACATGTGGTGATTTGATTGAAAGTGCAATGAAGCGCGATATGAGTCTAAAAGATATGGGAACGCTGCTTCCTGGTCATGGCGGGATGTTAGATCGTCTTGATTCAGTTGTTTTATCGGCACCTGCCATGTGGTTGGCACTTGAATTAGTGAAGCATTTCTTGTGAGTGGACAAGTTCCTGAAGTAAAACTGGTTTTTGATGAGCCGGTTCAGCGCAAAAAAGCGCCTAAGCATTTAGCTGATTTTTCACCTGCCGAGCGTAAAGCTTTTGCAAAAGAGCTTGGCTTTGAACCCTTCAGGGCTACCCAGGTAGCAACTCATTACTTCAGTCATCTTTCTAGTAATCCTGAAGAGTGGACTGATATTCCTGCAGCAGAACGTCAATCAATTGCCGATGCCCTGACCCCACAAATGATTCAGTTAGTAACAACTCGCACAACAGATAACGGTATGACCAGAAAAGATTTGTGGAAGCTGCACGATGGAGTTTTAGTTGAAAGCGTTTTGATGCGCTACACAGATCGCGTAACTGTCTGTATTTCATCACAAGCTGGTTGCGGTATGAACTGCCCATTTTGCGCAACAGGCCAGGCTGGTCTGACACGAAACTTATCTGCTGCTGAAATCACAGATCAGATCGTTGCTGCGGCCCGAGCTTGTGCCAATGGTGAATTACCAGGCGGACCAACGCGCCTTTCAAATATTGTGTTTATGGGAATGGGCGAACCTCTAGCAAACTACAACGCAGTTGTTCGGACCTTGCGAAACATTACTGATGCAAACCCTGATGGCTTAGGAATTTCTGCACGTTCAGTTGTTGTTTCAACAGTTGGTCTTGTAAACGGTATTGAAAAGCTGATGGATGAGGGCATCAACTGCACATTGGCAGTCTCGCTTCATACCCCAGATGATGAACTTCGTGATTCACTAGTCCCAATTAACAATCGATATAACATTCGAGAAGTTCTGGCTGCAGCAGATGCCTATGAAAAGAAAACGGGGCGTCGATACTCCATCGAGTACGCACTTATTCGGGATATCAATGATCAATCCTGGAGATCAGATCTATTGGGACGCTTACTAAAAAACCGAAATGCACATGTGAATTTAATTCCGCTTAACCCAACACCAGGATCCAAGTGGACCGCATCTCGCCGCGAGGACGAAGCCGAGTTTGTTCGCATCCTAGAAAGTTATGGCGTGCCAGTAACGGTGCGCGATACCCGTGGCCGCGAAATTGATGGTGCATGTGGCCAGTTGGCCGCTGCCGAGAAAGTTTCGCCTACTAGTTAGATCGCAGGGAAATTGCTAGGCTCGGGCACATGAAAAAGCTCAGCAACTTTGTAAATGGTAACTCTGTAGATTCAACCTCAGGTGAAACCACAACCCTTGTAAATCCAGCGACAGGGCAACCTTTTGCAACAGCCCCTAAGTCAAATGCGGCAGATATTGATGCAGCATTTAAGGCGGCAAGTGATGCGTTCCCAGATTGGCGCGATTCAACTCCATCGCAACGCCAACGTGCGCTATTAAAAATTGCTGATGCGATCGAAGAACGTGCTGAAGAAGTGATTGCTATTGAATGTGAAAACACGGGCAAGCCAATTTCATTGACTACTACCGAAGAAGTTCCACCGATGGTTGATCAGATTCGCTTCTTTGCAGGTGCAGCGCGAAATCTTGAAGGAAAATCTGCAGGCGAATACATGCCTGGCATGACGTCAATGATTCGCCGCGAACCTGTTGGAGTTATTGGTCAGGTAACGCCTTGGAATTACCCAATGATGATGGCGGTCTGGAAGTGGGCACCAGCAATTGCCGCTGGCAATACTGTTGTGCTTAAGCCAAGTGATACAACACCTGCATCAACTGTATGGATGGCCAATTTAATGGCGGAATTTTTACCAGCAGGAGTTTTCAATGTTGTGTGTGGCGAGCGCGAGACAGGTGCAACACTTGTAAATCACACACGCCCAGACATGGTTGCAATTACTGGCTCAGTCGCAGCCGGAATAAAGGTTGCTGAATCTGCTGCGAAGCAATTAAAACGTGTTCACCTTGAACTAGGCGGCAAAGCACCTGTTGTTGTTTTTGCCGATGCAGATTTAGCTGCAGCCGCAGAAGCGATTGCAATTGCCGGTTACTTCAATGCTGGCCAAGATTGCACCGCTGCAACACGTGTGATTGTTCAAGACTCTGTTTATGATCAATTTGTCGCATTAATCACTGAGCAAGCCAAACAGATTGCGATTGGCGCACCTGCTGATGAGGATGTCTTCTTAGGGCCAGTTAACAATGCGAATCAACTGGCACGAATTGAAGATCTCTTGTCCAGGGTTCCCGCACATGCTCAGGTCATGACAGGTGGAAGCGCCCTTGATCGCCCAGGATTCTTCTTCCCAGCAACAGTTGTTGCAGGGCTACATCAATCAGATGAGCTGATTCAGAAAGAGATCTTTGGGCCAGTTATTACCGTTCAAAAATTCACCGATGAGGCCCAAGCCGTAGCCATGGCTAACGGTGTGGAGTACGGCCTTGCTTCAAGTGTCTGGACCACCAACCACGGAACAGCAATGCGCATGGCCAAGGCCTTTGACTTTGGCTGCGTCTGGATTAATACCCACATTCCGATCGTTGCCGAAATGCCACATGGAGGGTTCAAGCGGTCGGGATATGGCAAGGATCTCTCAGCATATGGATTTGAGGATTACACGCGAATTAAGCATGTAATGAGTAATCTGGGGGCGTAGTATTTCCCCCTGTTCGACCCATATCTATCAACCCACAACCCACAGAAAGCTTGAGGCTCGGTAATCCGACAACTAGCTTGTGCTTAACCCTTAAGGAGTAAATCAGTATGTCAAAAGAAAGTTCACTCTCACCAGAAGCAAAATCAGTTCTAGGTGCAATGGTTTCTCGTCGCGCGGTACTCGCGGGCGCAGGCGGTTTAGGTGCAGCAGGATTACTTGCTGCATGTGGCGGATCTGATTCTGCAGATGGCGCTAATTCAGTTCGTTGGGGCAACTGGCCTCTGTATCTTGATTATGACGAAGCTACAAAGAAGTACCCAACACTTGATAAGTTCTCAGAGCAAACTGGCATCACAGCGCAGTACTTTGAAGATTACAACGACAACGATGAATTTTATGGAAAGGTCCAAGCCCAGCTTAAGTTGGGAGAGGACATTGGTTACGACGTAGTTACACCAACTGACTGGATGGCTGCACGTTGGATCCGTCTTGGTTACACACAAAAATTTGATGCAGCAAATATTCCTAACAAGTCAAACATTCTAGATTCTCTAGCATCACCTTCTTTTGATGCTAATCGTGAACAGTCTTTGACCTGGCAGGGCATCATGGCTGGCTTTGGTTGGAACAC
>JBIKPC010000042.1:0-7070 GCA_044357675.1 Candidatus Planktophila sp. | reverse complement strand
AACACAATTATTGATGGGCTTTGTCAGTCGTATTTAGCTTTTAACCAGTACCACTTCAACACCAATTTCTGCATCCGTAACCGCCAGCGAGTTATCCCGCACCATTGACACCGCCAAAACCTCGTCCGCAATATGTTGCTTGTCGGACTCAATTGCTGCGGCGATCTCATCAGTTGCATTCCAGGTCAGCTTGATTCGATCAGAGATATCAAAGCCATCACTCTTTCGACGTTCCTGAATGAATCTGATTACTTCACGCACGCTACCGGCTGCAATCAACGCTGGGGTGAGTTCTAGGTCCAGCGCAACGCTTTCTCCATCATGCGAAGAAACGCTCCAGCCACTCTTTGGAACCTCGGTGATGACTAGGTCATCGAGGGCAATTTCCCAAGTGCCAACGCTGGTTGTACCAGCGGCACGCAAAGTTTTTACTAATGCAGTTGCATCAGTTGCGGCAATTGCCTTTGAAATTTCTTGTACTGCGCCACCAAACTTCGCACCTAATGATTTGAAGTTCGCTTTAACGCTGATGTCTACTAAATCGCCATCAGCTGATGCAATGTCTTGGAGTGTTTGAACATTTAGCTCGTCGGCAATTTGCTCACGCATTTGTTCTGGCAAAGTCGACCAACCACTTGCTGCGATTAATGCACGACCCAGCGGCTGGCGTATCTTGATTCCAGATTCAGCACGTGTGGCACGACCAAGTTCTACGATGCGACGAGTTAAAGCTACTTGTGATCCAAGTTGTGTATCAATGGCAGAACTTTGTGCAACTGGCCAATTAGCTAAGTGAACTGAAGCGACTGCTGTTGCATCAGTTGGGCGTACAAGCTCTTGCCACACCTGTTCGGTAATGAACGGAACTAGGGGAGCCAACAACTTTGTCAGAGTCACTAAGCATTCATGCAAAGTTCCAAGGGCGGCGGTATCGCCATCCCAAAAGCGGCGACGAGATCTGCGCACATACCAGTTGGATAAATCATCAATAAACCGAGCAAGTGATCGACCTGCAATCTGCGAATCAAAATCTTCTAGAGCGGCATCGACCTCTTGAATCAAAATGTTGAGTTCCGAAATGATCCAACGATCCATTAGTGGACGATCTGCAAGTGCTGGTGTTTGTGAAATTTCAAAGTTAGAAGCATTTGCATACAGGGCGTGGAAGGAAACGGTGTTCCAGTAGGTCAACAAGGTTTTTCGAACAACCTCATTGAGACTGTCATGTCCAACACGTCGAGCTGCCCAGGGCGAACCTGCTGCCAACATGTACCAACGGACCGCATCTGCGCCATGTTGATCCATCAGCGCCATCGGTTCCAAAACATTGCCCAGGTGCTTGCTCATCTTGCGACCATCTTTATCCAAGATATGCCCAAGGCACAGCACAGTCTTGTAAGAGGATTGATCAAAGACCAATGTTCCAATAGTCATAAGTGTGTAGAACCAACCACGAGTTTGGTCAATTGCTTCGCAGATAAAGTCAGCAGGGTATGAGGCCTTGAACTTTTCTACAGAACCTTCCTTATGCGGATATCCCCATTGCGCAAATGGCATCGCGCCAGAGTCATACCAACAGTCAATAACTTCGGGTACACGTGTCATTGTTTCTGCGCACTCAGCACAGGCAAAGGTAATGTCATCAACAAATGGACGGTGTGGATCTAGGTTTGAAAGCTCCTGCCCAGCTAGTTCGCCCAGTTCTTTCAGTGAATCGATGCAGATTTCATGTTTGTTTTCACAACGCCAGATAGGTAGCGGTGTTCCCCAAAAACGGTTGCGCGAAAGCGCCCAGTCAATATTGTTATTAAGCCAATCGCCATAGCGACCTTCCTTAATTGTTTCTGGATGCCAATCTGTTTTTGCGTTTTCGCGTAGCAAGGCATCCTTAATTGAAGTCGTACGGATGTACCAGGATGGTTGTGCGTAATACATCAGCGCTGTGTGACAGCGCCAGCAGTGCGGATATGTGTGCTCGTATTGCTGATGCTTATACAAAGCGCCACTTGCCTTTAACTCTTTCACTAAAGGCTTATCTGCATCTTTAAAAAACATTCCGGCAACAACAGGAACATCAGGCAAGAAGTGTCCATCAGGTGCAATTGGATTTACAACGGGTAAGCCATAGCTGCGGCAGACCGCTAAGTCATCTGCGCCAAAGGCTGGTGCCTGGTGGACTAAACCGGTTCCATCTTCAGTTGTTACATATGTAGCCAGAACAACAAAGTGGGCATCCGGGATTTCGATGTAATCAAATGGACGCTTGTATGTAGTGCGTTCCAGATCCTTGCCAAGCATGCTCTTTACAATCTTCTTTTCACCCTTAACCGCATCCATTAAGTTGCGGGCAACAACTAAGACTTCAGTTGTCTCTTCTTCAGTAACTTCAATGGCAACATATTCGACATCTGGATGCACAGCAATTGCGGTATTTGAAACCAAGGTCCATGGGGTAGTGGTCCACACCAATAAAGAGGCATTAAGGGCAGCAAGATCCCCTGATGTAATTGGAAAACGAACAAAGACTGAAGGATCTGTAACGGTTTCATACCCTTGTGCTAATTCATGATCTGACAAACCGGTGCCGCAACGAGGGCAGTACGGTGCAACACGATGATCCTGAACCAGCAGACCTTTCTTCCAGATCTCCTTTAATGACCACCATACTGATTCAACATATTCAGGTGACATAGTCCAGTAGGCCTCATCAAAATCAACCCAGAAACCCATGCGATCTGTCATATCTGTAAAGGCAGTTACGTGGCGCTGTACTGATTCGCGGCACTTGTCATTAAACGGTGCAATTCCAAATTTTTCGATGTCGCCCTTGCCAGCAAAGCCCAACTCTTTTTCTACAGCGATTTCAACAGGCAAACCATGACAATCCCAACCTGCTTTACGTGTTACCTGCTTGCCCTTCATCGTGTGAAAGCGTGGGAACAAATCCTTAAACACTCGAGCTTCGATGTGGTGAGTTCCTGGCATTCCATTTGCAGTTGGTGGACCTTCATAAAATGTCCAGGTTGGCGCACCTTCGCGGGCTGCAACTGTTTTTTCAAAGATTGAATTGTCGCGCCAAAACTTTAGAATCGAATGTTCGACGGCAGGCAGATCAACTGCTGCTGGGATGGCGCGAAATGACATAAAAAAATCCTCCAGAAAAGTATCTCTGGAGGGACGATCGCTGCATGTGCAGCTTTCGCGGTACCACCCGCCTTGCGCACCTAGGTGCACCACTTCTTATTCTCTCGTGCTGGTTCTAGATGAGCGCTGGCTCATTTCTTCCTGCTGGCTCGTGAGGTGATTGCCTCGTCAACGCCATGTACGCGAGGTCTTAAGTGTAGGTCATAGAGATATAAAAAATTCACCGTGGCGCAATTGGTATCGGTGCCCACTTGGGCATAAGGTTCGCGACATGCCTAAGAAGCCTGTTAAAAAAGCGGTCGCCAAGAAGGCGCCTGCAAAAAAGGCTGCACCGGCCAAAAAAGCTCCAGCGAAAAAAGTAGCCGCTAAGAAGGCTGCACCGGCCAAGAAGGTTGCGGCTAAGAAAGCGCCGGCAAAGAAAGCAGCTTCTGCCAAAAAGCCAGCTGCAGTTAAGAAATCAGCGGTCAAAAGTATTCCGGTTAAAAAAGCTGCAGGAAAACCCTTTCCATCAAAGACCACTCTTACAGTTGATGAAAAGTCTCAAACCGTATCGGTCTCGACAGTTACAGCACCAGTTGTTGCACCCGTTGTCGAAGAGCGCCGATTGGTTATGCCACCTCCACCACGTCCAGTGAAGAGTGGCAAGAAGATTGCACCCCTGAAGCCGATCAAAGTTGCTCCAATTCCAGTAGTAGTCAGCGAATCTGAAGCGCCGTGGACCAATGCCGAAATCAAGGCGGTCCGTGGGGAGATTTCAAAGGAGCTCGAACGCCTACGCAAAGAGTTAGCTGTTGTTGAACGCGAGATGGATGAATTGATTCAGGAATCTGGCGAAGGCGCTGGCGATGATCAAGCTGATGCCGGAACAAAAACTTTCGAGCGCGAACATGAAATGTCATTGGTTATCAATGCGCGTGACATGGTTTTACAAACAGAGCGCGCACTAGAGCGTATTGATAACAAGACATATGGAAATTGCGAAGAGTGCGGAGCGCCAATTGGCAAAGCACGCCTTCAGGTATTCCCTCGCGCAACTCTCTGCATGCTGTGCAAGCAGAAGGAAGAACGGCGCTAACAGTGCGCACGTGGCGCACACTCTTTAGTGTTGCCTGGTTTGTTTGGATCCTCGACTTAGCAACAAAGATCTGGGCTGTCAGCACTCTCTCACAAAGATCAAATATCAAAGTGGTGGGCTCTTTCTTTCAACTCACCTTAGTTCGCAACCCTGGTGCTGCATTTTCATTTGCAACTAGCGCCACCATCTTTCTTACAATTTTCTCGATCATAGTTCTGATTACAATATTGTACTTTTCGCCCCAAATAACATCTAAGGGTTGGGCCGTTGTCTTAGGCCTAGTTTTAGGCGGAATACTTGGCAATTTAGTTGATCGAATATTTCGTGAACCAGGATTGTTGCGTGGCCATGTGATTGATTGGTTGCAGCTGCCTAATTGGCCAATTTTCAATATTGCAGACTCAGCCATTGTTATTGCCGCTCTCATTTCGGTCGTGCTTACCGCCCGAAATATTCCACCCATTTCAAAGGTAGGCTCCTAGGTATGAGCAATCGCATCGCCCGTACCTTGACAGTGCCCGAAGGTGTTGCTGGCGAACGGATTGATAGCGCATTAACTCGAGTGCTTGGGCTGTCTAGAACAGCAGTTGTTAAGTTATTAGAAGATGGAGACATCACAACTGGTGGCAAGGCGATGCCAAAATCAGATCGCGTCACCGCCGGACAGATCATTGAAGTTTTGATGCCAGAGCCAATTAACTCTGATCCGATTCCATTAACCCCTATCGATGGCTTAAGCATTATTTATGATGATAACGACCTTGTTGTTATTGATAAGCCGGTCGGTTGCGCCGCGCACCCAAGCCCAGGCTGGACGGGACCAACAGTTGTTGGCGCATTGATGGCAGCTGGATACTCAATTTCTACATCTGGTCCGGCAGAGCGCCAAGGAATTGTTCATCGTTTAGATGTCGGCACCAGTGGATTAATGATTGTTGCCAAAAGTGATACCGCTTTTCATGTATTGAAAGATGCATTTCGAAATCGCACCGTCGACAAGGTCTACCACGCAATGGTGCAAGGACATATGGATCCAACAACTGGAACAATTGATGCGCCAATTGACCGTCATCCAAAAGAGGATCATCGTTTTGCAGTTATGGCGACTGGAAAAGAATCTATTACTCACTACGAAGTCATCGAGTTTTATCGCGGTGTTTCAATGGTAAAGATTGAATTAGAAACAGGACGTACCCACCAAATTCGTGTTCATTTTTCTGCCCTTCATCATCCATTGGTGGGGGATACGACATATGGCGCAGATCCGGTATTGGGTAAGAGCCTAGGAATGTCTAGACCTTGGCTTCATGCTGCCGAACTCAATTTCGCCCATCCCGTAACCGGCGCAGCTCTTCACTTTGAAGCGCCATACCCAGCCGATCTCACACGCTCCCTGGCGTTGCTTTCCGACGCAGTTCTTCCATAAGCACTAATCTCGCCAATCATGCCCACAGATAATTTCGTACATCTGCACGTCCATACCGAGTATTCAATGCTCGATGGAGCGGCACGTGTTGGCGATTTAATCTCAGAAGTCAAAGCACAGGGTATGCCAGCAATTGCAATGACCGATCACGGCAATGTTTTCGGTGCTTTTGATTTTTATAAAGCTGCAAAAAGCGCTGACATAAAACCGATCATCGGAATCGAAGCTTATGTTGCCCCCGAATCACGGTTTGATAAAAAACGTGTGCAGTGGGCTGCTGGTGGAGAAGATGATGTGTCAGGTGGCGGTGCGTATACGCACATGACAATTCTGGCTGAAAATAACCAAGGTCTTGCAAACCTATTTAGATTGTCATCGCTAGCATCACTTGAAGGTTATTACTACAAGCCACGTATGGATCGCGAATTACTGGCGACATATTCACAGGGATTAATTGCTACAACTGGATGCCCTGGTGGAGAAATTCAAACCCGTTTGCGCATGGGTGCATACAAAGAAGCGATCAAGGCAGCTAGCGCGTACCAAGATATTTTTGGAAAAGAAAACTTTTATCTAGAACTTATGGATCACGGAATTGAAATTGAAACACGGGTCAAAGCCGATCTCTTAAAACTTGGTAAAGAGTTGGCAATGCCGCTACTTGCCACCAATGATCTGCACTACACCCGTCAAGAAGATGCCGTTGCTCATGAAGCGTTGTTGTGCGTGCAATCGGGTTCAACCTTGGCAGATCCAAAGCGATTTAAATTTGATAATGACACTTTTTATGTCAAGACCGCTGCACAAATGCGTGAGCTCTTTAAAGAGATACCGGAAAGTTGTGACAACACCTTACTTATCGCTGAACGCTGCAACATCACTCTTCGCGAGGGCGAAAACTTACTGCCACAGTTCGAAGTCCCAGCCGGCGAAAGTGAAGATTCCTGGCTGAAAAAAGAGGCAGAACGCGGATTAAAGCAGCGCATGGCCGATCGCTTAACGCCAGAGCATGAGACACGATTGCAGTACGAGCTGGGCGTTATGGAAAAGATGGGCTTTCCTGGTTACTTCCTTGTAGTTGCAGACCTTGTTGCTCACGCTAAAGAGGTTGGTATCCGTGTCGGCCCAGGTCGTGGCTCTGCCGCAGGATCACTTGTTGCATACGCTCTTGGTATCACCGGACTTGATCCACTAGAGCATGGACTTTTGTTTGAACGTTTCTTAAACCCAGAGCGTATTTCGATGCCTGATATTGACTTGGACTTTGACGAGCGTCGACGCAGCGAAATGATTCGTTACGCCACAAATAAATATGGTGAAGACCGAGTTGCTCAGATCATCACGTATGGAACTATCAAATCTAAGCAAGCCATTAAAGATTCAACACGAGTTCTTGGCTACCCATATGTCATTGGTGAAAAGTTA
>JBIKPC010000041.1:0-7109 GCA_044357675.1 Candidatus Planktophila sp. | reverse complement strand
GAATTTACTGGCGAAGCTCGCCAACAAGTAGCTCGAGTTGTTAGTCGCATTGGTGCGATTACATCCGCGCACCCTGCCGCAGCGCAGTACAAGCCCGGCTCTATTCGGTGAGCGGCTTTGGCCCAGCTGGCCCACCGCCAGCGCCTGAAATAACTGGGTGGAAACACTTGCGCACCGGAAAAGTACGAGATCTTTATACAAATGATAACAATGAAATTTTGTTAGTCGCATCAGATCGAATTTCGGCATATGACTGGGTGATGCCAACTGTTATCCCTGGCAAAGGCGAAGTACTAACTCAACTATCGCTATTTTGGTTTGAACTACTGGAAGATATTGTCGGCAACCATATTGTTTCCACCGATGTTCCTGCTGTAGTTGAAGATCGTGCGATTATTGTGCAGCCACTTACTATGTTTGAAATTGAATGTGTAGCTCGCGGATACCTAACAGGCAGTGGTTGGAACGAGTACCAGAACAATGCGATGGTTTGCGGAAATAAGTTACCGGATGGCTTGCTTGATGGATCTAAACTTCCAGCTGAAATTTTCACGCCAGCCACAAAAGCAGAAATTGGCGATCACGATCTAAATATTGATTTTGATGGTGCAGCAAAAATTGTTGGAGCAGATGAGGCCGCCCAACTTCGCGAGCTAACAATTGCCTTGTATAAAACGGCGGCAGAGTTTGCAGCAAGCCGCGGAATCATCGTGGCAGACACAAAATTTGAATTCGGCCGCAACGATAAAGGGCAGATTCTGCTGGGGGATGAGGCGCTAACCCCTGATTCTTCACGGTTTTGGGAGGCTTCAACCTGGAAGCCAGGCGGAGTTCAACCTTCGTACGACAAACAATTTTTACGTGACTACCTAGTATCAAGTGGATGGGATAGAAATAGCCCACCCCCTGAACTACCTCGTGAGATCGTAGAAAAGACAGCACAGCGATACGAAGAAGCATTTTTCCGAATTACCGGCAGCAAGTTCTAACAGGGAGAAAAGTAAATGGCAAAGATCGTGGTTGATGTGATGTTAAAGCCCGAGATTCTTGATCCTCAGGGAAACGCGGTTGCAGCTGCCTTGCCACGACTAGGATTCACCTTTGCTACATCTGTCCGCCAAGGTAAACGATTTGAAATAGAAATTGACGGCGAGCCAACACCAGCACAGTTAGCCGAGGTAGAAAAAGCTGCAGAAGTATTGCTATCTAACCCAGTCATTGAAAACTTTGTCGTAAGAGTTGAGCAGTAATGCGCGTTGGAGTAATTACATTTCCAGGGACTCTGGATGATCGTGATGCTGCTCGCGCAGTAACAGTTGGTGGAGCAGAGGCGGTTTCGCTGTGGCATGGCGACGCGGATTTAAAAAGTGTTGATGCTGTAATTCTGCCTGGTGGATTTTCTTATGGTGATTATTTACGTTGCGGCGCAATTTCCCGTTTTGCACCAGTGATGCAACTTGTTATTGAAGCAGCCAATAAAGGGATGCCAGTTCTGGGTATTTGTAATGGTTTCCAAGTTCTGTGCGAATCTCATTTGTTGCCAGGTGCTTTGACTCGCAACTCTGACCTGCACTTCCTGTGCCGTGACCAAGAGATTGAAATTGTTAATAATGCAACGGCGTGGACAACTTCCTTCAAACAGGGTGAGCACATTGTTATTCCACTAAAGAATGGTGAAGGCTCTTTTCAGTGTGATGATCAAACTCTTGCAATGCTCGAAGGCGAAGGCCGCGTTATTGCCCGTTATGTCGGTGAAAACCCCAACGGGTCACGCAATTTGATCGCTGGAATAAGTAATGCCAAGGGCAATGTCGTGGGCTTAATGCCGCACCCAGAGCATGCGATTAATGAATTAACTGGGCCATCTGCACAAGGCCTTGGCTTCTTTACTTCGATCTTGAATGCGATGGTGAAGTAATGGCGCTAGATACAGTCGCAATCGCACAGTCGACACCTGATAATTTGCAACCATTTGCCGAACTTGGTTTAAAGGTAGATGAATACGCACGCATCAAGGAAATTCTTGGTCGACGTCCAACATCATCTGAGCTAGCTATGTATTCAGTCATGTGGTCCGAACATTGTTCATATAAATCATCGAAGGTGCACTTAAAACAGTTCGGCGAAAAAGCTCCAAAGTCTGATGCATTGCTAGTTGGTATTGGTGAAAATGCTGGCGTTGTTGATGTAGGTCAGGGATATGCCGTAACTTTCAAAATTGAATCACACAACCACCCATCATTTATCGAGCCATATCAAGGCGCCGCTACAGGTGTTGGCGGAATCGTCCGTGACATTTTGACTATGGGTGCTCGACCTATTGCAGTTATGGATCCTTTGCGTTTTGGCCCAGCAGATGCACCAGATACTCGTCGTGTATTGCCAGGAATTATTGCCGGTGTAGGCGGATACGGAAACTGCTTAGGTCTGCCGAACATTGGTGGCGAAGTTACATTTGATGAAACATACGCCGGTAATCCACTTGTTAATGCTTTGTGTGTTGGCGTAATGAAGCACAGCGATATTAAGTTGGCAAAAGCTGCAGGTGCTGGCAATTTAGTTGTGTTGTATGGCGCAAAGACAGGTGGCGATGGAATTGGTGGAGTATCTGTACTTGCCTCAGAGACATTTGGTGCTGGCGGATCGACTAAGCGTCCAAGTGTTCAGGTGGGTGATCCCTTTGTTGAAAAGGTTTTAATTGAGTGTTCACTAGAAATCTTTGCTGAAGATCTAGTTGTTGGCATCCAAGACCTAGGCGGGGCAGGCTTATCCTGTGCCACAAGCGAGCTGGCTTCAGGTGGTTCAGGCGGCATGAAGGTGCAATTAGACAAGGTTCCGCTGCGCGATCCATCACTGTCACCCGAAGAAATCTTGATGTCTGAATCTCAAGAGCGCATGTGCGCAATTGTTGAACCAAGCAAAATCGATCGATTCTTAGAAATCTGTAAGAAGTGGGATGTAACTGTCACAGTCATTGGTGAAGTGACAGATGGAAATCATCTTGAAATTACGTGGAATGGTGAACTAATAGTTGATGTACCACCACGCACTGTGGCCCACGATGGTCCTGTCTATAACCGACCACTGGCCCAACCCGCATACATCGATCAAGTAAATAGCCAAAAAGTAAATGTACCAATTCCTGTGACCGCTGCAGAAATCAAAGCAGCGGTTTTGAAATTAGCAGCTGCACCTAATCTTGCAGATAAATCGTGGGTTACTTCGCAATATGACAAGTATGTGCAGGGAAATACAATTCAATCCCAGCCTGATGATTCTGGAATGGTTCGGATTGATGAGACAACGCACTTAGGTGTTGCAATTTCAACAGATGCAAATGCAAACTGGTCATACTTAAATCCATATCAGGGTGCCAAGTTGGCCTTGGCTGAAGCTGCGCGAAATATCGCAACAGCTGGTGCTAGACCACTTGCTGTAACAAACTGTCTTAACTTTGGATCTCCCGAAGATCCAGGTGTTATGTGGCAGTTTGCAGAATCTGTTAGAGGACTTGCAGATGGCTGTTTAGAAATGGGACTTCCAGTAACGGGTGGAAATGTTTCCTTCTACAACCAAACTGGATCAGTTGCGATTTTGCCAACACCTGTCATTGGCGTGCTTGGTGTTATCCAAGATGTTCGTACCCGCACACCTATGAGTTTTTCTGAAGCGGGATTAGATCTGTATCTATTAGGAGAAACGCACGAAGATTTAGCAGGCAGTGAATGGGCTTTCTTGCACAATCAGCGCGTAGGACAATCGCCAAATGCTGATTTACAGCGTGAAATGCGCCTTATCGAGCTACTTCTAGAAGGTAATTCCTTCTTTGTTGCAGCCCATGATTTAAGCCAGGGTGGATTATCTGCTGGATTAACGGAAATGGTTTTGCGTCATAAAGTCGGTGCAACAATTTCACTAGCTAATCCAGGTGTTGGCCTTATCAGTGAAACACCTGGCCGAGTAATAGTCGCGATTGACCCAGCCCATACTTCGAAACTCGAAGGATTAGCGATAAAGAATGCGATTGCAATTTCAAAGCTTGGCATAACTGGGGGAGATTCATTGGTAATCAATGATGCGCATATTTCTTTAGCCGAACTTTCAACTGCGCACACTTCTACATTTCCACGGCTGTTTGGGTAATTGACATGCGCGACCAACAGATTCTGGAGCAGGTTAAGAGCACCCTTGCGCTTTTGAACGCGAAGGCACCTGGTCGTGCAATCGAAGTACGTATTCCTCCATATGCAGCTGTGCAATGCGGTGCTGGCCCGACACACACTCGCGGCACTCCACCAAATACTATTGAAATGAATGCAGATACTTGGCTTGCCTTAGCTTCTGGAAAATTAAGTTGGTCTGATGCAATGAACAGTGGAGCCATCGCTGCCTCTGGCGTGCGTGCTGATTTAACCGATTACCTACCGTTAGGATCAAATCTATGAGACGTCCTGATGGTTTGCTCAATCACAATGTATTAGGTGAAGATAAAGGCCCGCAAGATGCCTGTGGTGTCTTTGGAGTATGGGCACCTGGTGAAGAGGTTGCAAAGTTAAGTTTCTATGGTTTGTATGCCTTGCAACACCGCGGGACAGAATCTGCTGGAATCGCAACAAGTGATGGCGAAAGAATTCTTATCTTCAAAGACATGGGCCTTGTTTCGCAGGTATTTACTGAAGGCGATCTTGCAACACTTAAAGGCAACCTTGCTATTGGTCACTGTCGATACAGCACCACTGGATCAAGCACCTGGGTTAATGCGCAGCCCACATTGCGCCCAACTAAGTATGGAACACTGGCTTTAGCGCACAACGGCAACCTGACTAACACGGGGGATTTAGCCGAACTAGTGCAAAAGCTCGAAGGATCGGCAACAAGCATGAGTGGCATCACAACTGATACAGAAATCATGTCTGCCCTAATTGCATTGCAAGATGAAAAAAATGTTGAAGCCAGCGCGCTTGCTGTGTTGCCACAACTAGAAGGCGCTTTTTCACTTGTTTTTATGGATGAACACACTTTGTATGCAACGCGAGATCGCCATGGCGTGCGCCCATTGGTGTTAGGAAAACTTGAAACAGGCTGGGTAGTTGCATCTGAAAGTGCTGGTTTAGATATTCTCGGTGCAGCTTTTGTGCGCGAGATCGAACCTGGCGAATTTATTGCAATTGATGCCAATGGTGTTCGTTCACAACGCTGGGCCGAAGCACAACCAAAGGGTTGCTTATTTGAATATGTTTATCTTGCACGTCCAGATACAACAATCGCTGGTAGCGGAATTCACAAAACACGTGTTGCAATCGGTGCACAACTTGCAAAAGAGGCTCCAGTCGAAGCCGATTTGGTAATCCCAGTTCCAGAATCTGGAACACCAGCTGCGATTGGTTATGCAAAAGAGTCAGGAATCCCATTTGGTTTGGGTCTAGTTAAGAACTCATACGTTGGCCGCACCTTTATTCAACCTTCACAGACAATCCGCCAGCTTGGAATTCGACTAAAACTAAACCCACTACGCGAAATTATTGAAGGCAAGCGCATTGTTGTTGTCGATGATTCAATAGTTCGTGGAAACACACAACGCGCAATCGTTCGTATGTTGCGCGAGGCTGGAGCTCGCGAGATTCATGTGCGCATTTCATCCCCTCCAGTTAAGTGGCCTTGTTATTACGGTATCGATTTTGCAACCCGCGCCGAATTAATAGCAAATGGGCTAGAGGTAGAAGAAATTCGCCGATCTATTGGTGCTGATTCTTTGGGATATGTTTCCTTGGAGGGTCTAATTTCAGCGACCCAGGTGGCTTCTGATCGCCTGTGTTCTGCCTGTTTTACTGGTGAATATCCAATTCGCATCCCAGAAGACCTGTCTGAAGGAAAACTGCGCCTAGAGATCACGGAAGTGCACGGTAACTAATGTCTACCTATAAAGATGCAGGCGTCGATATCGATGCAGGAGATCGCGCCGTCGAGTTAATGAAGGCTTCAATAGCCAAGGCATCTCGTCCTGAAGTAATAGGCAGCATCGGAGGCTTTGCTGGTTTATTTGATGCAAGCAAGTTAAAGAACATGAAGCAACCTTTGCTTGCAACATCAACTGATGGTGTTGGCACAAAAACAGAAATTGCACGAGCGCTTGGCAAGTACGACACGATTGGTGAGGATTTAGTTGCCATGGTTGTTGATGACTTAGTCGTATGCGGCGCAGAACCTTTGTTTATGACTGATTACATTGCAGTTGGAAAAGTTATTCCAGAAAATATTGCTGACATTGTTGCCGGAATTGCACGAGGATGTGCAAAAGCAAACACCGCTTTAATCGGTGGCGAAACTGCTGAGCATCCTGGATTGTTGGCAGATGATGAGTTTGATATTGCCGGTGCTGCAACTGGCGTTGTTGATGCAGATCGTCAATTAGGCGCACATCGCGTTAAGGCTGGCGATGTAATTATTGGCATGCCCGCAAGCGGATTTCATGCAAATGGATTCTCACTAGTTCGCCACATTATTAAGACAGCTAAATTGAGCCTTGCTGCACATGTCAGTGAATACGGAATGACATCAGGTGAAGTGTTTTTAAAGCCCACCGAGATTTATACACTCGATTGTTTAGCGTTGATTAAGTCAATGCCAGAACACTTGCATGCTTTTTCACACATTACAGGTGGTGGTATTGCAGAAAACACTGCTCGTGTGATTCCAGAACATTTAACAGCAACCTATGATCGTTCAACCTGGGCGTTGCCGGTTGAAATGGAGTTCATGGCAAAGATGGGCGGAGTCCCGCAGGCCGATATGGAGCGCACCTGGAACTGTGGCATCGGAATGAGCGCATTTGTTGATCCATCCGTGGCTGATCTGACCTTGCGATCTTTGGCCGCTCGGGGGATGAAAGCTTGGGTTGCCGGGGTTGTAACCGAGCGTAAGGGCTCCGATCCACGCTCAACTTTGGAAGGTTCCTACCAAGCGCGATAACCTACCTCCCTGACGCACAGCAATTAGTGAAGGAGGTCGCCCATGGGTCGCGGCCGCGCAAAAGCAAAGCAAACCAAAGTTGCACGTGATTTGAAATATAACGCGCAAGATATGGATCTTGATCGTCTTGCCAAAGAACT
>JBIKPC010000075.1:0-4412 GCA_044357675.1 Candidatus Planktophila sp. | reverse complement strand
ATTCGCATTCCAAAAGGGTAAGGGAAAGTCACGGGCTATTGGGAGTTTGAGGCGTCATTTCTGCTTGCGCCTTCCAAATTCCCCTACTGGTCTTTGAATTACCTTGATTAGTCACTGGCTATCCCTTTGTGGGAGAAAGTTCAAAATCGGTTACATCAATATGTGAACCATGTAAGCGCATAACCCCTATTGAGGTTTGAATCCCTCCCGCAATACACTGATTGCCTAACTTGTTTTAAATGGGGAGAGAAATGAAGCCTGCAAAAATTGCTGACTTTGGAATCACTGAAGAGTTTGGTTATTTACCAGCGCATGCACCGGCTCTAGCTTTATCAGCCGGTAATGAAGAGTGGGATCAGTTTGGTAGAGACATACCTAAGTTATTAATGGGTACCAACTTTAGATCTCGCGTGAAAGCGCTTCCTAAATTTAATATTGAGAAGTTAAATGGTGAGGCTGAAATTCAGCGAGCTATGTTGATTTTGAGTTATATAGGTCAGTCTTATCAATGGTCTGAAAACAGTCCAGCAACTGTCATGCCAGCAAACTTAGCAATTCCATGGCATCAAGTAGGCAAACTAGTTGGAAGACCACCGATTCTCTCCTATCAAAGTTATGCTGCAGATAATTGGCGTAGGTTTGATGCCTCTGGCCCAATTGAGTGTGGGAATATTGGCTTGCTTCAATGTTTTCTGGGTGGCCAAGATGAAGAGTGGTTTATTTTAATTCACATTGACATTGAGAAAAAGGCTGGCAAGGCTCTTAAGGCGATTGAGGATGCACAGAATGCTGTATCTAAAGATGATGCGGATCAGCTTGAGGTGGCTCTGACAAATTTGCGCAACGCTCTTGCTGCAATGTATGAAGTACTTGGGAGAATGCCAGAAAGATGCGATCCCTATATTTATTTTCACAGAGTGCGCCCTTACATTTTTGGGTGGCGCAATAATCCATCCCTGCCAGATGGTGTGATTTATGAGGGCGTGGATGAGTACAAAGGGGTTGGACAGAAATTTCGTGGAGAAACCGGGGCTCAAAGTGCCATCATTCCCGCAATGGATGCAGTGCTAGGAATTGACCATGAAAGAGATGAGCTCCGCGAGTATTTAATGGAGATGCGAATGTATATGCCACCACGACATGTAGCATTTATCGAAGCGGTAGAGGCTGGTCCGTCAGTTCGCAATTTTGTAACCATGGCACAGCGACTTTCGCTTACAACTGTATTTAATGATTGCGTTGAATTGGTAGCAAACTTTAGAGCGATGCATCTTGAGTATGCAGGGACGTACATTCACGCTCAAGCACAGGCAACCCCAGGAAATCCATCGGCAGTGGGTACTGGTGGAACTCCATTTATGACCTACCTTCGCAAGCACCGTGATGAGACAAAATTACAGACTCTCCCTTGATTATTGGTTACAACTGCCAAACAATTATCGATGAAGCTTCTTTCAGGTTAAAGCTTTAGCCCCATGGTCCATTCAGCATCATTCTTATCAAGAAGGCTAAAACCTAACTTGGTATAGAAAGTGAAGGCTCTGGCGTTTTGTGCCCCCATTCCCAGATGCACTCCCTTTGACCCTTGTTCCCTTAATGTTTCCAGCACAAGAAGCATCATCGCTTTACCAATGCCACGACCCTGCGCTTTTTCAAGCAGATCTATATGCAGATGACTTGGATACTCACTAATGACTTCTTTTGGCCTAAGAGGTGGGTTCTGGATATAACTAAATAAATTCTTTTCACGTTCATTGAAATTTTCTGGTGAGCGACCATTGTATTTTTCTAAAACTAATGGCCACCAGTCTTTGCTTAAAGTATCCTCGAATGAAGTTGTATCGAGTGCAGCAAGGGCATAGCCGGCCACGCCATCTTGAATTAAAGTGAAAGATAGCTCGGGTTGAAAGGTTAAATACGGCCCAACATAGATTTCACCGAGCATATCTTTTTGATCATACAAATGAACGGCATTGGCTCCGCTATCGCCGGTTGCTAAACAGATGTGATAGAGCCCCGGTCTATCCTCTTCTTGAAACTTGCGAACGATTCCGCCCGAGTCAAAAGTAATGAGGTCCATGCGTGAATTGTACTGAAAAACCCTTGTATATACCCAGCCTTTCTGAAAGCCTTGGCTCAGTTAATCGGGGAGGATTGGCATGAGTTCACAGTTTGTGGAGATTCCTTCCTTGATGCCTGTGCCAGATATTTTTTCTTGCAAAAGAGTTCTCGCAATTCAAGCCCATTATGACGATATAGATATTGCAGTTGGTGGATTAATTGCCACATTAATTAAAAATGGTGCCGAAGTTCTGTATGCAACAGTCACAGATGACTTGGCGGGCGTCACTGATTTAACGCTTTCAAAAGAAACCGCTGCAGCGCGACTGAAGAGTGAAGCTGAAAAAGCTGCCGAGATTCTTGGGGTCCTTGGTATTTACTATTTAAATTATCCAGATGCAGGTGACTGGAGTGTTTATCAAGCTCGTCGTGACTTGATTACCGTTGTGCGCCAATTCCAGCCAGATTGTGTCATCTCTTTAGATCCTTGGTTAAATACCGAAGCACATGCCGACCATTACAAGTCAGGTTTTGCCGCTGTCGAGGCTGCTATTTTGGCCGATGTCTTAGGAGTCGAAGGCAGCGATTTACAGATTCCACTGCAATTCCACGGTAAAGAAAAACAAGAAATTAAGGCAGTCGGTCTATTTAACTCATCTCACGCTAATGTCTTTGTCGATATCGATCAGTTATTACAAACAAAATTAGCTGCTGTTTCTCAATACATCAGTCAGTTCACAGATGAATCCATGGCAGGAATGTTGGTTGCCCTACCAAAGAGATCTCAGTACTTTGCAGGAATCGGACACTCTTCCAATAAATTGAGTAAAGAAGTTACCTATGCTGAATGCCTCAAAGTTCTAAGTACGGATGCCCTTCATGCCGCTCGTTAATAGTGTGACTGCGTCACAAAAAGCCCGACTACATCTACTTAATCTCATAGTTTCATCACCACAAGGGTCGCGCTTGCCAGGTGAACGAGAATTAGCATTGGATTGCAAAGTCGCACGAATGACTGTTCGTCGTGCAATTGATCAGTTAATACAGGAACAAAAGCTAGAAAGACGAGCAGGATCCGGTACCTTCATTACTTATGCGCCAATAATGCATGAATTCCGCTTAAAGTCATTTACCGAAGAAATGACCAGCCTGGGCCTAACGCCTAGTTCAAAAATTCTTTTGTTTAAGTATGTAAAAGCGGATTCCATAAAGTCATCACTTCTTAACGTGCCCATAGGTTCGGTACTTCTTAAATGTACCCGCCTGAGGCTTGCTGATGGAGTAGCTCTAGGCGTTGAGACCGTCTTTCTTCCAACTGCCTATTTCCCCGGTATTAAGGAAGTGGATTTAAGGGGCTCTCTTTACACACTTTTGCTCGAACGATACGGAATACAGATTATCAACGCCAATACTAGTTTTTCCGCATCAATTCCAACTCAAGAAGTAGCTGATCAGTTGGACATTCAAAAAAACAGTGCGTGCTTGCAACTTGAAATGTCTGACTTAGACCAAAATGGTCGAATTATCATGCTTGCAAATTGTGTTTATATCGGCGATCAGTACAAGTTAAATCTTTCTCCAAATAAGGAAAATTCAGAAATGGAAATCAGAGAAAAGGATGTGTCATGAATAACGTGCTAGGTGCTTCAGCCGAAGAAACCGCTCTCTTTGAAAGTTTTGTTGAGCGTCATCAGGTATTTTTAAAGGCTGGATTTAGCGAAATTGTTGTCAGTGAAAATTCTAAGTTAGGCCCAGAAGAGTCAATAGTTACCACTGTGCTCGGATCACAAAAGAAAGCCGCTATTGAAAGATCAACATATGCAGGATTTCGCTACGCTCTTAATCTCTTACTTAAATCTCTTTTGACAAATGTAGCCGTCACTGACCATAAACATTCTCCAGATTTTAAAACAAGGGGTGTCATCGAGGGCTTCTACGGAACACCGTGGACCCACGAACAAAGATTGCGCGGACTAGCTCACTTTTCAGACTTCGGCTTTAACCGATACCTATTAGCACCGAAAGACGATCCATGGCATAGATACGACTGGCGTTCACCGCTCAGTGAAGATTTCTTAAACCGAGTATCGGATTTCATTGCCCAGGGTAGAAAAAATGCCGTTACCGTCGCCGTCGCCATTTCACCGGGCCTGACTGTTGAATACTCTGATTCGAGCGATGTAGAGGCAATAATGGTTCGTTTCAAGCAACTGCACAGTATTGGTGTGCGCGAATTTGGGCTATTTCTTGATGATATTCCAGCTCGTTTACAAAGCGAGAAAGATAGTGCAAAGTTTAAAACCATCATGCAGGCTCATAGTTATTACTGCAACGCAGTCTGGGCAGAGCTA
>JBIKPC010000040.1:0-7478 GCA_044357675.1 Candidatus Planktophila sp. | reverse complement strand
CCAGCAACTCCCCCGCCAATAACGACAACACGTCCTGGAACTACTCCGGGCACTCCACCAAGTAGTACTCCACGGCCACCATGAGGTTTTTGTAAAGCTGTTGCGCCGACTTGGGTAGCAAGACGTCCTGCAACTTCACTCATTGGTGCAAGCAAGGGCAAAGTTCCATTAACTTCGACAGTTTCGTAAGCAATTGCCGTTGTTCCCGATGCCATCAATGCATCTGTGCAGGCTTTTGAGGCTGCTAAGTGAAGATAGGTAAAAAGTGTTTGGCCTTTACGCAACTTCATATACTCAGATTCGATCGGCTCTTTCACTTTAAGAATTAGGTCAGCTTTTTGCCAGAGCTCATCAGCTGTCGCGACAATTGTGGCTCCCGCCTGAATGAAATCCTCATCGGTAATTGCAGAGGCAACACCTGCTGATTGTTGAATCACAACAGTGTGGCCTGCGTGCACAAACTCCGAAACGCCTTCAGGGGTAATAGCAACTCGTGATTCGTGGACTTTAATTTCCTTCGGAACACCAACGAGCATGATTAGCCTTTCGCTGCTACCGCCGCTGCTATCAAACCAATAAATAAAGGGTGTGGTCGCGTTGGACGTGAACGAAGCTCAGGATGAGCTTGCGTACCTACATAGTAAGGATGCACCTCTTTTGGAAGTTCTACAAACTCCACAAGGTCTTGTTCTTTAAACATTCCAGAGAAAGTAAGGCCAGCGTTCGAAATCTGATCTCGGTACTTATTGTTGACTTCATATCTATGTCGATGGCGCTCAGAAACCTCGGTTGAACCGTATGTCGTTGCAACCACTGAACCTGCAAGCAAATCAGCGGTATAAAGACCAAGGCGCATAGTCCCACCCATATCGCCTTTTCCGGATACGACATCTTTCTGATCGTCCATAGTCGCAATCACCGCTGTTCCAGAATCAGAAAATTCAGCTGAAATTGCATCCTTGATACCAGCCAAATTGCGCGCTGCTTCAATGACCATGCACTGCAAACCTAAACACAAACCTAAAGTGGGGATCTTATTCTCGCGGGCATATTTAAGTGCTCCTACTTTTCCTTCAATTCCGCGAATACCGAATCCTCCCGGTACGCAGATCGCATCAACGCCTTGCAAATGTTTTTTTGCGCCTTCCGCAGTTTCGCACTCATCACTTGCAATCCAAACAATTTCAATTTTTGCCAAGTTGGCAAAGCCGCCTGCACGTAAGGCTTCAGAGACTGAAAGATATGCATCAGGAAGGTCGATGTACTTTCCAACTAAGCCAACCTTGATGTGATGCTTCGGATGATGCACTTTTTCAAGCAGCACATCCCAATCGCCCCACACAACATCATGGCACTCAAATCCGAGTCGCTTAACAACGTAGGAATCTAGGCCTTCGCTGTGTAACACCTTCGGAATGTCATAAATCGAAGGCGCGTCAACTGCAGCAACTACCGCATCAAAATCAACGTCGCACATCAACGAAATCTTCTTCTTCACGCCTTCTGGAATTTCGCGATCAGAACGTAAAACAATTGCATCAGGTTGAATACCAATACTGCGCAAGGCTGCAACAGAGTGCTGCGTTGGCTTGGTTTTCAATTCACCAGATGGTCCGATGTATGGCACTAATGAAACATGTAAATAGAACACATTGTCCCGACCAACATTTTGGCGAATCTGTCGAATAGCTTCAAGGAATGGTTGAGATTCGATATCTCCAACGGTTCCACCAACTTCTGTAATCACTAGATCAATATCCGGACCAGCCATCGCCAAGATACGTTCTTTAATTTCATTTGTAATATGAGGAATTACCTGAACAGTTTCTCCAAGATACTCACCGCGGCGCTCTCGAGCGATAACACGTGAATACACCTGTCCAGTAGTGACATTTGCTGACCCATGGAGATTGCGATCCAAGAAGCGTTCATAGTGTCCGATATCTAGATCTGTTTCAGAGCCATCATCAGTCACAAAAACTTCACCATGCTGGAATGGATTCATGGTGCCAGGATCGACATTGAGGTACGGATCGAGTTTTTGCATTGTTACGCGGATTCCGCGGGCTACTAGTAGCCGACCTAAACTTGAGGCGGTGAGTCCCTTACCTAAACTTGAGGCGACTCCGCCGGTTACAAATAAATGTTTAGTCACATGTGCTTGGCCCATGGGAGTCGAACCTATCATTTAAAGCCAGGGGTTACTTACACCTTTAAGGAAAGTAGCTCCGTGGCGTGCTCTCTAGCGCTCGAAGAGTTCTCAAGTCCGGCCAACATGCGGGCTATTTCCTCAATGCGATCTTCCCCAGTCACCATGCGGACATCACTTTGGCTTACCGTTCCATCATTATTTTTTGTGACAACAAAATGGCTATCAGCCCATGCTGCAACCTGTGGCAAATGAGTCACAACAATCACCTGGGCATGTTGGGCTAACTGATGTAAACGTTTTCCAACTTCAATTGCTGCCTTTCCACCAACACCAGCATCAACTTCGTCGAAAACATATGTTCCAATTGGATGTGTCGTGGCAATGACAACTTCCAACGCCAGCATCACCCGCGACATTTCGCCTCCTGATGCGCCTTTAGCAAGTGCCACTAAGGGCGCGTCCTTATGTCCTTTGATAAACATCGCTATTTCATCGCAGCCTTGAGCGGTGAAATCTGATTCTTTTGGTGCCGCATAATCGGCGGTGTCTACCTTTGCAACAAAGGATGCGTGAGGCATCGACAGTTGTTGAATCTCTGCAGTTACTAATTCAGAAAGTTGGGCAGCGGCTTTGGTTCGATTATCAGAAAGGCTTTTGGCGGCAGCGAGGAGAACTTTTTTGTGCGCGGACAATTGAGATTCAAGTTCTTGCAATCGTTGATCTCCCCCTTCGAGATCTGCAATCGCATCTGAGGAATTTTTAAACCGCAAAGACAACTCGGTTAGTTCTAGTTCGTGAGAACCCGCACCACCAAACTTCTTGATTAAAGAATTGATATCGGCCTTACGAGCATGCAGGAAATCCAAGCGAACAGGATCTGCCTCTAGCTTGCTTTGATAGGAATTCAAGGCACTTTGTGCATCATCTAGCAAGAAGAAACTTTCACTTAGTTGTTGATAGATGGCTTCTATTTGAGGGTCTTTGCCTCTAGCTGCCTCAAGAGCACGGCGCGCTACACCTACCGAAGTTAAAGATCCAACTTCTTCATCCTCAACAGCTGCCGTAGCTTGTGCTGTCGCTAAGCGAAACTCTTCGACACTCGAAAGGCGGGCTATCTCCACCTCTATTTCTGCAAGTTCATTCACTGATGGATTCAACTTCTTAAAGGCGTTGGCAAACTCCCTTAACTCGGATAGCTCCTTGTCCTTTTGTGCAATGCTCTTTTTCAAAGAAGTGATTCGTTCTTTAAGATCGTGATAGCTGCCCAGTGCCGATTGATACTCTCTAAGATCAACTTTTCCGAAACGATCAACTAACTCGCGCTGTCTCGCGCTCTTAGTAATGTTTTGATTTGCAGCCTGACCATGAACCTCAACTAAATTTTCTCCAACAGCTGATAATGTGCTTGCTGTTGCACTAACTCCATTTGTAGTCGCCTTGCTTTTTCCATCAGCTGCGACTGTGCGAGTCACAATCAATTCACCATCTTCAACTAATACATCCTCGAAGAGGTGCTCAGATGTTTTCGGAATTGAGAACCGACCACTGGCAACTAATCGTTCTGAACCCTTGCGCACTAAAGCACTATCGGCTTTTCCGCCTAAAATAAGGTTCAAGGCGGTTAAAATCATGGTTTTACCGGCCCCTGTTTCACCGGTTAATACGGTTAATCCTTTAGAAATCTCCAGCGTTGATTGATCAATGACGCCGATCGAACGAATCGTTATCTCTTCAAGAAAAGTACGTTCACTCACCACGCCATCCTTCAACGGGAAGTTTAAATTTAGCCACCAATCTGTCGCTAAATAATGTGTTCTTGAGGTGAGCAAGTTTGATGATCGGTGGATTCTTAGTCACAACTACGCGATCACCACGCAGCAGTGGGAACTTACGCAAAGCATCGGCAGATAAAAATGCTTCAGAGGATTCGATTACAACTGCAATCTCAGATTTAGGGGAAATAACTAGTGGACGCGAAAACAAAGCATGTGCTGAAATTGGAAGAACTACTAGCGCATCGACCTCAGGCCACACGATTGGTCCACCAGCAGAAAATGCATATGCAGTTGATCCCGTTGGGGTCGAGCAAATCAACCCATCGCAACCCCACCGTGAGATTGGACGATTATCAATTTCCAAAAAGAGCTCAACCATTGTTGCCTTTTCGCGTTCAACAGTGACTTCATTGAGCGCCCAGCCGGATGCGACAACATCTCCGGCACGTTCTACTGTGTAACCCAAGGTTATACGAGGATCAATCACATAAGTTTTATTAACCAATGCATTGATTACATCTGAAATCTTAGAACGTTCTACCTCTGACAAAAAACCAACATGGCCTAAGTTCACGCCGAGCAATGGAATATCACGTTCTTGAGCTACCTCTGCCGCCCGCAGCATTGTTCCGTCGCCACCAAGCACAACAGCTACTTCAAGTGGTGGAAGATCGGACAAAGAGCACTTTGTGATCCCAGGAATATCAACATCTGAAATCGTGTAGATTCCAAATGTTGATGCAAGATTTTGCTGCAACTCAACGGCAGCCACAACTGCGTCAACTCGAGCTGGGTTACATACGATCAATAAATTGCGCATCACTGTGGTCCAATCGCTATAGCTTGATCCAACATCTCATGATCAATTTCTGGTGCGCCTCTGCGCAACCATAAGAAATACTCTACGTTGCCAGCAGGACCCGGAAGAGGGCTAGCCGATATTCCTAAGGTACCTAATCCAACATCGTAGGCAGATTCAGCAACTTCAATCACTGCCGCCTTGCGCAAGGCTGGATCACGAACAACACCGCCAGCACCTAATTTTTCACGTCCTACCTCAAACTGTGGTTTAACCATGAGAACGAAATCCGCCTCGGCTTTGGAAACCGCTGCTAGAGCAGGTAGTACCAAAGTGAGCGAAATAAATGATAAATCAGCGACTACAAGATCTATCGCTTCACCGACCATATCCCCCGTTAGGTGGCGAATATTTGTTCGGTCCAGAACAGTAACGCGTTCATCTTGCCTAAGACCCCATGCCAGTTGTCCGTATCCAACATCGACCGCCACTACATGGCCTGCATCGCGGCGCAACAAAACATCGGTAAAGCCACCTGTAGATGCACCTGCATCTAAGCAGCGCTTGCCAGCAACCTCTACCCCGGTAAATGCGGTAAGTGCACCATCTAATTTGTGACCGCCTCGAGAAACGAAATCATCGCGATCTCCAGCAATCACAATAGAAGTTTCCGCATCAACCTGTGTGGCCGGCTTTGTAGCGGGAATTCCATTTACCAACACTGAACGCTTTTCAATTAAATCGGCAGCTTGATCACGCGAACGTGCCAGCTCTCGCCGAACTAACTCAGCATCCAAACGTGTTTTCATTTAAATATTAAAGCCCGTCGATAGAGGACAACGCATGATTGAGACGTTGATGTAAGAGTTCGAATCGCTCAGCATGATCCCCTACCTCCATTGCATCAATCTCTTGCAGCTCATTGCGAAGCTCTTCTACTAATGATTCGCCTTGTACCTGATTAACATTTTCCATTTACTTAGCAACTTTCTTTACTGCAGCCTTTTTAGCTGTCTTCTTGGCGGTTTTCTTTACGACAGCCTTCTTGCTAGCAGTTGGCTTGCTCGCAGTTTTCTTAGAGCTCTTTGTAACTGTTGATCCCTTTTTTAATGAGGCAACCTCCTGCTTAAGCGCTTCGAACTCTCCGCGCTTAACAAAACCCATCTTAGAGACTGAGCGCTCGACCTCATCTTCAATTTTTACTTTGAGTGCTTCGCCACCTTCTTTGAGCCAAGCATTTACCGAGTCTGCAACATCTGTGGCGCGCTTGTCTCCAAGTTGGACATTGTTAGCAAAAGATTTCAATGTCGAAAGAAAATCACTGTTTTTACTCATGCCATAAGCCTACCTAAATTCGCGAAATCTCCAGTGCTTCAACCTGCCAACGACTTGCAAGCCCTGCTGGCCCGCTCCAGAAGCGACGATGGATTGAGCCTGAAATCTCTACCCACTCATCAGGTGCAAGTGATAACGCAGCCCGACGTGACTTTGAACTCCACGCCCCAATATCAAGGGTATCTACACCAGGTTGTTTATCTCGAGAGACAATTAATCGAAACTCAACTACTTTGTCCCCGCTGGGAAGTTCTTTTTCTACAGCTTCTTGAGAAACACGCCCTCGAAGTAGAACATCATTGAGTGAGTAATCTTCCTCGACTTCAGCGACCTTCTTTGTGCTCGCCTTTTTCACGCTGACTTGTTTAACCATGGTTCCTCCAAAATTCGTTGTGGAGGTCAGATGATCAAGTGGTTCGGTGACACATTTATTCGTTGTGAATCAAGATGTGGGTAACTATTGCGCAGCGCGTTCTGCGGCGTCGGTGAACTCTTCCTCATCTAGGTCGGCACACTTTGTAAACCATTCACGTGCCTCATCCTTGCGACCTGCAGCATCTAACGCATCGGCGTAGGCATAGCGAAGACGCAAAGCCCACTCATCAGTTTCATTGTTCAACTCTTTGCATGTCAGAGTTACTACCGCTGCTTCTAGCTCGCCTAAATCCCGACGTGCTCCCGCTGCAACGATTCGCATTTCAATCTCTTCTGGCTTTGCTAATCGCTTAACCTCTGGAGAACCAGCCAAACTCAATGCTTTTAGAGGGTTTCCAAGACCGCGTTCACAATCGGCCATAACTGGAAGTGATGAAACATCTCCAGATATTCGATGTGCTGCGCGCAATTCCTTAAGTGCAATTTCAAAATGACCGGCACGGTAAGCCGCATATCCAGCCGATTCGCGAACAACTGCCAATCGTCCAGCATGGTGAGCAGCTGCGATTCCGTGCTTATGCGCTAACTGTGGATCGGTATCTTGATATAAATTTATACACACTAAATGACGTGCAACAACTTTTGCGTTCTCTGCTGACAAACTTAATAACTCGGCTCGAACAGATTTTTCTAACTCTTCACCTGTAACATCTTCAGGGATATCTGGTTCAAAAATTCGTGGACGCAAACGCGATTGATCGCGATCCATTGGTGCAGGACGTGCGCCCCGAGGATCAGAGCCATCACGTGTTTGACGTGGAGCTCCTGCGCGGTTTGATGAACCACCGCGAGCAGGCAAATCTTCACGCCTGCGTTGAGAATTAGGACCTGATGGCTTGCGCGGAGATGACGATGGGCGCTTTTCTCTTTCATCCATTTTTTTCTCCTTCACGCTTTTGAGTTTTGAACAGTATGACATTTACCAAAGGGAAATAAAAAAGGGGCGCTCGTTAAAGCGCCCCTTTTTATAAAAGAAGTCCGG
>JBIKPC010000038.1:0-7584 GCA_044357675.1 Candidatus Planktophila sp. | reverse complement strand
CAGAAACCCGTTCAATCTGGCCATCACCATTTATGTGGAGTAACTACGTTGAGGTATTCACCTTAGTGCCATTCATGAAGTGGACCCTGAACACCTTGTTTGTATCAGTGATGGGAACAATTGGCGTGGTGGTTTCAAGTGTTCCCCCTGCATATGTACTCTCACGACTTCAGTGGAAGGGTCGCAATACAACTTTCGTCATCATTCTAGGAACCATGATGCTGCCAGGACAGGTCACCATGATTCCTGTCTATATCATTTTCTCCAAACTGCACTGGATCCCATCATTCTTGCCGCTAATTGTGCCGACATTTTTCTCTAGTGCATTTTCAATCTTCTTGCTACGACAGTTCTTCACGAGCATCCCAGATGAAATATCTGATGCTGCGCGTATCGATGGATGTAGCGAGTTCAAATTGATGATGCGCATTGTGGTGCCTCTGGCTAAGCCAGCTATTGCGGCAATTGCACTTTTTGCATTCTTGGGTTCTTGGAACGACTTCTTCGGACCTTTGCTATACCTGGTTGAGAATGAGGATTTGTGGACTCTGGGTATTGGTCTCAACGCCTTCCAGGGTCTTCATCACGTGCAAACCAACATGCTGATGACCGCTTCTGCCCTATTCATGGCACCTGTCATTATCATCTTCTTTTTCAGTCAGAAAGTTTTCATCGAAGGCGTTACCCTCACGGGCGTAAAGGGGTAAAAGATCCGATGAAAGATGCAGCCGTAGGAATCCCAGCTATTCCCTCGCTTATGCGAGAGATTAATGAGCGCCGGGTTATCGATACCTTGCGCTCACATGGGGCACTTCATGCTGCTGAAATCGCACGCTTAATCGGATTATCAAAACCAACCACGGCAGATATTTTGCGAGGCTTAATTGCTTACAAGCTAATTCGTGAAGTAGAGCCAGGTAAAGGCGACTCTAAGCGCGCACGTTTTGTCTATGAAGCAATCAGTGACACAAAAGTTTCCTTAGCTATCGATATTGGTTCTCGATATATCAGAGCTTCGGTTGGTGATTTAAACTTAGTGATGCGTGCAGAAGTTTCTATTCCAGTGACATCTTTAAAGCTCAGTGGTTTAACTACGGTTATGCACCAAGCCGTTGATCATGTGTTAAAAGATTCTGGCTTTAAACTAAAGGATGTCGCGGCGATCACGGTTGGTACGCCAGGCGTAGTCGATCAAAAGAGTGGAATAGTTTCGATTGCAGGAACGATTAGCGCACTCGATGGTGTTAACTTGGCAGAGTTGATTAAGAAAGAGTTTGGAATTCATCCGCATGTAGAAAATGACATCAACTTAGTGACCGTTGGTGAACAAAGTGCGGGACACGGAAGAGGTGTTGAAAACTTTGCAGTTCTTTCAGTGGGCACAGGATTAGGTTCTGGAATAGTTCTTAACGGTAAATTACATCGTGGTCACCGTGGTGCCGCCGGTGAAATATTTTATGTTCCATTTGGCGATCCACTAGATTTTCAACGTACCGCGACTAACCCATCAGGTGATCGAATCGCAGAGATTGCCCGCGAACTTGCAAAAAAAATTAAGAAGTCCTCTCTCGCTGAACCATATTCAACAATTGACATCCTTAAAGCTGCAAAAGATGGCGACTCCCTTGGTCGAGCGATCATAGATCAAGAGGCTGAGCGGATTGCACTGTATATCGCTTCAATTTCAGCGGTGGTAGATGTCGAATTAGTTGTTTTATCGGGTGGCATCGGGCGCCAAGCAGATTTCTTCATCGCTCCAATCCGCAAATTGGTGAATCAAATTCTGCCCTTCCCTCCAAGAATCGAGATTTCCAAGCTTGGTGACAGTGGAATTTTGGTAGGCGCTTTGCAGATTGCAACAGCACAAGCTTGCGACATAGTTTTTAACAACCAAACTGGCGAGATCGCAAAGCCAAGAGCCGGATCTATGTAGTGAAAGTTGCCGTAATTGGCGGTGGCTCTACCTATACCCCCGAACTTATCGACGGAATTTTGCAACGCCATGACCGTCTACCTGTTTCAACCATTCATTTAATCGATATTGATTTGACGCGTTTAACAGTTATAGCCGCCTTTGCTAAGCGAATGGTAAAAGCTTCTGGACGTGACATAAATATTGAATTTTCTACTGATATTCGAGAAGGTGTTCGAAATGCTTCATTTGTAGTTAGCCAATTTCGTGTCGGAAGTCAGAAAGCACGTCACCGAGATGAAATGTTGGGACGTAAATATGGATTAGTTGGTCAAGAGACCGTTGGTGTTGGTGGCTTTGCTAAAGCGCTTCGAACGATTCCGGTTGCGCTAAGTATCGCTCAAATTATTCAGGAAGAAGCACCTGCTGCAATGTTGCTCAACTTCACCAACCCTGCTGGATTAATCACACAAGCACTAAAGACTCACGCACCTGCTGTAAAGTCAATTGGATTGTGTAATGTTCCTTGGAACACTCGCATTGAAATTGCAGGAGCGCTAAACGTTGCAGCTAGCACGGTCGAATTTGATTATGTGGGCTTAAATCATCTCTCATGGATTCGCGGTGTAAGCGTCAATGGAGTTGATCGTTCTCCTGAAGCGATCGCAGCCTTCCGAGGCTTGACCATCAATACTGCCACACCAGGCGACTCCCCTGCATGGGTTCAAGGCACAATAGATTATTTGCAGGCGATCCCAAATTACTATTTGCTGTATTACTACGAAGAAAAAGCTTGGATTGACTTTCAGCGCAATAATCCAACTCGAGCTAGTGAAGTTATGAAGATTGAAGATGTTTTATTAGAAAAGTTTGCTGATGAAACTCTTGTCACCAAGCCACTAGAACTTATGGAGCGAGGCGGTGCCTACTATTCTGATTCTGCAGCCGAGCTCATGGCCGATATTTATAACGATGCAGGAACGGTTCATATCGTAAATACCCTCAACAATGGCGCTGTACAGGGGTTTCCGGATGATGCCGTTATGGAGCTCCCTTCAATTATTACCAAAGATGGCGCCAGATCTATCAGTTCAAATGCCATGCGTGGAGATATCGATGCCTTAGTTCGTACCGTCAAAGATTTTGAAATGTTAACAATTGACGCGGCAGTTACTGGCAATGAGCAAAGCGCCCTTTTGGCGCTTCTAACAAATCCTATTGGTCCTGACAGTTCGCAAGCTCGTGAACTTTGGAAAGATTTGCGGACTGAAAATGCTGGCCTGATTGGACTGTTCAATGCGTGAATTAATTCTTGGTATCGATGGCGGAGGAACTAAGACACATGCGGTCGTAGTTGATCTATCTGGAAACATTTTGGCAACTGCGGCACATAGTGGTGCTCACTGGGAGCGAACTGGAATCAGCGCAGCTGAAATAATTCTTCAAGAAGTTATTCATCGAGTACTAGACATTACTAATTCAACCACTCTTGATATTGCTGCAGCCACCTTTGCATTGGCCGGAATAGATTGGGATTCAGATTTAGAGCTATTCAAACCTGTTGCAAAATTGCTGAGCCTAGGCGAAAGAGCAGTTTTTGTTAATGACTCAATTGCTGCCCTCTTTGCAGGCAGCCCTAATGGAATTGGTTGTGTCTCTATAGCCGGCACAGGTGGTAAAACTTCTGGGCGAAACCAGACTCAAACACTTCAAACAATGGGAATGGATTTGGGTGAAGGAGGTGGCGCGGGCCAACTTGTAGCAATGGCTCTTGATTACGCTGCCCGTATTTATCATGGCCTAGAAAAACCAAGCCAGCTGACGCAATTGATTTTGAGTGAAACAGGTTTTAACAATGAAGCCGCTCTCTTCAAGTCGGTAGCTCGATATGAATTCAGACTCGGAGAAGAGATGGCTCCAAAGATATTTGCTTTAGCAACAGATGGTGACGCTGGCGCAATAGCGATTACCAACTTCGTAGCTGCCCAGCACGCCAATGATGTTGTTGCCATGATCAACCGACTGGGCTTAGCCAACTCTGCGGTTCCAGTTACTAGAGCGGGTGGCCTCCATACCGCTGGTTGTGCCACCTTTGACCTTACTTTTGAAAAGGTTTTAAAGTCTGCTCAACCAGGTGCTTCATCAAAGGTTCTCAACTTTTCTCCTGTCTATGGCGCAGTGGTTCATGCCGCTCACGGCTTTTTTGGTGAAATCCCAATGGCTTTCCTCGAGAACTTGTTTGAACAAGCACGAACAAAGGGTGATCTATGAGCATCGAGCTAGTAAATGCAACTCCACTACAAATAAAGATGGCGGAAGCATTTGCTGTTCGTCATAAATCTTCACTTGGCGAACATAAAATATCGATAACGATCAAGGCTCAGCGCTTGGAAAAGGTGGAAGGATTCTCGATATCGGCGAGCCGATCAGGTAATGCTGTTGAAGCCACAATCGGATTAACTCTTGAGCACTCCTTACGATATGCGCTAAATGCCCTTCGAACTTGGCTAGGGACCGATGAAATCGCACTTGAACTAATTGATGGCCCAGACTTTCCCGTTCGCGGTGTTGTCGAAGGCTTCTACGGCAAGCCCTGGTCACATGCACAAAAATTGAAGGGCATAGAATTTTTTGCTGATTGCAATATGAATACATACTTCTTAGCACCTAAAGATGACCCGCTTCAACGGTTCAACTGGCGCTCCCCTTTTACAGCAGAGTATTTAGAGGCAACACGTGAGCTAATAGAACGTGGAAAATTACATGGCATTGATTTTGTCATGTGCGTTTCACCTGGATTATCGGTTGAGTATTCCAATGAAGCCGATGTTGACTCTGTTGTGCATCGATTTAAGCAGTTAACTGATTTGGGATCAACACACTTTGGAATGCTGTGGGATGACATTGCTTGGGAGATGCAGCACGATTCCGATAATGCACGCTATGCATCAATTGCGGCAGCTCATGCCGATTTTACAAACCGGGTTTGGACAAAGCTAATCGCGTATAACGAGAAAGCTCAATTAACTGTATGCCCGATGCATTATGCCGGTCGAGGTAATGAACCGTATGTAGTTGATTTGGGTCGCGAATTAATGTCCCGAATCAACTTAATGTGGACCGGGCGCTCAATTTGTTCCGAATATTTGGACATCGCAGATGCTGTGATTTTCGAGCGAAGCGCACTTCGGCCGCCACTGTATTGGGATAACTTCCCCGTCAATGATGGTGGCATGCAGGTAAATCTATACATTGGACCAGTTCGGGGGCGTGAGAAGGGGCTACATAAATACGCTGCTGGTTTACTTTCTAACCCAATGTTGCAATTCGAAGCCTCACAAATTCCAATTTCAACTATCGGTGAATATTTGTGGGATACGGAAAATTACAATCCAGGCCAAGCATGGGAACGTGCCTTGCTTCAATTGATGCCACATGAAGCAGATAGAGCTGCGCTACGGCATTTCTTGAGAACTTCAATGGGTACGACCGTTGGTGGCGATCCAGCACCAGATTTGCGACAAGTATTCCGAGCGGGAGTATCTGCATGGCGTGCTGGCGATATGCCAAAGGCAGCGAAAGTATTTAGATCTGAAGGCGAAGTAATCATTGCTAACTGCAAATATTTACAAGATTCTAATTTTTCATATCCAGAAATTATTACTGAGATCCAACCCTGGTTAGTCAAGTATCAAGCAGGTGGCGAAACTCTAGTTGGGTTAGCAGAGATACTTCTTACCTGTTCTTATGACAGTAGCAAAATGATTATTACTGGCCCAGTTGATGCGCCATTGAAACTAAGGGAATTGGCAGAAAATCTGGATAACATCAAAAAGAATCTATTTGGAGATCAAATAGTCGGGCCACTCCATGAGCTGGCTGCTGAATTACAAACCTACAGTTTGTAACCAAAGATCAGCCATAATCGTATGGCCAAGTTTTGAAGGATGTATTCCATCATCAGCTAATTCGAGTATTGATATCTCTTGGGCTAACTCATTAAAACGTTGATC
Organism: Candidatus Planktophila sp.; assembly: GCA_044357675.1. Classification (GTDB taxonomy): domain Bacteria; phylum Actinomycetota; class Actinomycetes; order Nanopelagicales; family Nanopelagicaceae; genus Planktophila. The sequence continues at coordinate 1,659 of JBIKPC010000038.1, read as the reverse complement.
AAAACGGACTAATGTGGCTCCAAATTCAGCAGCCATTGCATGAACCACTGCGATCTTTGGATCCAAATCTTCACGCCAGGAGTTCATTTCGTCACGGACGGGGAGTAAAAATGGTTCGCATAGGACTAATTTTGCATTGCCAGCCGCTTTCGTAACCTGTAACACTCGGCGATACCGTTCTTCAAAATCTTCAACGGAAGTTGGATCATTGTCGTCATAGCGGCGCCATGTGTCGTTAATGCCAATAGCTACTGACACCAATGTTGGCTGATGGGCTAAAACATCTGCATCCCATCGGTTTTCCAAATCAATCAAACGGTGACCACTGGTCCCAACATTTATGATCTCACCCTTAAGTCGCCCACTGTTAGCAATGTTATAGACGTAACCATCACCGTATGGCGGTTCGACTAAGCGACCACAATCGGTCACGCTGTCACCAATGAATACAGTTACATTCGACATAGTAAGTATCTTAACAACTTCGGGGAGTTCTTGTAATCCCCTAAAAAATAGGCCACAGTTCACTGATGCAAACAGGACGAAGCGTTGTTTATGCCAAAAATGGTGGAGCTGCAGCAAGCCAGCCCTTAGCAGTCAGTGCTGCTATTTCAATTTTGAAGCAAGGTGGATCCTTCATTGATGCTGCCATCGCATTAAGCGCGGTGATCTGTGTTGTTGAACCAGGTGCTTCTCATCTCGGTGGAGATGCGTTTTTAGTAACTCACCATGCAGCAAGTAAGACAAACCTTGCATTTAACGGCAGCGGCGAAGGTTCACATGCAGCTACACCGGATGCTTATAAAGATGGAATTCCATTGCATGGATACAAGTCAGGAACTGTTCCTGGATTAGTTTCAACCTGGTTTGAAGCGCATGCACGTTATGGAAAATTGCCCATGGCTACCCTTCTAGACCAAGCGATTAATTATGCTGATAGTGGGTTCCCCGCCAATTCTGGTTTTGTTAAAAGAATTGCTGGCCACTTAGCAATCGCACCTGATACTCAAGTATTTAAAGATATGGGCATTGATGTCAATGTGAAGATTGGTGATTTAGTTGTTCAAAAAAAACTTGCCCAATCATTGCGCGAAATTGCATCAGGTGGCCGAGCTGCTTTTTATGAAGGTCGAATCGCACAGCAATTAATTAAAGGATCTAACGGTTGGTTCAACGAAGAAGATTTAAAGGCTCATACAACTCGAGTACTCGACCCGCTATCAGTTAAGTATCGCGATCTAACTGTCTACGGCCAGCCTCCCCCAACACAAGGCATGATCTTGATGGAAGAGCTATTGCTGAATGAGCGGTTTGATATTGCATCGTTATCTGAAACTGATCGTATTCACGTTGGGGTAGAGTCAAAGAAGCTTGGCTTTGCAGACCGAAATGCAATCCTGGCAGATCCTGAATTCATTGATGTGAATGTGGCAAAGATTTTGTCAAAACCCAATATTGATGCCAGATTTAACCAAATTTCCATGGATACAGCAGCCAATGAGATCGCACCTGTATCTGAGGGTAGCGATACAACTTACTTTTTAGTTGCTGACAAAGAGGGCAACGCAGTCTCTTGGATTCAATCTGTATTCCATGGCTTTGGTAGCTCGTGGATTATTCCGGAAACGGGAATTCTTCTGAACAATCGATTAACAGGAT
>JBIKPC010000022.1:0-11233 GCA_044357675.1 Candidatus Planktophila sp. | reverse complement strand
TGTTGCCGTACCTGCAATCACGTGAGTTTGGAAACTTCATTCTTGTAGATCGAATGACTTCCAAGACTGTAGGCGCTGGAATGATTCGCCACTCTTTGCGCAGAGGCGAAAATGTTGTTATGCAGAAGTACGAGGTCAATAAGGCCGAGCGCGCGGCACAAAAGAATCAGAAGGCACGTGTTATTTGGCTAACCGGTCTTTCTGGATCAGGAAAGTCCACTATTGCAAATAGCGTCGAGAAACGAATACATGCTCTTGGAATGCATTCATATGTACTGGATGGGGACAATCTAAGAATGGGCTTGAATGCCGATCTTGGGTTTACACCTGAAGACCGCGCTGAGAATGTTCGTCGAATTTCTGAAGTTGCTAAGGTTTTAGTTGATGCAGGTTTGATCGTTTTGGTCGCAGTTATTAGCCCCTTCGAAGCTGATCGACAACGTGCACGATCACTCTTTGAAGAAGGTGAATTCCTCGAGGTATTTGTTGATACTCCAGTTAATGTTTGTGTTGATCGTGACCCTAAGGGGCTTTATAAGAAAGCCGGCAAGGGCGAGATTCCAAATTTCACAGGCATAGGTCAAGGCTACGAAGCTCCGAAGAATCCCGATCTTCATCTCAAGGGAGATGCTGATCTAGATGAGAATGTACGCACAATCTTGGGAGAAATCATTTGAACTGGATCTTTTTTGCTATCGCCGGATCCGTCGCTCAACTAATCGATGGCGCACTTGGCATGGGCTTTGGATTAACAAGTTCGACCTTACTTTTAACCCTAGGCGCTTCTGCTGCGGTGGCATCGGCGGCAGTTCATGCAGCTGAAATTGGAACCACTTTAGTGTCAGGTGCTTCACACTGGCGTGCTGAAAACATTGATAAAGATGTATTAGTTCGCCTAGCGATACCTGGAGGAATTGGCGCGCTACTAGGGGCAACTTTTTTATCCTCGATAGACCTTTCAGCATCAAAGATTTTTATATCAACTCTTTTACTATTTCTCGGGTTTCTCTTGCTTTATAGAAATTTATTTCAGACTCCAAACCCACAGATTGTTGAAACCAAAAGTAATCCGCGTTTTTTAACATTTCTTGGCTTCTCAGGTGGATTTGTTGACGCGGCAGGCGGTGGAGGATGGGGCCCAGTCGTCACACCAACGTTGATGACCGCCACAAACATGACACCAAGAAAGATCATCGGAACTGTCAGTGCAGCTGAATTTATAGTTGCGGTCTCGGCAAGCGTTGGTTTCTTACTTAACATTAATAAATTAGATATCAATTGGGCCATTGTGGGCGGATTAGCACTGGGTGGATCGCTGATGGCCCCGATCGCAGCGCGAATTGTCTCCAAACTTCCCCGTAGACAGCTAGCTGTTTTAGTAGGCGTTGCCGTTATTGTTATAAACGGATACAGAATTATCTCTGGTTAATACAATTTTGAGACACAAGGGCTTATTCTTGCGATGTGCGACAACCAAAGGGAATTCATGGCATCGTGCCAATCTTTATCGGTGGCACAGGGCGTAGCGGCACAACAGTATTAGGTGATTTGCTCAACGAACATTCGCTAGTGCGCACAAGTAACCCGACAGAAATTAAGTTTCTGGCTAATCGAGGCGGTTTTCTAGATGTTGTTTTTGGCTCTCTGAATTCACAGATTGAAAAGCGAGAAAAGATTTCAATCTTTCATTACCGGACATTTCGTCAACGTGCTCAAAAGGATTTGTTGCAAAAAAGTCAGCGTTTTGATGAGTTCAGTAACAAAATATGGGAGAGATGGTGGGAGATCGATGGTCCAGCACCACATGGCCCCGGACTTCATGTAGGTATCGAAAAAGAGGATCTGCAGAACATTCTGAGCCGGTATTCCCATTCAATCAAAAAGAAACCTTTAAAGCATGCCAGGAAATTTATGGATTCATTTATTTCTCTGCAGAAAAATCATAAGGGTGAAAAATATTGGGCTGAAACAACACCAATGAATACCTCGTACTCACATCGCTTGACCAAGCTATTTCCCGAAGCAAAATTCATTGTGATTCGTCGAGATCCGAGAGATGTTATTGCCTCGCTTCTTACTAAGGACTGGGGACCCAATACTCCTCTGGAAGGTATTGAATGGATTGAAGCTAGATTGCGTGCAGACAATGATGCACTTAGGTCTGTGGATCCAGATCAAGTACTGGTTATTCATCTAGAAGATCTCGTGACCAATTCTCCAGAACAGACTTACTCGAAGCTATTAGATTTTCTTGGGCTGCAGGACGAGCTAGCAATGCAGACATTTCGCACTACCAAGATGACAGCAGAAAACGCATCTTTGGGACGTTGGAAGAAAGAGATCGATACCCCAGAATTCAGAGGCGCGATCGAGAGCATGAACGCACGATTGAAAAATGACAATATTTATTGAGGGTCAGTTTTAAATTAGGATTTAATTAGCAACGCATTCATCTTTGCGATTTCTAACTGTTGTGCCGCAATAATGGAAGCACTTAGATCAGCAACATCTTTGTTTGTGGACGATCCATTCTTTATTCGACTAGTTAGCTTTAATTTCCTGGGCTAACGGTCGACATTTTGAAATCTTTAATTACTAGTGGCGGAATCGCCATGTTGGACATGTCTCCAGCCCACTCACGTGGTTGTGTCCATTCAGTTGCACCAGCATGTGCGATGCGAGAAAGAGCAGAAACCGGAGAATCGTTCCAACGGAAGTTATTAGTTGCACCAACAACTTCGCCGCCCTTAACGTGATAAACACCGTCACGAGTTAAACCGGTAAGAAGTAGCGAGTTTGGATCAACCATACGGATGTACCAGAAGGTTGTTAGCAGCAATCCGTTATCAACTTTCTTGACTAGATCTTCAAGAGATCCGCTAGCTCCATCAACACTCATCACAAGGTTTTCACCTAGTGGTGTGAAATCTAAGTTAGTTAGCTTTGCAGATGCACGTGTTTGAATCAGAGATTGGAGCACACCGTCTTTGAGCCAATCAACACGCTTTATGGGTTGACCGTTGTCAAAAACAGAGGAGAACGGTGAACTAACCGCCGTTGCTACAAAGTTTGCTGCAGGAAGTTGCTTGAAATCAGGATCACTGAAGAACTGCAAGGAAACATTTGAAAGTTTCTCACCAATGCGAGTTCCGCCACCCTTTTTCGAAAATACTGATTGACCTTCGTGCGCATCGCGAGCTGTGGAAACCCACATCATGTAGGTAAACAAATCTGCCACAGAACCTGATGGCAAGATTGTGTCATAGCGTCCTGCTGGAAGATCTACTTTGGTTCCCTGCCACTGTAAACGTTGGCGAATTTGTCCATCAATATCTGCAACAGATACATCAGTGAAGTCGCGAGTTTCTACACCGGCCCAGGTGGAACGTGAACGATCGTGAGACTTTCCAGTCATTTCTACGCGACCAACTGGTGAATCCTTACGCAAACGCAAGCCACCCTTTGATCCAACCCAGGTTGTTTCATGTGTGTGCTCGGAATAGCCAAAGAGTTCAATTTTGTCAGCAACAGATCGAGAAAACATGTCACCAAGTGCTGGAGCAAATGTTGAAAACACATCTGGACCAGTTGGAACATGCTCTGCAGACCAGTTACCAATGGCAACATTTGTTGCAAGGGGGGAGTAATCATCGGCTGGGCCTGCAGCTTTTGCTGCAGCGATCGCTTCTTCTAGCAGGGCTGGAACATCAGCAAGTGAAACATCTGTGCGTGTTACACCGCCCGAGGCCATACCGCCATTTACGGCAACAAATGCAATTACGGTTACGTTGCGTTCTTGAATCACACCGTTTGTCGTGAGCGTGCTACCTGCCCAACGCAAGTTTGCTTGAGTCTTGTCCTTGACCACGACAATGCAATCATCACATGTAGCAGCTGAAGTAATCTTTTCAATCAGATCTTGAGCAGAAATCATTTTCCAGCCTCCGCAACAGTGTTTAGGATATTTACTTTGTCAAAGATTGCCGCTGGGCAACCATGACTTACCGCTGCAATCTGACCCGGTTGCGCTTTACCGCAATTAAATGCTCCGCCTAGGACATATGTAGACGGCCCACCAACAACCTTCATAGATCCCCAGAAATCAGTTGTAGTCGCTTGGTATGCAACATCCTTTAATTGACCAACAATTTTTCCATTCTTAACACGATGGAACTGTTGTCCAGTAAATTGAAAGTTGTAACGCTGCATGTCAATCGACCAAGACTTATCGCCCTTAATGATGATTCCATCTTCCATCGATGCAACCATTTCATCATATGTCGGACCTGTTGGATTTGGTTGCAAAGAAACATTCGGCATGCGCTGAATCGGCACGTGCGCGGGAGAATCAGCAAAGGCGCAGCCATTGCTTCGATCACGGTTAACACGGGCTGCAATACGGCGATCTAGTTGGTAACCAACTAAAAGACCATCTTTAATGATGTCCCAGCGCTGGGCTGCAACGCCTTCATCATCAAAACCAACTGTGCTTAGACCATGTGATGTGCTGCGATCTCCGGTTACGTTCATCAACTTTGATCCGTATTGAAGAGTATTTAACTTATCTGGCGTTGCAAAGGAAGTTCCAGCGTAATTAGCCTCATACCCAATCGCGCGATCTAATTCAGTTGCATGGCCAATAGATTCATGAATTGTCAGCCATAGATTTGATGGGTGAACTAATACGTCATAGCGGCCAGGTTCAACCGATGGGGCTGCAACTTTTTCAGCCAATAACGATGGAAGTTCAGCAATTTCGCCATCCCAATCCCAATGTTTATTTCCCATCCATTCCCAGCCAAAGCCGGCAGGTTGAGCCAATGTGCGCATAGCTTCAAAACCATGAGCTCCAATTGAAATCGCTTCGATCTGAGTCTGAATTCGCACACGTTGCTGTGTTGTGGATGTGCCATACGAATCGGCGTAATGCTTTTGTTCTTTCACAAACATAGTGTGTGCAGATGTGTGATTAACACCTTCACTCTTTAGCAAACGATTACTCAAATCTGCCAGGCGATCTTTCTTGTCAGAATCAGAGACCGTAAATGGATCTATCTCATAATCAGACACCCAGGTCTGGTTGGCATAAACAGGTTCGGTCACTAGCGACACTAATTCTGTTGATAGCGGCTTTGAAGTTTTCGCCATAGCAACAGCCGTCATAGCCAGTTTCTTAGCAACATCGACCGCGATCTCTGGAGATGAAGCAAAACCCCAGGCACCATTAACGATTACGCGCACACCAACACCTGCGATCGTTTCATCGCTTTGGGTTTCAGGACGAGCATCTCGCAATGAGAGCAATCCACTGCGCGTGCGCTCTATTCGCACATCAACATGAGAAGCACCGGCATCCTTTGCTGTGCTTATCGCGGCATCACTAACAGCTGCTAGTGGAAGGGCTAGAAAATCTGCATCAACGGTTTTATTCACCCCCGAACCTTAATTCAAAACTTGTTTCATGGAAAGGGTGGTCTAGAGCGCGGGCCATTCCAAGTTTTGGCGTAAATGGAGAGTTTCTAATTATCATTCACCCATGAAATTTGTAATTTCGGTGATTGACGACCTCCAGAGCCCTGGCAACGCTGCTGAAATGGTTGAAATAGATAAGTTCAATGATTCGCTACGAGCAAATGGTCAGTGGATCTTTGCTTGGGGATTGCAACCACCAGAGACAGCCACAGTGATTGATAATCGCAATGATGCCTATTTGAGTACTGGCAAACCATTATTTGATGCACAAGAGAATTTCAGTGGATTATGGATCATCGAAGCCGAGAGCGCCGAAGTAGCTGAAAGGTTGGCGTATTCAGCATCAAAGGCATGCAATAGAAAAGTAGAACTACGCCCAATGCATTAAACATGGACGCACAGCGTGCCAAAGAGTTAGCGGCAATTAAGAGAAAGATTTCAAAGGTTGATCCGGTGTTTACCTCTGCACTTAACAATCTAGAACCTTGCACCTTCGGCTTAGTTAAACCAAAGATTTCTCAATATCAATCACTGATTCGAGCGGTCATCGCCCAGCAAGTAAGTACCGCGGCTGCTAAAACAATCACTGGGCGACTGGAAATCAAGTGTGCAGGTTCTATAACTGCCGAAAAAGTTGGTGCACTTACACCTAAGCAACTGCAATCTGTGGGCCTAACTGGGGCAAAGGTGCGAACCATTAGCGAGCTGACATCTGCTGCATTATCGGGGGAAATTAACTTTAGAAAATTCGCTCATATGTCCGATGAAGAAATCATTTCTGAGTTAGTACCGTTATTTGGCATTGGTCGATGGACAGTCGAAATGTTTCTAATTTTTCATCTTGGACGTTTAGATGTGTGGCCAGTTGATGACTTAGCAGTGCGGCGAGGTTGGGATAACTTGCACGGAAATTCAGAACCTATTAAACCTAAAACATTGCAGGGATTAGGCGATAAATTCATTGGGATGCGAAGTGTTGTTGCTTGGTATTGCTGGAGAGCGTCCTAGTTACTGAGCTTGAATTGCGTCGTGAACATATTGGGCGAGGCCCCTAACTCGTCCATCGTAATACTCTTTAAATCGTGGATCTTCGACATACATAACCGCTAGATTCTTTTGCATTTCAATAGAGCAGTCATAAAACCACTTTGTAATGGCTTCGCGATGGGCAACAACTGCCGCTCTTGTCTTATCTGAATCTACAGGTAAGGAATTGCCAAAGGCATACACAAACAATTCTGTTGCTGCCTCTTGATCTACCTTGGCTGCGTGAAAATTTTCTTTTGAATACTTAGAAGACTTGGCCTGGGATTGCTTATAAGCGTCGGTATCACCCCAACGCTCTTGGACTTCTTTCTCATATTCATTCATATGTAAGAACTTTACAATGCCTGTTGGTTAATTCCTAGGATTTGCTTTCAAGTAGCCATTGTTTACGTTCACGCTCTGGCAGCCTTTCGATCGCATACCTGAGCATGGTTCGTGGCATCTCATGTGCATGGTCACTTAAGAATCTTCGCAATAACATCACATCGCGCTTACCAGCTTCGCGAAGCATCCAGCCCACGGCTTTGTGAATCAAATCGTGATCATCTTTAAGTAGCAACTCTGCAATAGTGATTGTTGGCTCTAAATCTCCTGCACGTATTAAGGCAAAGGTTAAAATCATTGAAACGCGACGTTGCCATAAAGACTTAGATTTAGACAGTTTGATTAAAAGTGGCATTGGATCTTTAACTTCTAATAAATAGACACCCATCCAAGGAGCAGACACATCGACAATGTCCCAGTTATTTACCCGTTCTGCTCGCACTTGCTTCATATAGAAATCAAATATCTTCTTACGTTCCCGTGATGTTTTTGCTTTAGCAAATTGGTGATTAAGAATTATTGCTGCACATAGACGTGCTTCGTGAAAGGGTGAGCCGAACAACTTTGCAACTTCAACTAGTTCTAAACTCTGGTACTTCTTTGCAACTGATCTTGTTTGGGGGACAGTTCCGCCAAGGAATAGATCTCCCTCGCCATATTCGCCTGGGGCGGTTTTATAGAAGCGCAAGAGGTCGCTGACTCTTCCCTTTTTAGTAAAGGCTTTTAAGTCAGCTAAAGCAAGGCTGGCACTCATATGTGGAATATACAGTGCACCTTTTATTACTTTCTAACAACCCCAGGAGTAACCTGCAGAAGGTCGTCACATTGGTGACATTTTCAAAGGAGAAAAAATGACCGATTATGTAGCCCCCGGAGAATCTGGGAGCAAAGTTACTTTCAAGCCGCGCTATGACCATTGGATTAATGGCGAGTACGTGAAGCCAGATTCGGGTCAGTACTTTGAAAATGTAACTCCAGTAACTGGAAAAGTGTTTTGTGAAATCGCACGAGGTAATGCAAAAGATATTGATAAGGCGCTAGATGCTGCCCACGCTGCAGCAAAAGCTTGGGGCAAAACCTCTGCAACAGCGCGCGCAATTATTCTAAATAAGATTGCAGATCGTATGGAGCAGAATCTTGAAATGTTGGCTGTTGCGGAAACATGGGATAACGGAAAACCAATCCGCGAAACAATTTATGCAGATATGCCGCTTGCAATAGATCACTTCCGCTATTTTGCCGGTGCTATCCGCGCACAAGAAGGATCACTCGGCGAGCTAGATGAAGACACAGTGGCCTATCACTTCCATGAGCCACTAGGTGTTGTTGGACAAATCATTCCGTGGAACTTCCCAATCTTGATGGCTGTGTGGAAGTTAGCTCCAGCATTGGCAGCAGGTAACTGCATTGTTCTAAAGCCAGCTGAGCAAACACCAGCATCGATCATGGTCTTGATGGAACTGATTGCTGACCTACTACCACCAGGTGTTCTAAACGTTGTTAATGGATTCGGTGTTGAAGCCGGTAAGCCATTGGCATCATCTCCTCGTATTGCAAAGATCGCATTTACTGGTGAAACAACTACTGGTCGTTTGATCATGCAGTACGCAGCAGACAACATCATCCCTGTCACGCTAGAGCTAGGTGGCAAGAGCCCGAATATTTTCTTTGCAGATGTTGCAGCAGAAAACGATGCTTTCTATGACAAGGCACTTGAAGGCTTCACCATGTTTGCCCTAAACCAGGGTGAGGTATGTACATGTCCTTCACGTGGATTGATTGACACCAAGTTCTATGACAAGTTCTTGGGCGATGTCACTAAGCGCACACAAGCTGTTGTTCAAGGTCACCCATTGGATCTTTCAACAATGATTGGTGCGCAAGCTTCAAATGATCAACTTCAAAAGATTCTTTCCTATATCGAAATTGGAAAGAAAGAGGGAGCAAAAATAATTACTGGTGGTGAGCAAGCCGACCTAGGCGGCGAACTATCTGGCGGTTACTACGTGACTCCAACAATCTTTGAAGGCAAAAACAGCATGCGTATCTTCCAAGAAGAGATCTTTGGACCAGTTGTCTCTGTTACAAAGTTTGATGGCTTTGATAACGCAATGGAAATCGCAAATGACACCTTGTATGGATTAGGTGCAGGTGTGTGGACTCGTGACACAAACACCGCCTACCGTGCAGGGCGTGAAATTAAAGCAGGTCGTGTGTGGACTAACTGTTATCACGCATATCCAGCAGGAGCAGCATTTGGTGGTTACAAGTCATCCGGAATCGGACGCGAAAACCACAAGATGATGCTTGATCACTATCAGCAGACAAAGAACTTGCTTGTTTCGTACTCACCAAACAAGCTCGGATTCTTCTAAGCCGATTACAGTAAATATATGGAGAATCCATTACGCGTTGAATTGACCGATCTTGCTGAAGAACTTCTTCGCAAGTTGACTTCGATTCATGGCCCATTGATGTTTCATCAATCAGGTGGATGTTGTGATGGATCTTCTCCTATGTGTTACCCAGCAGGCGAGTTCCGCGTTGGTGGACAAGATGTAAAGCTGGGGGATTTAGTAGTAGCCGGCATTCAGGGGCCAATTGGTTTCTGGATGTCGGCTTCTCAATTTGAGTATTGGAAACACACGCACTTAACAGTTGATGTGGTTGATGGTCGTGGTGGTGGCTTTTCACTTGAATCACCTGAAGGCAAACGCTTTTTAATTCGCTCACGCTTATTTTCAGATGAAGAATGGGCAATTCTTGAACACCAACAGGTACCAACAGGGGCTTACTAGTTACAATTAGGGCTTACTCATGGTGATGGAGGCTGTACGTGCTTGAAGCGTTAATTCTCGGCATAGTCCAAGGCCTCACAGAGTTCTTACCTATTTCATCTAGTGCCCATATTCGCATCGTGGGTGAGTTCATGAATAAGGCTCAAGATCCGGGTGCTCGCTTTACAGCAATCACACAAATCGGCACTGAGCTTGCGGTGCTGATTTATTTCCGCAACGACATCAAGGCAATCCTTGTTTCTTGGTTCAAGCAGGTGTTCCAACGTGCGGAATTAGATGGTGAAGCAAAGGGTCAAGCACGAATGGGTTGGCTCATCATTATTGGAAGCGTGCCGATTGTTGTACTTGGCTATTTCGGAAGAGACATCATTACGAATGATCTTCGTTCATTATGGCTCATTGCATCGGTAATGATCATCTTTGGTGTGATCCTTGGTATTGCAGATAAGTATGGAAAGAGCGAAAGATCTCTAGAGCAGCTAAGCACTAAACACGGGCTGCTATATGGCGCAGCACAAGCGCTCGCATTAATGCCAGGAGTATCACGATCTGGTGCAACTATTGCGATGGGCCGATTCTTGGGATATTCCCGCGAAGCAGCGCTTCGTTACTCGTTCTTGTTGGCAATACCTGCAGTCTTTGGAAGCGGTCTGTATCAGTTAAAGGATGCTTTTTCTGCAGACGCAGCACCTAATGTATTTTCGTTACCAGAAACTTTTGCCGCTACTGCAATGGCATTTGTCATTGGTTATTTAGTTATTGCCTGGCTTCTAAAGTTTGTTTCAACTAAGAGCTTTATGCCCTTCATTATTTATCGCATAGTTCTGGGTTCTGCGATTTTAGTTCTGTTAGCAACGGGCGTTATTTCAGCCTAGATATAACCCAAGTTAAAATTTACAAGACTCGGAAGTGAATTAGCCTGGAGAAGAGCCATACACAAATCAAACGGAACGCTAAGAAAACCGAAAAAGTAATGAAATCCTTAGAAGACCTTAACTAGTTACGTCAAATCTGGGCGCAGGGGCTAACTCTCATGCAACAGCCAAATCCTTCGGCATATTTCGCACAATGTAATGTGAAATACATGTGGTGACCTATTTAATATTGTGTAAAGAGGTAGCCCTCGCAATAACTCTCTAATTGATTTTCATAAGTGGAAGCCTTACTCCTGTAAGAACAGCACAACTCAGGGAGAGATGGGAGTACACAATGAAAAAGAATTATTCAAGAAAAACCAAGGCGCTAGTTCTTGTTATTGCAACGGCACTTGTGTTTGTAAACGGTGCACCAGCTAATGCGGCCAATAAAACCATTACCTGCTACAAAGGCACGATAGTTAAGAAAGTAACTGCTGCAAAGCCAAAGTGTCCAACCGGTTATTCAACAACTAAACCAATGGTCACAGCTAAACCAAAGGTCACAGCAAAAGCAACAACACCAGCAGCAGCCGCAACAGTTGCATTCAACGGCACATATAAAGGAAACCTCGCAATCGTATGGGGAGACACTTACTTGCAGGTTACTTCTGTAACTGGAAAAGGAACTGGAAATGTTCTTGGCCTAACTGATCTGTCCGGAACTGCAGCAGCAGC
>JBIKPC010000017.1:0-12976 GCA_044357675.1 Candidatus Planktophila sp. | reverse complement strand
GTTCAATTAGTGGTGGCGGAAACACGCTGAACGTTGCATTTGATACATCTGCAAAGGGTTGTGCTGAAGATGAAACAGCCCCAACAACGATCAAAATCACCGGTAATGCGCAAATAACTGGCGGTACTGGAATCTACGCAGGAGCAACAGGAACTCTCAAAGTGTCAGGAGTTTTCAGTGTTAAGGGTGGGGCCAAGGAGACAGCGGCTTTCACTATGGATGTAAGTGGAAATATCAAAACCAAATAATTAGTAAACCCGTAACAACCAATGAAGGAGTTGTAATGAAGAAGGTAATTTCAGGAATAGCAGTTGCTGTACTGGCAATAACTGGTGGCGCTGTAACTAGTGGAGCTGCTTATGCAGCACCGGCTGCATCGACTTTAATCGTGTCAGGTGGCAACGGAGTATTTGATCTAGGGCCAATCGTCATTAATGGAACAGCAAGTGCTGCAGGTTCAGTCGCATTTACAGTTAACGGCAAAGTTGTATCGGGCTGTGAAGCTGTACCAACAACTTCTGTTACTCCATTTGTCGCAAAATGCTCATGGATTCCCTCAGCATCAGGAACAACAGTTATCACAGGTGCATTCACTCCAACTGATGCTGCAAGTTTCGCACCTGTTGCTAGTAACAATTTGACTGTAAAGATTGGCGTACCAGTTCAGGGAATAGTTTCACCAATTCATATTTACGTTGACACTGTTTTAGCATCAGGTTCAACTGGCGTACTTGCTCCCCGTTTTAACGGTTGCGCCATCATGAATGAGTTCATGGTTGGTCAGACAATCGTCTTTCGCGTCTATGCAAATAATGCCGATCAAGGTGGAGCTGTAATGGACACTTCTAACACTTCCAAAGCATTCATTCAGATAGCTGGAATCAAAGATCCAGTCGCAATGTCCTATGGAAATCACAGTGGTGTCGCTTTTTGGACAGCCATTCTAAAGACAGGTGCTGCACCTTTGTACAGCTCTATTGGAGTCATTAATTACAAGGTGACAATGGTTGCTAAAGATTCAAGCACAATGAAGGTGCTATCTACAAAGTTGACACCAAAATTAGAAGACGGAAAACGCGTTCTAGATGCTTCAGGTCGCACAGTGTATGAGCGCGTTAGTTATTACCGCACAGTGAAATTATCAGTGCCACTAAAAGGAGCAACTGGGGTTTGGTCATCAAACTTCACTGCAAATTCACAATTGAGTTTGTTTGCTGCACCTACCGCCACAAAGTAAAAATCAACTAATTAAATGATCGGAGAGAAAATGCGAAAACGATACGGTGTGGCACGAGTAGGAGTGGTGTTAGTTCTATCCTTAGGATTCATCACTCCTGCTCAAGCTGCAGATAATCCAGTAAAGCTTGTTTCCCCCAAAGAAATTACTAAGCCAGCGCTTCCATTTACTGGTTTACCAGCACAGAGTTTCACAACCCCAGCAAACATGGTCAATCTTGAAGTAACACCAAATCAGGTGGTACTCGGGGATACATTTACTATCACCGGTAAAGGGTTGCCCGGAAACACACCGGTGACTCTTACCTGGTCAACTAGTGATGCAACATGGATTGCAGATGTTCAACCGAACACGGTTAACTACATGGGTACTTCTTACACAAAGTTCAATGTAGTAATAGCAACGATTTCAACCGATGCACTAGGTGGATTTGTTTATAAGACCAAGATTCCATCAGATTTCGGTGGCGTGCATGATATTTATGCCGTCAACAATAATGTTGCCTTGGCTCACGGTGGCTTGCAAATTGCACGTACGTTAAAGATTTCCCCATCTAGCGGACCAATTGGCACGCCAATCACCATTACTTATACGGGCCTTGGGCCATCTCTGTATGCGGCAGGATCCGCGCTGTATTACGACGGGAAGTTCACAGGGTCAATGCAAGCTCGTTGGACTCGCGGAACTGCAACAACAACGATCCTTGCAACCGGCCCCGTTGGCAAGCACTATATACAAGCTAATGAAGCAATCAGTTTTTCTTATTTGAATGCGATGCAATCTCCGGTCCCATTTGCTAATAGTGAAATGGGAACTTTTACAGTCACGAAGGACAACGGGATTTTCAAGCCGTATGTGATTTATCCAAAGCTCATGACTCCCACCGTTGATCAACGCACGACATTATCAAGCGTAGGTTTAGATCCCGACACTAAGGCGGTAATGAGTCTGACACCTGATCGCGGAATTGTTGGAAGTACAACAACAATTAAAGTTTCAGGGATTCCAACAAAGGGTGTTCACACAATTGTGTGGTCAACTGTTACTGGCAATCGCGTTAACTGCACAACAGGTACCTGTTGGGTGTACAACCCAATTCCACTCGGAACTGTTGATGTAACAGATGGAACTGTCAATAAAGTTGTCACAATTCCTGATCACTTGGGCGGATACCATGTTATTCAGATCAAACTGGGTAATGTTGTCGAAGCTCAGCAAGTCTTCTATGTTAAAGAAAGCATTCAGCCGCTCCTTGATAAAAATGGAAAAGTTCTAACACTCGGTGTTGCAAAAGCAGATCTATCCGGCTCTGTCGATGCATTCCAACGTGGTGGACAAGGTATTCCAACATACACATTCAAAGAAGGCGAAGAGTTCACTCTGAGCATGAAAGGCGTGGGCTGGACTCAGATGGACAACACATTGGCTGTTGCCTATGACAATAGCTACGTTGGTTATGGCTGTGGATTTAATTCAAATGGCTACCTAGTAGTTCACTTGAAGGCTTTAGGAGGCGTTGGAACGCACATTATTTCAATGCGCCCGCTGCTGTATACCCAGCAGCCATCATTTGCCAACACTCCATATGGAATGGTGCCGATCCTTACATCGGAAAATGACTTTCCAGGACTTGCACTTGGTTATCAAATTCCAACCGTCTACTTTGCGATAAAAATCGTTAAGTAACTTTTTCCGGGACAACAACCCCATCTCTTAATTAGGTAAGAGGTGGGGTTTTCCCTGGCAGCCACCAATTCCATTTACCCAGCAAGACCATTGCACTTGGCAATAGCAGCCCGCGAATAATTGTTGCATCAATTAAAACGCCAGCAGCAAGCCCGATACCTAATTGCTGCAGCCCAGCGAAATGTCCAGTGATCAATCCAGTCAGAGCAGTGATAAAAATTAGCGCAGCTGCAGTTACGACTGTTCCAGAATTTCGCATACCTTCGCGGATGGCTTCTTCATTAATGGCACCACGGTCCCATGATTCTCGCATTCTGGAAACAATAAATATTTCATAATCCATTGAAAGTCCAAACAAAATTGCAAAGAGCAATATCAACACCCAAGCCTCAAGTTGTTCCAGTTGGTATGTACCAATACCAAATTTAAAGACTAGAACCACAGTTGCAAAAGAGGCAGCTATAGATATCAGATCAAGAACTATGGCCTTTATTGCCAGAACTATTGACCGGAATGTTCTCAGTAAAATGATGAATGTAATCAATATGATTAGAGAAATAATTGTCGGTAATGAGGATTTAATGGCTTCAAGTAAATCCACACCTTGTGCCGGTGCCCCACCAAGATAAATATTCGTTCCTGTTGGAAATCCTGCATTCGGGATGTAGTCATCCCGCAGCTGATCAACTAATTGCTTTGTTTGAGCTGAGCCAAGATCATGTTGACCAAACACATAGATTCGCAGGTAACGTCCTGAAGCGTCTATGTAAGGCCATTTTTCACCACTTGCCACCGTGAACACTTCTGGGTTGGCAGCTAAATTTTTTGCAAATTCAAAACGAGTCGTTGCAATATCTAGAGCGTCAGAGTTTGAACCTAGATCAATGAGTATTTCATGGGGCGTAATTACACCGATACCAACCTTGTCGGTAACGCTATTGAGCGCTTGGGCAGATTCGAGGTGGGCAGGAATTGCACTGAGCGAGCTCGGGGTTACCTGCAACCACAATAGAGCGGATATAAGAATGGAGAGAGCGATGAGAGTTGATGCAAAAACATTGCGAGGCTTGGCGATTGCCAAATTTGTTAGGCGGTCGAATGAAAACTCTAGAGCTCCTTTAAAACCAAGGGTTGGGCCTTGTGCCAACATTGTTAAGAGAATTGGCTGCAGGGTAATGGCGGCAAGAATTGAAACTAGTGGCAGGATCAAACAAGCAAGACCTATTGATCTAACAAATGGAACTGGCACCAGCAGTAATGTTGCTAAGCCCAAAGCAACAGTGAATCCTGAAATAACAGCGGTACGACCAGCAGTCTTCATGGTCTCTGCGATTGGATCCTGACTGTGCCCTAGTTCGCGTCGATAGCGGTGGACCATAAGCAATGAGTAATCAATTGCAAGACCTAAGCCAATCAATTCAACGATGTTTGGAACGTAAAGAACCATCAGAAACTTGTGGGCAAGAAGATAAATAATCCCAAGAGTTGTTGCAATCGTTGCCAAACCAAAAAGTAGTGGGATGAGGATTGCCCAAGTGACTCCTAAGGTAGCGACCAAAAGCAGAGTTGCTAGAACCACTGCAATCAACTGACCCTTATGTAAATCACTTGAAAGTATCGGAACAACATCACTTTCAATTGCCGGTGGACCGGTAACCAAGGCTCCTGTAAGACCTTGTGCGCTTAGTGCTTGTCGAAGAGCTTTTGTATAAATAGCTGCTTCCTTTAGATCAAAGGATGTACCGATGTTTGAAAACAAGGTGCCGGCAAAGGCTTTTTCATTGGTTATTTCTGCACCTGGAATAACACGTGCGGCTTGTGACACTGCGGCTTTAAAGTCGGCAATCTGTTGGGCGCTTGCCTGCTTGTATTTATACATCACCGTGAAAGTACCTTCAGAGTTCGCATTAAATTGCTTGTTCAAGATTTCGTTGGCTGCAGCCGATGAACTTCCAGGCACGGTTAATGATGTTGTTAAGTATTGATCTAAATTTGATGCACCAAACATGCCAAATGCCGTTAGGGCAATCCAAATGGTTAAGACAACCGTGCGGGCCTTAATTGCTGCCTTAGCCCAAGTAACTAACATTTAAGCAGTCTATTCATTCACCCCATTGTGCAGGCAGATGGCATGATTTGAGCATGAGCAACAATGTTCGCGTTGAGATTATTCATCCAAATGAGTGGCAGCGCCTGCGCACAATCAGACTCACATCGCTATCTGTAAATCCAGAGGCATTCGGAGGCACGCATGAGATTGAAAGTGCAGAAGATGAATCTGTATGGCGCGAGAAGTTTGCAAAGTTAGATTTTCTCATCGCATCTGTTGATGGAGTTGATGCTGCGATGATGTCGGTAGAAAAACTAGATGGTGATTTTGGGGCAACCTGCTGGATTGGTGGATGTTGGAGCGATCCCATGTATCGCGGAAAAGGCTTGTTGCGTGCCATGATGAACTTTATTGATAAACAAGATCGAGGTTGGCAGGTGCAAGGGTTAGGAGTGTGGATCGATAATTACAGCGCTATTGCTGCCTATGAAAAATTAGGTTTCGTGAAAATGGGCGAGGACACTCCAAGTACTCGCCAACCTGGAAAGTTTCACCAACGAATGATTAGAAAAAGCGCTAACTAGATGTTTTCTAGTTTGTATCCAAGTCCACGAATAGTCTGAATAAGGACTGGATTTGCGGGATCTGCTTCAATCTTGGCACGTAGGCGCTTAATGTGAACATCTAAAGTCTTTGTATCACCGTAGTAATCCCCACCCCACACACGATCAATTAACTGTGAGCGTGTAAGAACTCGGCCTGAATTTCGCATGAGGAACTCGAGTAGCTCAAACTCTTTAAGTGGTAGTGAAACTGGTGAACCGTTTACTGATACTTGGTGCTTTCCAATATTGAGCTTTACCGGACCAACTTCCATCAAATCCTGATCTTGAATTGAGCCATCATCTGTGATGCCACGACGCAATACCGCTTTGATGCGCGCAATTAATTCTCGTGATGAATAAGGCTTGGTTACATAATCATCTGCGCCAAGTTCGAGTCCTACAACCTTGTCGATTTCGGCATCTTTTGCCGTCAACATAATGATTGGTACTTGCGACGTTGTGCGAATTGTTCGGCATACCTCAACCCCTGAAACTTCAGGAATCATGAGATCCAAAAGAATCAAATCTGCACCTTCTTTGGCAAAAATTTCTAGCGCTTTGCGACCGTCTTCGGCGACCAAGGTCTCAAATCCCTCTTTGCCTAACAGGAATGCCAGTGCTTCAGAAAATGATGCTTCATCTTCTACGATGAGAATCTTGGACATTAGTTGGCCTCCGCTTGGTTGTTATAAATTGGCAACAGTAAGGTGAATGTACTTCCGATATTTTCTGCGCTCCAGACCTTCACGTCGCCGCCATGCTTTGATGCAACGTGTTTAACAATTGATAGACCCAAGCCGGTGCCACCTGTTTGACGAGAGCGCGCCGGATCGACTCGGTAGAAACGTTCAAAGATTCTCAATAAATCAGACTCTGGAATTCCGATACCTTGATCTGTGACTGAAATTTCGACAATGCCATCGACCAACTTGCTTGTCACCGCAACCTTAGTATTTTCTGGGGAGTAGTTGATGGCGTTATCAATGAGATTTTGAGCCGCCATTGTTAATTGATCGCGATCACCCCACACAGACAGGTTTTTCTCTTCCTGAAAAGTAACTGTGATGTGTCTGTTTTCGGCGTTGATCTGACTTTGATCGATCGCTTCCTTTACTAAATAGCTAACATCTACTTCATCTGCAACTTGCAAAGGATCAGAGTCTTGAATTCGGGACAAGTTAATAATTTCCTGGACTAAATCAGTCAAACGCTTAGACTCTGATTGCATGCGAGTGGCAAACATAGTCACCGCTTCTGGTTCATCTTTTGCACCCAACACCGCTTCGCTTAACAATGACAACGCACCGATAGGTGTTTTCAACTCATGCGAAATATTTGCAACAAAGTCACGTCGAACTTCGTGAACACGCTGAGCTTCACTCTCATCTGAAATGAGAACGATTACTAGATCACCTTCAGTCAAAGGAAAAATGTTTACAGTTAATTCATGGATGCCTTCACCGATTGGGCCGCGTGGAATATCAATTCGCCCGGTGTGTTTTGTGTTTGTCCGACGTACTACTCTTATTGTGGCTAATAACTCTGGGCTATCGATGCGTCCATCTTTTAAGATTCCCAAACGCTCAATTCCAGATGAAGCAAAAATTGGCTGTTCACCCGGAGCTAGAACCAGGGCATCTCCATCTAGGTTATTGAGGGTCTTTATAAGCATCTCTGGCAGCAGACGAGGGTCTATAGCCTCATCACTAACCCGGCGCCCTAACCTCATATAGAAACTCTATCGCCCTAAAACCCCAGTTAACCGCCCGTTTACCCAATGGATTGCATATGTTAACCATTGAGCCTTAGGTTGCTCCCATGGCCCTAATCAGATCAGCGTTTCAGGACGAGCTAGACGGTGTTTCACAATCATTGGTCGACCTTACAAATATGGTTTCGGAATCAATTGTTAAGGCGTCCAAAGCACTGCTGTCTGCCGATCTGAAACTTGCTGAAGAAGTTATTGCAACTGATGTAAGAATTGATGATTACCAGCACGAACTAGATGCCCGCATCATTGACATCATTGCGCGCCAACAGCCTGTAGCGTCAGATCTTCGCGCATTGATTACCGCCCTTCGTATGAGCGCCGATTTAGAGCGCATGGGCGATCTTGCGCACCACATTGCAAAGGTCGCTCGACTTCGCCACCCTAGCAACGCTATTCCAGCAGATTTAGTTTTAGCATTTACCGAGATGGGACATGTTGCAGAAAAGCTAGCAACAAAGGTCGCAACAGTAATTACAACTCGAGATACTGACATGGCTTTGCAGGTGGAAAAAGATGATGACGAGATGGATGAATTGCACAAGAAGGTAATTATTGGAATCACTAACAGTGGTGGAGCAATCACCATTGAATCCGCAATTGACCTTACTTTGCTAGGTCGTTACTACGAGCGTTTTGCCGACCACGCTGTTGCTGTTGCTCGACGTGTGTACTTCCTGGTCAAGGGCGAGTTTCCACAGTAAATAACCCGTACATCTCACCCCATATGGGGTGAGGCGACCTTGATTCTGCGAGGGTTAGCCATCACCCTTTGAGCATGAAACGAGCCGCGACCCCAGGGGTGAATCTGGCCCGCACGGTAGCCCCAGTTGTTCCGGCCAGTTTTCTATCCCGCAAGCACCTATTCCACCTATTTGAAACCAATATGCCAGGTGCAACCATTGTTGCTGCTCCTGCTGGATACGGAAAGACCATGCTTGTTGCTGAATGGGCACAAGCTCAAACCAGACCAACGATTTGGTGCGCTGTTGATCCAAATGATTCACCACAGATGTTTTTTGCACACATTGTGCAGGCGGTTCGAAATGTTCTGCCTAAATTTGGTGCTGATTTTGAAAGTGAAAGATTTTTAACAGCAGATAGCTACATACAATTTATGGTTCGTGAAGCTAGCGCATTAAAAGAAGACTTTAACTTTGTCATTGATAACGGTCCAGCAGATGCACAAGAGGTTTCGCCATTTGCACAGGCCTTAGTTGATAGCCTGCCCAGCAATGTCCATGTTGTAATCGTTAGAAGAGTAACGCCAGCGACATCACTTGCACGATATGCAAGTCTTGGAAACTTAAGTTTGATCACTAGCCAGGAGTTAAAGTTTTCCCAGGAGGAAATCACAGTTATTTGCGAGCTCAATGGCTTGGACCATAATGATTGGAAGGTTTCAAAGCATCTTATAAAGTGCAATGGCTGGCCTGCAGCAGTTCAAATGATGGCAAAAAATATTTCACGTGGTGTCATGGATAGTGAATTCAAAATTGCTGAAACAACCAACCCTTTAGGAATTTTGGCGTTAGAGTCATTCAATTCCTTAAATCAGGAAAACAGGCACCACCTACTGAAGCTTGGAATAGTTGAAGAGTTTGATCTAGAAGTTGCCGGAATTATTTTGGGTGAGGATTTCTCAGAAACCTACATTAATAAGCTTGCAACAGATGGAATGTTTGTTTCAGTTTCATCAGGATTTCAACGTACATACAGAATTAGTC
This sequence comes from Candidatus Planktophila sp., assembly GCA_044357675.1. Classification (GTDB taxonomy): domain Bacteria; phylum Actinomycetota; class Actinomycetes; order Nanopelagicales; family Nanopelagicaceae; genus Planktophila. Next base: position 3,903 of record JBIKPC010000017.1, on the reverse strand, counting down.
CAATCATATTTCCGGTACTTCAAGAGATTCGTAATGGTCAAGAAGATCAAGATGTCTCTACACATGAAAAGCTAGCCCAACACTTTATTGCAAATGGTGCACCCCTAGCAGCCCTAGATCACATCTTGAAAGTTGGAAACATTGATCAAATAACAGAAATTCTACGGATTTCGATTCGAAACATGGCTGCAATTGGACGTGGTGATCAAATTATTCGTTGGGCGCACTTTGGAGCAGACGAGAGCCAAACTGGTGTGTTAATTAGAAAGACGATCGAAGCAGTGGGTCATTTGGTTAATTTAGATTTTGAAAGAGCAGAAGGAGTGGCGGCAGAATTGAATTATGTCGCAGCTCAAGATGTGCAGGCAGAGTTCGTTACGCAACTAGCAGCAATGATTTTGTCCCATGTGCACTTTGCTCGAGGAGACTTTGAACGCACGCGGTTGCTGATCGGCAGTGCGTTGGAAAAGGACTATGGCGTAGCTGGAATTGAAAACGTTGATAAAATCGCACTTCTGCGACTGCAAGCCGATATCGGGTATATCTACGACGATGCAGAATTGGTTGCTTCTTCACTACGTCGAGCCAAGGAATTTCAGGATGGCAATAATCAGGTAATCACTGGGTATCACATTGGCTGTATCACAGCAATGTCACTGTGGTGTGAAGGGAGATTTTTTGAGGCTGCAGAGTTTGCAGCGATAGCGATTGCTCAAGCCGAAACCAACGGATACTCAGGAATTACCGCACCATTTGATGCGTTGTTGGTTTTGTCTAGATGCCAACTTGAACTTTCTCGATTGGAAAAAGCGATTGAAACTTCAAATGTCATTGAGCAAAAGGCCGAAGCTGCACAAATCTGGCCTTGGTACTTTATGGGTATTGGTACTCGCACTCGAATACAAATAACGCAAGGGCGAATAAATCATGTAGTTGATGAGATCGCAGTACAGCGTGAAAGACACAAGCAGCTTCAGACTCCCAATCAATTGGGGTGGATTATCGACGTTACAGATGTCTTCTTGCGCTTTGTCTTAAATGACTGGAAACGTGCGGACGAGTTATTGCAGCGGATGCCAAAGATTGAAATGGTTCGACAAATTGAGATGAACTTAAAGTTCGAAGCAGATCCAAAGCGCATACATGCCTTGGTTGCACAGCTACCCGAAACTACGCCGCGCGAGAAGGTAAACAAGATTTTGTATCAAGCAACGATCAATATAGATCAAGAGAATGTGGCACTTAATTATCTGCGAACAGCGCTAGATCTTGGGGCCGAGGTTGGGTTCCACGAATACTTTGTTCGTCAAAATCGGCTCTATCCAATCATGGTGAAAGCTGCTGCAGCTAAACCAACTATCTTCATAGAAAGCGTGGTGCAGGAGATGTCAGAGCGAATTAAGAATTCAAATTCAGATACCGGATCACTTGAAGAAAAATTGACTAACCGAGAACTTGAGATTTTGAAGCACCTGACAACAGGTAATCCCATTAGTGCAATAGCAAAACAGCTTCACATTTCACAAAACACGATGAAGACTCATTTGCGCAATGTTTATCGCAAGCTAGATGTAGATGGCCGCCATACCGCTGTAGAAAAAGCAAGGAAACTGCTTCTTATCTAAAGCAGTCTTTAATCAATGGCTGCCATATAGGGTTGTGGGTATGGGTCCAGCTTTTAATCGCATGTGGGCATCTAGCATTGTTTCCAATCTCTCTGATGGAATTTTGATTGCTGCCGCACCATTGCTTGCAATCACCTTAACTGACAGCACCGTGTTGATTTCAGCAATCGGTGCCATGGTGATGCTGCCTTGGTTGTTGTTTGCCATCCCGATTGGAGTCTTAGTCGACCGGGTTGATCGCAGATTTATTTTGGCAGGGGCAAATGCCACACGAAGCGCCGTAGTTGGTTTACTTGCAGTTTTAATTGCTACAGACCACATAACAATTTATTGGTTGCTTTTTGCCTCATTTGTCATTGGCGTGTGCGAAGTAGCAGCTGACACGACAGCTCAATCGTTGATACCCCAAATTTTAGAAGAAAAGAACTTTGAAAAAGGTAATTCTCGGCTACAAATTTCAGAGACAGTTATTCAAGGCTTTGTCGGTGCTCCATTAAGCGGGTTTATATATGCAATTGCCATTGCCCTGCCATTTTTTATCAACAGCTTAGGTTTGGCGGTTGCGGCATTATTGGCCCTTTCGATTCCTATTAAGTATCTGCAAGATGTGCGCCACGACGATGTTGGCAAAGAAAAAAGAAAGTTTGTCGCAGATATGAAGTTTGGTATTGGATATCTTTTCAATGAAAAGGTTTTACGTAGACTTGTTGTAACGACGGCTGCCATAGGTTTGTGTTATTCAATGGGTACGGCAACCATGGTCTTATTCATCATTAAAGAACTCGAGCTTCCTAAGCAGTTCTTTGGAGTAATTCTTACTATCCAAGGAATAGGAGCAATTGTTGGAGCTTTCATGGCTCCGCGTTTATCCAAGAAATTTGGCCGCAGCAATGTCATGACCTTTGGGATAGTCGCAAGTTCTGTGGTTTTGTTGTTGCAAGGATTTTCGCCCAACATCATCATCTTTGTTGCCCTTGCAACTTTTGGTGGCTTTGCTATTTCGCAATGGAACATTTTGTTAATGGCGACTTATCAAACTGTGATTCCTAACGAACTGTACGGACGTATTCATGGAACCCGCCGAACCTTGGTCTGGGGGATGATGCCGATTGGGTCTTTGCTGGGTGGGGTCCTGGCCCATTACAGCTTGCGCTTGCCGATGTATGTGGGCGGGGTCATTGCAACCGTGATTGCCTCTGCATCAATCGGTTTCCTTCTCAATATTGCTGAGACTGCCAAGCCTGGTATGGATCCGGCCAAGCCTGCCCAATAGCCCGAATATCACCCCGTTTACGCTAAATCTTTACATGACCGTTATAAAGCCGCGCTTAGGCCAACTGTTCACCTATTGCTCATTTGCCGTTCATTAAGGCACACTTTCACCACCAAAAGCGCCTATGGGGCAGGTCGACTCTCCACAGACGCTTTTCTTACACCCTCAAGGAGGATCTATATGAAGTTCACACGTAGCGCAAAGTTTGCGCTCGCAGCTGCAGCATCAGCGGCGTTGGCAGTTTCACTGCTTACTCCTGCACAAGCTGCAACACGTTCAACAGTAGTTATTCACCACACCAACGTACAGACAGGTTTGAACTGTGGTCTAACAACTACAAACTCAACTGTATGTACTGATCAAGCAGCACTAACAGGTATGGGATTCAATTACTACAACGAAAAGAAAGAATTAATCAAGAACACAACTTTTGGTTCTTACAAAGTAATCAAGAATTCAAAGACTGACTTCCGTGTTTCATACACAGTTGCTCCAGGACGTGTTTGGTCAGATGGAACTCCAATTACTGGAGTAGACCTTCTACTTTCACATGTTCTTTCAAGCGACACATATTCAATTGAAGCAGGACTTGGTGATCCAGCAGGCGATGCTGCACCAGCATTTAATACTCAAGGTTACGGAAGCACTTACCACAAGAACATTGTGGGAGAGCCAGTTCTTTCATCAGATGAAATGACTGTAACTTTGCGTTGGAAGTCTCCAATTGCAAACTGGGATCTATACGGTCCTGGACCAGCTCCAGTTCACGCAATGGTTCTTCTTGCTGAAGGAAAAGATGGACTTCAGTCAGCATCAGCAAACCTTGCAGCTAAAGAGCGTTTCCACACTGCATACAAGGCAAAGGACACTGCGCTTCTGAAGAAGATGGGTAAGGTGTGGTCTGAGGATTACACAATTACAACTATCAACAAGAGCACGAACCCATTGCTTCTAATCAGCAACGGTGGATTCATTGTTGAGTCTGCAGTTCCAAAGACATCAATG
>JBIKPC010000037.1:0-8119 GCA_044357675.1 Candidatus Planktophila sp. | reverse complement strand
CTGCTGGAATCAATGCGGCGGGATCCTTGAGTAACGCCTCTACTTCAGGATCGATTATCGCCATGTGCTTATTCTGCCTTAACGCGCGGCCATCGTGCGCACTGGATAATTGTGCTTAGCCAGGTAGGACTTCACATCTCCTATGCGGTGAATTCCAAAGTGAAAGACACTTGCGGCAAGCAATGCATCTGCCCCTGCATCAAGGGCTGCTGAAAAGTCTTCGAGGCTTCCTGCTCCGCCACTTGCTATCAACGGAACTTTTGAAACAGCGCGAACCGCGGAAATCATCCCGATGTCGTAGCCAGCGCGAGTTCCATCGGCATCCATTGAGTTAAGCAGAATTTCACCAACACCAAGTGCGCATGCTTTTTCCACCCACGCTAAGGCATCAATGCCAGCACTTTGTCGGCCACCATGTGTTGTGACTTCAAAACCAGAATCTGTGTTTGCTCGACGGGCATCTACGGAGATCACCAAAACCTGAGAACCAAAGCGATCAGCGATTTCAGCGATTAATTCTGGGCGGGCGATAGCAGCGGTATTAATCGAAACTTTATCCGCACCGGCACGCAATAGGCGATCGACATCTTCCACACTTCTGATCCCACCACCAACTGTTAATGGAATAAAGACTTGTTCTGCTGTGCGACGAACAACATCAAGAGTTGTTTCGCGCCCCGCAACACTTGCTGAAATATCTAGAAAAGTTAGTTCGTCAGCACCTTCTAAGTTATACAGCGCTGCCATTTCGACCGGGTCGCCTGCATCTACAAGGTCTGTGAAGTTAACGCCTTTAACCACGCGACCATCAGTAACATCGAGACAAGGAATTATTCGAACAGACAAACTCATTGTCCGCTGACCTTCAACGCTTCAATTAGTGTGAACTTACCGGCGTATAACGCCTTACCAACAATCGCGCCCTCGACTCCGATACCAACAAGTGCGGCAAGTGCTGCGATGTCATCTAGTGAAGAAATACCGCCACTTGCAATTACTGGCTTTGTTGTAGCAGCACACACAGATTTAAGTAGTTCAATGTTTGGTCCAGCCAATGTTCCATCTTTGGCAACATCTGTCAGCACATAGCGCGCACAACCGTCGCGATCTAAGCGCGCTAAAGTTTCAAATAAATCGCCACCCTCTTTAGTCCAACCGCGTGCGGCAAGAGTATGTCCACGAACATCTAGACCAACTGCGATTCGGTCTCCGTACTGTCCAATAACGCGAGCAGTCCATTCAGGATCTTCTAAAGCGGCAGTTCCTAAATTAACGCGGCGACAACCAGTAGCTAACGCGCGTTGTAATGATTCATCATCACGAATTCCACCTGATAGCTCGACCTTGATATCTAACTTTCCAACAACCTCGGCCAAGAGAGCTGAGTTTTCACCACGTCCAAAGGCGGCATCTAAATCAACCAGGTGTAGCCATTCAGCCCCTGCTGCTTGAAATTCGAGGGCAACATCTAAGGGGGCACCATAAATACTTTCTTTGGCTAGTTCGCCCTGAACCAATCTAACGGCACGTCCATCTTTAACATCGACAGCAGGTAACAACTCTAAGTAACTCATAATGAATCCACCCAATTCTTAATCAGAGCTAATCCTGCTGCGCCAGATTTTTCTGGGTGAAACTGTGTAGCGCTGATGTAGCCATCTTCAACAGCAGCTAAAAACTTTTCACCATGCGTGCTCCATGCCTGTGTTGTTCCTACAGCTTTTTTGGCCGCATATGAGTGAACAAAGTAAAAGGATTCGCCTTCGACGCCGCTAAACAAAGTTGAAGTAGGGGCAGCTTCCACTGTATTCCAACCCATGTGAGGCAAAATTGGAGCAGCTAATTGAGAAACTGTTCCTTCCCAAATTCCGATACCTGCATGCGGGGCTGAATCTGAATGTTCTGTGCCCTGGCTAAACATTATTTGCATACCAATACAGATACCTAAGGTCGGACGCTCTTTTGCTAAACGCTCGCGCACAATTGCTGCGCCATCTACAGCATTTAATCCATTCATGCAGGCAGCAAAAGCTCCAACACCCGGAACTACTAATCCTTCAGCTTCAAGTGCAACTGTGCGATCAGAGGTAACAACTACATCTTTTCCAGCGGTTGCAAATGCGCGTTCTGCAGATCGTAGATTTCCGGATCCGTAGTCAAGAATTGCTATCAAAGAGAACCTTTAGTTGATGGAATTCCGGCGACTCTGCCATCTAGTGAAACCGCATCGCGCAATGCACGAGCAACTGCTTTGAACTGTGCTTCAAATACGTGGTGAGCATTACGACCTTCGAGCACACGAATGTGTAATGCAATGTGGGCTTCGGCAACAATTGATTCCCAGATGTGCTTACCAAGTGTTGTATCAAATGTTCCAATTAATTCAACAATTTCGGGTTGACGGTGTACTAAATATGGACGGCCAGAAAGATCCACCGCTGCCTGAACCAAAACCTCATCTAACGGAACCATTGAATCACCAAAACGACGAATGCCAGCTTTATCACCTAACGCTTCACGTAGTGCCTGACCAAATGCAAGTGAGGTGTCCTCCACGCTATGGTGTGAATCAACCTCAACATCACCAGTTGTCTTAACGGTGAGATCAAAACCAGAGTGCTTGCCTAATTGAGACATCATGTGATCAAAGAATGGAACACCTGTGTCTACATTGATTACGCCTTGGCCATCGAGATTGAGCTCAACGAGTACATGCGACTCTTTGGTCTTTCGTTCTACGCGTGCTGTTCTCATGGCTATCTCCTTTAAATGAGCTCTTTGAGGGCTGATATAAACAATGTGTTTTCGGCTTCATTGCCAATTGTGACTCTTAAGTACCCTGATAATCCCACATCTCTAATCAGAACACCCTTTTCTAGCAGCGCCGCCCATAACTGTGGCGCTTCTTGCTTGAAACCCGTGAACAAAACGAAGTTTGCGCTGCTGGGAATAGTGGTCAGACCCATGTCATGAAGTGCCTGCATAACTATGGCTCGGGATTCAATGAGGTAGGAAACTCCAGCTAATAATTCTGCTCGGTGATCGATCGCTACTTGTGCTGCAGCTTGAGTCAGGGCACTTAGGTGATACGGCAGGCGAACAATCATCATTGCATCTTTTACCGCAACATCACTGACCAAGTAGCCAACTCGGGCCCCTGCAAATGCAAAAGCTTTACTCATTGTACGAATCACAATCACATGTGGATTATTGGCAATTAATGTGACGGCAGATTTTTCTTGTGAAAATTCTGCATAGGCCTCATCGACTACAAGTAATCCACCAACTTCCGCACACGCATCTGCGAGCTTTTGAATCTCATCAATTGTTACTGCCCCACCGGTTGGATTATTTGGTGTTGTAATAAAAGTTAGCGTCGGCTTATTCTTTTGAATTTCAGAGATTGCATCCGATGTATTCAAAGAAAAGTCAGCGTTACGCTTGCCATCAATCCATACTGACCCAGTGACCTTAGCAATAAGCGGGTGCATTGAATAAGAAGGAGTAAACCCAAGGACTGGTCCCCCGGCAAATGCTAAGAAAATCGATTGAATAATTTCATTACTACCGTTTGCCGCCCAAACATTTTCAGCTGAAAATTTAGTGCTACTTAACTCGTTGATGTAGTTAGCAAGTTTGGTACGCAGCACAGTTGCATCACGATCTGGATAGCGGTTTAAGTCCGCAGCCACCTTTGCAACCGCATCGGTAATCGCCTTTTGCAAAGCAGGTGATGGCGAATAAGGATTCTCGTTTGTGTTAAGTGCTGCTTGTGCTGGCACTTGTGGTGCGCCATACGGAGATAGTGGGCGAAGAGTTTCGCGCAGCGGTAACCACGTTGGCCAGCTCACTCTAAATTCTCCAAACGGGCGGTCATTGCTTCACCGTGTGCTGGTAGATCTTCAGCGTTCGCAAGTGTCACAACGGTATCTACGATCTCTGTAAATGCTTTTTGGCCGTATTCGATAAAGTGCAAGCCGCGCAGAAATGTCTGCACAGACAATCCACTTGAATGACAAGCACAACCACCAGTTGGTAATACGTGATTTGAACCAGCTGAGTAATCACCAAGTGAAACAGGTGAGAATCGACCAATAAAGACTGCGCCTGCATTGCGAATCTTTGCTGCATCTGTGCGTGCATTAACAGTTTGAATTTCAAGGTGCTCTGCTGCATATGCGTTAACGACATCTAAACCTTGTGAAATTGAATCAACTAACGCAATCGCGGATTGAACTCCGGAGAGCGCGCTTGTAATTCGATCAGCATGCTTGGTCGCCCCAACGCGAGTTTTAAGTTCTGCCTCAACTGCTTTAGCCAATTCTGGTGAATCGGTAACGAGCACTGCTGCAGCAATCACATCGTGCTCTGCTTGGCTAATCAAATCTGCAGCAACATCTGCGGCAATTGCCGATGAGTCAGCCAGAATTGCAATCTCTGTGGGACCGGCCTCTGAATCAATACCAATGATTCCGCGCAAGGAGCGCTTTGCAGCGGCCACATAAATATTTCCGGGTCCTGTAACAAGGTCGGCCTTTTCACAAACGCCTTCCATGCCGTAGGCAAACAAGGCAATTGCTTGAGCTCCCCCGACCGCGTAGACCTCGGTAATCCCAAGAAGCGCGCACGTTGCAAGAATTGTTGGGTGTGGCAATCCGCCAAACTCTTTTTGTGGTGGTGAGGCAACTGCAATTGATTGCACCTGTGCAATTTGTGCAGGAATAACATTCATCATCACACTGCTGGGATAAACCGCGCGTCCACCAGGAACATACAAGCCAACACGATCTACTGGTACCCACTTTTCAGTAACTGTTCCACCATCTACAACAGTGGTTGTCTTATCGGTGCGTACTTGATCGTTATGCACCTTTTTCACTCGTGAAATCGAAAGCTCTAAAGCGATTCGGATTGCTGGTGCTAATTGCAACAGCGCTTCATCTAGCGCGTGCTGAGGAACTCGGATGCTGGCAGGAGTTACATCATCAAACTCTTGCGCCAAGGCGATTAGATCCGCCTCAGTTCCATTTTTCACGCGATCAAGAATTGGTTGGATCAACACCATCGCTTCGGCAACATTGAGCGTGGCACGAGGGAGTTCTAGGTTGTATTGGGCTTTAGACAGGGTTCGCCCGCGCAGGTCAACGGTACGAATCATTGGGCAATTGTAACGGCTTAGCCCCGAACCTTGAGGCCCAAATTATACAAGGGAGTTTAAACGAGGCAGTTAGGCCCCAAAATTGATTTCAGATCTGCGCTCAGACTTGGTGATGATGTGATTAATGCATCAACCTTCATGACGGTGCTGTTTCCATTGTCATTTAACTGCAGATGAACTTCACGTTTGCCTGGATGTGATCGCAAGATTTCCTTGATTCGATCAACAACCGGAGGGGTGCACTGTTGAATAGGCAGCGAGATAACTAGTGGACCCGTTGGAGTCGCATTGATATCTGGCATCGACATTTCAAGTGCGGTAAAGCGCAATTTGTCTTCCCGACGATCAACTCGACCTCGGATTGTGACGATGCGGTCTTCAGTTAATGACATGGAGTATTGATTGTAAGTATTTGCGAAGAATAAAACTTCGAGCGAGCCTTCTAAGTCTTCAACTGTAACAACCGCCCATGAGGCACCTTGTCGAGAAACTTTACGAGTCACACTTGTAATCAGGCCCCCAATGGTGACAATTGATTCGTGTTGAGCACCATCATCAACAATTTCGCTGATAGACATATCGGTATTTGCGCGCAAGACATGTTCGACTCCAAGTAATGGATGATCTGAAACGTATAGTCCTAACATTTCGCGTTCGTAGGACAGCAACATCGACTTATCCCATTCACCTGTTGGAACTTCGATATCCAAACCAGAAACAGCCGTGACCGCTTCTCCGCCAAATAAATCAAACTGCCCAATAGCTTCGGCTCGCTTTGATTCGATAACAGAATCAATGGCTTCTAGGTGAACTGCGATCAAGCCCTTGCGACTAGATCCTAAGGATCCAAAGGCACCGGCCTTAATTAAAGATTCAATAGTCTTCTTGTTGCACACCTGAGCATCGACCTTTGCCAGGAAATCCCCAAATGATGTGTAGCGACCTTTGCTTGTGCGCGCGCTCTTAATTGAGGCTACGACGCCTTCTCCAACGTTTCTAATCGCAGCCAATCCAAAACGAATATCAACACCGCGTGGTGTGTACTCGGCATCAGATTCATTGACATCAGGTGAAAGAACCTTAATTCCCATACGACGACACTCTGATAAGTAAAGTGCAGACTTATCTTTGTCATCGCGTACAGAAGTAAGAAGTGCGGCCATGTATTCAGTTGGATAGTTGGCCTTTAGATATGCAGTCCAATATGAAACAACACCATATCCGGCAGAGTGAGCGCGGTTAAATGCGTAATCAGAGAATGGAATCAAAACTTCCCATAAGCGTTTAATCGCCGCAGTTGAGAACCCGTTTGCTTTCATACCCGCTTCAAAGGGAACGTACTCTTTATCCAAAATCTCTTTGTTCTTCTTACCCATAGCCTTACGCAAAAGATCCGCGCGACCTAATGAGAAGCCCGCGACCTTTTGTGCAATCGCCATTACCTGCTCTTGATACACGATTAATCCATAGGTATCACCAAGAATCTCGTGCAACGGCTCAGTTAATTCCGGATGAATGGATTCGACAGGTTTGCGTTTGTTTTTGCGATCGGCGTAGTTGTTATGTGCGTTCTCACCCATAGGTCCTGGGCGATACAAGGCAATAACAGCTGAAATATCTTCAAATGAATCTGGTGACATGCTCTTGAGCAAGGCGCGCATAGGTCCACCGTCGAGTTGGAATACACCCAAAGTATCGCCGCGGCCCAGTAATTCATAGGTCTTTGGATCATCCAGAGTCAATGTTTCTAAAACAACATCAATTCCTTGATTTGCCTTTATGTTAAGCAGGCAATCATCTAATACGGAAAGATTTCGAAGACCCAAGAAATCCATTTTCAACAATCCTGTTGCTTCGCAAGCACCCATATCAAATTGAGTAATGATTGCGCCATCTGCTTCGCGGCGATGAATTGGAATTACATCTAGCAATGGTTCACGAGACAAGATAACTCCAGCTGCGTGCACACCCCATTGGCGCTTAAGACCTTCTAGACCACGAGCGGTATCTACAACACGCCTTGAATCAGGATCTGAGTTATACAAAGCACGGAACTCCCCTGCCTCTCCGTAACGATCATCCTTTGGATCAAAGACTCCGCTTAAGGAAATGTCCTTGCCCATAACGGTTGGCGGCAAAGCTTTAGTTAACTTTTCACCAATGACATATGGGTAGCCAAGAACTCGTGTTGAATCTTTAATGGCTTGCTTAGATTTGATAGTTCCGTACGTGATGATCTGAGCAACTCGGTCTTCACCGTATTTATTTGTGGCGTAACGAATCATTTCGCTGCGTCGACGCTCGTCAAAGTCCAAATCAATATCAGGCATCGAAATACGCTCTGGGTTTAGGAAACGTTCGAACAAAAGTCCATGCTCTAGTGGATCAAGTCCGGTGATACCAAGAGCGTATGCAACAAGTGATCCTGCAGCAGAACCACGACCTGGGCCGACACGGATACCAACCTCTTTGGCGTGAGCAACAAGGTCTGCAACCACAAGGAAGTAACCAGGAAAGCCCATCTTCTCCATTACGCCCAGCTCGTACTGCAAACGTGTCTCATGCTCTGGCGTTAAGCGATCGGCCATGCGCTGCTTTAACCCGCGTTCTGCCTCTTTTTTCAGCCAGGAATCTTCACTTTCGCCCGCTGGGACTTCGAACTGTGGCAGTAAGTTTTCGCCCTCGCGAAGAGTGATGTTGCAGCGTTCGGCGATAAGTAAGGTGTTGTCACAACTTTCCGGGATCTCCTTAAAGAGCTCACGCATTTGTGCAGCGGTCTTGACATAAAAGGTGTCATTATCAAATTTAAATCGCTTTGGATCTGCCAAGGTTGAACCCGATTGCACGCACAACAACGCTTCATGAGCAACGGCGTCTTCTTGACGGGTGTAGTGCAGATCATTGGTGGCAAGTAGCGGCATTGCCAACTCTTTACCAAGTTTTAAGAGATCAGCTTTGACC
>JBIKPC010000006.1:0-25885 GCA_044357675.1 Candidatus Planktophila sp. | reverse complement strand
TAAAAACCGCTTTGGTATCGGCAAGCCCAAGAAATATTGTTGATGCCGTTCTAGATAATTTAGGACACGAACTCTTTCCTTTCTCAATTAGTTCGGATGATGTTGTTAACACCAAGCCGAATCCAGAAGGCTATCTAAAAGCTGCGGCAATCACGGGTTCAAATATTTCAAACTGTTTGATTTTTGAAGATTCGTTGACTGGAATGAGCGCCGCTATAGCAAGTGGCGCATTTCTGATCGGTGTTCCGCATCTGGTCTCAATCGAAGAGTCTGAAAGGGTACGAGTTATTAAATCCTTGGAACAAATGTCTTATGCGAAATTGGGTGAACTAAGAAGTAACTTTGCTACGGCTATTTGAGGACTGAATTTAGCTTAGTCGTTATGCGCAGGACAGATGCTTTTGAAATAGCACCAATCACACAAACGTGAAGGTTTAGGTGGCCAGTATTCCTTGTCGATAGATATAAAAATGTCCTTAGCAACGCGCCGCAAAACCTTCTCAGTAGCTTCTAGTTCAGACAAAGTTGGATTGCTCTTAACAACTTTGCCATCACCTAAATAGATTAACTGCAACAGACGGGGGAGTACTCCATTATTTTTCCAGTACAAGAGCGCGTAAACCCTTAATTGGAAGAGTGCTTTTTCTTCCCAACCGGGTTTCGGAGCTTTACCTGTCTTGTAATCAACTATGCGCACTTCACCGGTAGCAGCAACGTCCAACCGATCTACGTACCCGTGCAAATATATGTTTGTGTCAAAGTCATTTTCCAGGTGCATCTCTCGATGCGTCGCTTCAAAAGAAGTTGGATTTTCCAGCGAGAAATAGGTGGTCACCAAAGCAGACGCACGATCCAACCACTCCTTTTCATTAGTAACCATTTCCAGCAGAGCAGGCTTGTCCGCCAATTGTGCGGCCCATCGTGATGGCAAAAGCTCAACGGCAGACTCAATAGTTCGGCCAGCTGCGGGAATTTCGAAAAGATCTTGCAGAACTGTGTGAACTAATGTTCCGCGTTCGGCATCTAAAGAAGGTGGCTCGGGCAACTTATCGATCTTGCGGTACTTATATTGCTGGGGACAGTTTTCGTACTCGCTGACCGCACTTGGCGATAGCCGCAAAGACTGTTCGTTACTCACCTGGCTGAAGATACTCGTACTTGCTGTATTAATTTCGCCTAAGATACTCCCGTGTCTAACCTTGGGTATTTTGGAGCTGGCGATCGAATTCAATTGACCGACCCCAAGGGAAAGTTGTACAGCTTTACGATTACGCCTGGGAAAGAGTGGCACACCCACAAAGGTTGGATTACTCATGATGATCTGATTGGCATGCCTGAAGGTTCAGTAGTCAGCACCACAGCGGGTTTGAAGTTCACCGCCTTTAAACCTTTGTTGGCAGATTACGTTTTGACGATGCCGCGCGGTGCAACAATTGTTTATCCAAAAGATGCAGCGATGATAATTGGTGTAGCAGATATCTATCCAGGGGCTCGAGTTCTCGAGGCCGGCGTTGGAAGTGGGGCATTAACAATGTCTCTCTTGCGTGCAACAGGACTCACGGGGAAAGTACATTCAGTCGAACGTCGTGCAGACTTCGCCGAAAACGCACGCTCAAATATAGATGCGTATTTCGAGGGCTCCCCAAAAAACTGGAGTTTGGTTGTTGGGGATTTGCAAGATCAAAACTTTGATTCGGAATATGACCGAGTGGTTTTAGACATGTTGGCGCCGTGGGAATGTATTGATATCGCAGCCAGAGCTCTTCGTCCAGGGGGCGTTTTCCTTGCTTATGTAGCAACGACAACACAATTATCTGCAACCGCCGAAGCACTTAAAGAAGATGGACGATTCACCGAACCTGAAAGTTCTGAAACTCTGGTCCGTGGTTGGCACCACGAAGGCTTGGCTGTGCGTCCACAGCAGCGAATGATTGGCCACACTGGTTTTCTTATCCAAAGTCGCCGTATGGCACCCGGGGTTGAAGTGCTTGCTCGTCGTCGCCGACCAGCGAAGGGTGCATACGGTGTCTCGGAAGATTGAACGGTTAATTAACCTGACAATCGCACTATTGGCTACAAAGAGATATCTCACCAAATCTGAAATCTTTAGAACTGTTGAAGGCTACGAAGGTAGTGCCGAGACAAAAGAACGTATGTTTGAACGGGACAAGGATGATTTACGCAACTTAGGGATTTCAATTGAGGTCGGAAGTTTTGATCCGCTTTTTAGTGATGAAGCCGGATATCGAATCAAATCTGAAAACTATCAACTTGATATAGGAGAAATCACCTCTACAGATATTTCACTGCTTTCTTTGGCAGCAGAGGCCTGGCAAGGAGCGGCATTTGCCGACGTTGCGCAAAGTGCAATTTTGAAACTAAGTTCGATGGGTGTTCCTGCCGATCCAATAGACATTCCTGGTTTGTCTCCCAAACTTTCTAATAGCTCTAAAGACCTAGAAATAATTACAGAGGCGATCGCACACTCTGACTTGCTGGTCTTTGATTATCTTTCAAGTGAGTTAGCCCCGGAAAAACGAACGATAGTTCCTATAGCTTTATCCAATCGTTCAGCGTTTTGGTATGTATCAGGGGTAGATCAGGACATTCAAGAGGTTCGAACTTTCAGATTAGACCGTGTACTGGGCGTTTTTGAAGTTGAAAAGAACAAAGGTACTTTTGAATTTCCTTCAGATTTCGATGTCAATCAAGTTGATGTAAGAGCTACTAGCCGAGTTGCCGTTATTGATGTTCGAAAAGGTAAGGGTCAAGCATTACGAAATCTTGCGACAGCTACAAAGGATTTGGGAGAGTGGGATCAAATAAAGGTGCCAATTCATTCAGTCGAATCGATGGCAGCTGAGATCCTGTGGCATGGTGAAGATGTATTTGTTCACGAACCGATTGATTTGCGTAAATACATAGTCGAACAACTGCAAGCTTTGGTAACGCAGCATGAGTAAAAACATTTCTGCGCCGCTTCTAAGGACCGCCAGATTATTGGACTTGGTTCCATATCTAAATACCCATCAAGGGATTGCACTTAAGGAGTTAGCGCAGCATTTCGATGTCACACAGGCGCAGATGAGCGCTGACCTGACAACTTTATGGATGTGTGGATTGCCTGGCTACACACCCCTCGAACTAATGGATCTCGAGTTCGAGTCCGGATTTGTAAGTATTAGAAACGCTCCAACTTTATCAAAGCCTCGAGCAATTACCTTTCAGGAGGGTGTTGCATTGTTGCTGGGGTTAGATCTAATTGCATCCTCGTTGCCAGATGACCGTCAAGATTTATTAGCTGCGACCAAGTCGTTACAAGAGCGTCTTACAAAGATACTTGGCGTGCCAATCAAATTGTCGGTAGCAACAGGTACATCAGGGGCGGTATCAACTGCAATCGCACAAGCTCTTCAAACAAATGCTGGATTGGTTATTCGTTATCACTCAATGTACAAAGATCTCATTACAGAACGAACAGTCATTCCAGTTGATACGTATCAAACTGAGACGCATCACTACATGCGTGCATACTGTCTAAGCGCACTTGATTACCGCGAATTTCGGGTCGATCGGATAGAACGAGCAACGCCTATAGAGGTCACTACAACCCATGATCTGGTCAATCGTAACTCCCAAAAAATCAGTTTTACTCTCACAGTTATGCAGGCCTCAAGAGATGTTGCCGAACGTTTTGGAATCGCAAACATTGAAATCGGAACATCCGTAGAACTTTCCTCCTATTCGAAGCAATGGATCGAAAGATCGGTGATGGCCTCGGGTGGGGCGGCACACCTAGAAACGCCTTTAGATATTAGAGCCGAGGTGGCAAGGAAGGCCCGACTGATGCTGAATCGTTACAAAGAGGCTTAATTTCCACTTTTAACCCACAAGGCTCTGGTGTAGCCTTAGATTAATCATTAGCCAAGGGGTAGGTACTATGAATTTAGGTCCAAGAGAAATAGTTATTCTTTTAATTGTTGTCCTCGTTCTATTTGGCGCTAAGCGTTTGCCTGATTCTGCACGCTCACTTGGTCGCTCAATGCGCATCTTCAAGAGCGAGATGAAGGAAATGAAAGCTGATGACGGCGCGATAGAAGAAACCGACAAAACAGAGAAGTAAATTGATGGCACCGGCAAATGAAGCACGGATGCCACTGCTAGACCACTTACGCGAATTACGTAAAAGAGTTCTTCGTTCTGCAATTGCTGTATTAGTTGCTTTTGGTGGTGGGTGGTATTTCTATAACTCAATCATCACTACCTTGGCTAGACCTGTATGTGATTTGAAGGCGGCTCAACAAGCAGGCTCGGCTAGTTGTGGTGCCTTATATATCAGCGGAGTGTTAGGTCCATTAGATCTACAAATAAAAGTCGCATTGTTAACCGGAGTGATTGTCTCTGCTCCATTTTGGTTGTATCAATTATGGGCTTTCATAGCCCCTGCTCTTCATAGGAAAGAGAAAAGAACCAGTGTTCTCTTTGTGGTTGCTGCAACGCCATTTTTCGCAATGGGAGCAACACTTGGTTATTTAATTCTCCCTGTTGCTATCAAGGCGCTGTTTGGTTTTACTCCCAATTCAATTAGTAACCTCGTTAGATTTGATGATTACTTGGACTTTGTTCTTAGATTAATTTTGTTAGTCGGACTGGCCTTTGAACTGCCAATATTCCTGCTCACTTTTAACCTCATCGGTTTCATGCGCGGTGCAACAATTCTTAGGCCCTGGCGTGCTTGGGTCTTCGGGATTTTTCTCGTTGTTGCCGCTTTTTCCCCAACGGCAGATCCACTCAGCATGATTTTATTATCAGCACCTTTGATTGTGCTGTACTTCATGGCTGGTGGAATCGCAGTCCTAGTGGACAAACGACGCGATAAGAAACAACTTTCAATCGAAACTGGCTCGATGGCGATTGAGGCACCAACAAGTATTCAGGATTAGCCGATAGGGTCAGCGCATGTGGGCGCTAGTCATTAATCCTGTCTCCGGTCAGGGAAAAGGAACCACTGTAGGCACCTATGTTGCGGGGTATTTGAATCAACACAAGATCAGCTTCACGATCGTCACCGGAAATTCATCGATCGCTTTAGGTGATCATCTACGTACCTTTATTAACAAAAACCCAGACTGTGAGGGAATCATCGCCGTTGGAGGCGATGGTTTGATGCATCTCGTTATCCAAATAGCTGTGCCTGCTCAAATCCCATTCACCGTAATTCCGGCCGGCACAGGCAATGATTTTGTACGAACATTGGGCTGGAGTCTGGATTCACTTGATGAACAATTGTTATCAGTAACAACAACTAAGCCATCTTCGATTGATCTTGGACTGGTGGATGGCGAATGGTTCGGCGCAATTTTATCCACCGGGTTTGATTCGATTGTTAATGAGAAAGCTAACTCAATGCAGTGGCCGAAAGGTCCCATGAAATATAACGCAGCTATAGCTGTCGAGTTACCCCGCTTCAAACCGCGCCACTACGAGATCACCTTAGATGATCGCACCATATCCACAGAGGCGATGCTGATTGCTGTCGCTAACGGTAGGTCATATGGGGGAGGAATGCTTGTCTGCCCAAATGCGAACATAAGTGATGGATTATTCGATGTGATGGTCTTACATCCGATTTCTAAAATCGAATTTATGAAGGTGTTCCCTCAAGTCTTTGCAGGAACACATATTTCACATCCGGCTGTAGAAATTGTGCGCAGCAAAGCAGTTAGTATCGAGTCAAAAGCAGTGGCATATTCCGACGGCGAACGTATAGGTCAACTTCCAGTATCGGCGGAATGTATTCATGACGCTGCACAAACGTGGGTCGCATGACAACGCCAGCTGAACGATATGTAGCGGCGAAGTTGCGCGGACAACATCCCATAACTACAGATTTCTTGCTCACCTTTGAATTTGAGTTTGATCCCTTTCAAGTTGCGGCCTGCCATGCCGTCGAAGAAGGTAAGGGAGTTCTTGTTGCAGCACCAACCGGTGCTGGTAAGACAGTTGTCGGCGAATTTGCGGCGTACTATGCATTGCAAGCTGGAAAGAAATGTTTTTACACAACACCAATAAAGGCGTTGTCCAATCAAAAGTACTCTGAATTCGTTACAAAATTTGGAGAAGATCGCGTTGGACTATTAACTGGCGACACCAGTATTAATGGCGAGGCAGACATTCTGGTAATGACGACAGAAGTTCTGCGCAATATGTTGTATGCCGGATCAAACACACTGACAAATTTAGGGTGCGTGGTGATGGATGAAGTTCATTACCTAGCCGATAAATTCAGAGGCGCTGTGTGGGAAGAAGTTTTGATTCACTTGATGGAGAGCGTCCAAGTTATTTCACTCTCCGCAACTGTCTCTAATGCAGAAGAGTTTGGTGAATGGCTTGGGGAAGTTCGAGGAGAAACAGAAGTTATCGTTAGTGAAATCCGACCAATTCCTCTCTTTCAACATGTATTGATCGGAAGTCGCTTATTGGATCTCTTCGATGCGCCAGGACGCGTCAATCCCGAAGTACTAAACCGTGAACGTGAAATGACTAGGCGGGCCGCCTTAGGTAGAAATCGCAGAGGTCGTTTCGCCGAACCTAGTGATCGAATGTCGCGAGCCGACATTATTGAAAAACTGCAGGGTGAGAGTTTGTTGCCAGCTATCACCTTTATTTTTTCCCGCATCGGCTGTGATGCTGCGGTTAAGCAATGCCTGCAGGCAGGTTTGCGTCTGACTTCTCCTGAAGAGCGTGAAGAGATTAAGCGCACCGCTTTACGCTATACCCAGAATATTGCCGAAGAGGATTTAGAGGTTTTAAATTTCAAAGAGTGGTTATCAGCGTTGGAGCGCGGCATCGCGGCCCATCATGCGGGCTTGCTGCCCAGTTTCAAGGGCGCGGTAGAGGATCTGTTTCAACGAGGTCTGGTCAAAGCGGTTTTTGCTACAGAAACACTTGCACTTGGAATCAACATGCCAGCCCGAACCGTTGTGCTTGAAAAGTTGGTTAAGTTCAACGGCGAAGCTCATGTTCCAATAACTCCGGGGGAGTACACCCAATTAACCGGTCGTGCCGGTCGTCGTGGAATTGATATCGAAGGCAATGCAGTTATTCAATGGTCACCTACCGTAGATTCGGCATCAGCGGCAGGCTTAGCTTCTACACGAACATATCCTTTGCGTTCTTCCTTTTCTCCTTCCTACAACATGTCAATCAATTTGATTTCGCAGTTTGGTCGCGAACGAGCACGTCGATCACTTGAATCCTCTTTCGCGCAGTTTCAGGCCGACCGTGCAGTAGTTGGATTAGCACGTCAGATAAGAAAGAATGAAACTGCAATCGAAGAATTAATGCGGGATTCAGCCTGTCATCTAGGAGATTTTTCAGAGTACGCGCGTTTGCGCCGTTCGATTAAAGAGGTCGAGGTATTGCTGAGTCGACGAGATCAACGCAAAACATTTGATAATAGACAACGCGGACATATGGAAGGTGAACTAGCAGATTTACGAAAAGCTATGAAGAACCATCCTTCTCATGGCTGTGCAGAAAGAGAAGACCACGCGCGACTTGCAGAACGCGCCGGTCGCTTGACTCGCGAAAATGATGGACTAACAATTAGAGTTGAAAGTAGAACGCATGTAATTGCGAAAACTTTTGATCAAATATGTCGCGTCCTAGACCACCTCCAGTACATCGAAGGTGAAAAACCCACAGCTCAAGGAAAGATCTTGACGAAGATTTACGCCGAATCTGATCTTTTACTTACTGAATCAATACGACGAGGCTTGTTGGATGAGCTCAATGCAACCGAGCTCTTATCAGTTGTTTCTTGCATGATTTTTGAATCACGATCAGCGGAGAATTTAGCTCCGAAAATGCCAAGTCAGAAAGTTCAGTCCACAATCACTGAAATTATTTCGCTGTGGGCAGCGCTCGAGGAGATTGAAAGTAAATTTGGCGTAAAAACTCAACGTGAACCAGATGCAGGGTTCTGTTTCATTTCTTATAAGTGGGCGAGTGGAAACTCGCTTAACACTGTTCTTAAAGGAAGTGACATGTCTGTCGGCGATTTTGTCCGTTCGACAAAGCAGCTGATCGATCTGTTAAATCAAATCGCTGGGGCGAGCGATAGATTGCGCCCTATCTGCAAAGATGCAGTCAAGCGCATCGACAGAGGTGTGGTTGCATACCTCATGGGGGAAATATGACATTGATGCTGTTAGACAGCGCCTCCCTTTGGTATCGGGCTTATTACGGAATGCCAGATACGCTTCTGGCACCAGATGGAACGTCAGTAAATGCAATCCGCGGATACATAGATATGACTGCCCGTTTGATGAATGTTTACAAACCAAACCGTTTAGTTGCCTGTCTTGATGGCGATTGGCGTCCTAGTTGGCGTGTGGATATTTTTCCAGCATACAAAGCCAATCGACTTGAAGAAGAGGGCGAAGAGGAAGAAGAACCAGAAACACTTACTCCACAAATTCCTATCCTTTTGGATTTGCTGGATTTGTTTGGAATTCCCGTAGTTGGAGTCGATGATTACGAAGCTGACGATGTGATGGCCACATATGCCGAAATAGAAAAAGGACCGATTCGAATTGTTACAGGCGATCGCGATTTGTTCCAGATGGTTGATGACAAACGCGATATCAAAGTTGTGTATTTAGCAAAAGGAATTTCCCAACACGATTTGGTAGATATCAAGTACGTTGCAGAGAAATATGCAATTCCTGGGGATCGATATGACTTGTTTGCGATGTTTAGAGGAGATCCATCCGATGGTTTGCCAGGAGTTAAAGGGATAGGCGAAAAAGGAGCTGCAGTTATCGCTAACCAATTCGCCACGGTCGAAGAAGCATTAGCGGGAGCACATGCTGGACATGATGCTTTGCCACCAGCTCTTGCCAAGAAGATCATTGCGGGCGCAGATTATTTGAAGATCGCACCGAAGTTAGTTCGGGTGGCGCGTGATGCTCCACTACCAAAGGTTGATCTCTCAATACCTAAAGCTCCAAAGGATCTGTCAGAGATTTATCAGTTCAAAGAGCGTTACGCATTAGGTGCAAGCGTTGATCGTTTGATCAGTGCACTTGGTTGGTGAATCCATGTTGGTAAATCCGTGTTGATAAATATTGTGCTCTCTTGTCTGGCCGGATTAGCATTAACCGGAGCCTTCGAGCCGGTAGGGAAGTGGTGGCTCGCACCGATTGCCTTGCTTGTTCACATGTATGCGATAAAAAGAACTGATCGTAAGGTGCTATCTGCATTCCTCTTTGCTTTTACTTTCAATGCTGTATTACTCCACTGGACTAGTACCTATGTTGGGTCAACTCCATGGATCATCTTGTCGTTTGGTCTTTCTCTGCTGTATGTGCCGTTGGCACTGATCGGGCGATGGGGGATAGCTGCTTATCCTTTGATATTTGTTGTACTTGAAGAGGTCAGAAACCGATTCCCATTCGAAGGTTTTGGCTGGGCAAGAGTTGCATACTCTCAGGCCGATGCACCGTATGCGGCAATAGCAGCGCGCGGGGGAGCAATATCCCTTTCAGCAATCACACTACTTATTGCTGGATTCGCATACTTCACGATTAACAAAAAAGTTAATTTACTCCTACTTGTTCCCTTACTGGCTCTCTTAATTCCGAACAGCATCGCTACCGTCAATCAAACATCTGTTCTAATGATTCAAGGAAATGTTCCAGAATTAGGTTTAGATTTTAATGCAAGAGCTAAAGCGGTTTTTAATAATCATGTCAATCAAACCAAAATTGCATTGACAGAGAAAAGGGAAGTCGACTTTATTGTGTGGCCAGAAAATGCGGTCGATGTAGATCCTTATACAAACAAAGATGTATACGAGCAATTAGAGTCATTTGATAACCCATTGATCGTTGGTGCGATCATCGGAAAAGGCGAAAAACTATTTAATACTTCAATTTTGTGGGGCGATAAGACGCAAGATATCTATTTTAAGCAGCATTTAACTCCTTTTGGTGAATACATTCCATTGCGCTCACTAGCCAAGAAAATCTCACCATTGGTCAATCAAGTTAATGATTTTTCACCTGGAAACGGCCAGAAAATCTTCACAATCGGAGAAGCAAAAATCGCTCCGGTGATCTGTTTTGAATTAATTGATGATCAAATCCTTGTTGAGGCAGCTAAAGGTTCCAATATCTTGGTTGTCCAAACTAACAGTGCAACCTTTGGAACATCGGCAGAAAGTGCCCAACAATTGTCGATAACTAGGATTCGAGCAATTGAACATTCCAGAAATGTTGTTTCAGTGTCGACAACTGGAATTTCAGCGGTCATTGATTTCAATGGAAAAGTACTGAATCAAACCTCAATGGGAACAGCTGACCATGTATTTGCAGATGTTGGACTCATTGAACAGAGTTCACCGAGGGATCGTTATGGAGATTGGGCGGGCGTTTTCACGCTTTTCTGGCTGCTAGTGGTAGCCCGACGAACGTATACATTACGCCGATAAGTTACATTATGTAAAGTAAGATTGATCTAAACAAGCGTGGATTCAGCCCTTCTCCAGCACCTACTGCTATCTATAGTCATCTAACGGCGTACAGGCACAGACCAGGTTTCGATCTCCATGAGCACCGTCAATACGACCAACTGGCGGCCAATACTTCATCCGTGAACCAATTGATTCACCTGCCACCAGACCATCTAAGACAACTGGATACCCGCCCTTTTCGCGGCTGTAACCCCGCTCCCAATGGCTTGTGACTACAGAAAGGGCTGTGTGAGGCGCATGGCGCAAGGCTGAGCCTTGTATGGTGATTGTGCCGTCTATGACCTCTTGGATCTCGGCTCGAATCGAAATCATGGCATCGATGAATCGGTGAATCTCGCGAATATCTTCCGACTCTGTAGGTTCAATCATCAACGTGCCAGCTACCGGAAATGACATCGTCGGGGCGTGGAATCCATAATCCATTAATCGCTTTGCAATGTCATCAACGCTGACACCAGAATCCTTGGTCAACCCGCGAATATCGAGAATGCATTCATGAGCTACTCGTCCATTGGCACCGGTATAGAGAACCGGATAAGAATCTTGAAGTCTGGCCGCCATGTAATTAGCTGACAAGATCGCAACCTGAGTTGAATGCGTCAGGCCTGCTCCCCCCAGCAAACGAATATATGCCCAGGAAATCGGCAAGATGCTGGCGGAACCAAAAGGCGCACCTGAAATTGGACCAGGTCCAGTTGCCGGACCAGCTGTTGTATCCATCGGATGATTTGGCAAGAACGGTGCGAGGTGTGCCCGCGCAATAACGGGGCCAACACCAGGTCCTCCTCCACCATGTGGAATTGCAAAAGTTTTGTGCAGGTTAAGGTGTGAAACATCTGCCCCAAATTTTCCGGGTTGTGCAACACCAACCAAAGCGTTCAAGTTGGCGCCGTCTACATATACCTGACCGCCTGCATCATGAATCAATGCGCAGATTTCCGATACCGCTGTTTCAAATACTCCGTGTGTAGATGGATAGGTAATCATGAGGGCTGCAAGAGCACCCTCGTGCTCTGCAATCTTTGACTTAATGTCCTCTATTGAAACGTTTCCGTTCTCATCACAATCGATAACAACCACTTGCATGCCAGCCATAACAGCCGATGCTGCGTTGGTGCCGTGGGCACTAGATGGAATCAAACAAATTGTTCGGCCCTGATCGCCACGTGAATCATGATAATTGCGAATCGCAAGCAATCCTGCGAACTCTCCTTGACTACCAGCATTTGGTTGCAAGGAAACAGCGTCATATCCAGTGATCGCTACTAACCAATCGGACAGCTGCTTAATTAATTTGCGGGTACCGATATTTTGATCAGCTGGTGCAAATGGGTGTAAGGATGCGAACTCGGGCCAGGTTACCGCTTCCATTTCTGTAACAGAGTTTAACTTCATGGTGCACGAACCAAGTGGAATCATTGTTCGATCGAGCGCTAAATCTTTGTCAGCCAAGTTGCGCAAGTAGCGCATCATTGCAGTCTCGCTGTGATTAGTATTGAAAACTGGGTGCGTTAAGTACTTGCTTGTTCGAAGAAACTTTGTAGGGATCTTCTCCCCCGCAACATCCTTTAATCCTAGGATTGCAAGAACATCAGCAAACAATTCTTCGGTTGTTTGTTCGTCAAAGGAAACTCGCAGCTCGGTTGCGCTGACCTTTCGGAAATTAATCCCCTTTGCCTCAGCCTTTGCATGAATCGCTTCCGCGTTGTCGACAACTATATGCACCGTATCGAACACAACATCTTCTCGGTTATTTGTCGCAGCATGCAATCGTGCCGCAAAGCCATGAACTCTCTCTGCGATTTGTTGCAGACCTGTTGGACCGTGCCACATGGCATAGAACGCACTCATGTTCGCTAAAAGAACCTGAGCGGTACAAATATTTGAGGTGGCCTTATCGCGACGAATATGTTGCTCGCGTGTTTGCAGCGCTAAACGAAATGCGGGCTTGCCGGTTGCATCAATACTTTGACCAACAAGTCGGCCTGGCATAGATCTCTCTAGTCCGGTGCGAACCGCTAAGAAACCGGCATGAGGTCCACCAAATCCCATAGGAACTCCAAAGCGTTGGGCGGTACCAACTGCGATATCAGCGCCCCACTCCCCTGGCGCTTTCAAAAGCGTTAAGGACAAAAGATCTGTGGCAGCAATTACTAGTGCATCACGTGAGTGCGCATACTCTGCAAATGAGGTGTAATCGATAACAGTTCCAGTTGTGTCTGGATACTGTAATAGCGCTCCGAAAAATTCTCCGTCGTACCCATCGCGCACAACGTGTCCAGAATCAATTTCAACAACTTTGATACCAAGCGGCTTAGCACGTGTGATGACAACTGCTTTTGTCTGCGGGTGGACATGTTCTTCGATCAGAAATACAGCATCATCACTTAGCTTTGAAGCACGTCGTGCAAGTGTCATGGCTTCGGCGGCCGCGGTACTTTCATCTAGCATCGAAGCATTGGAAATATTAAGTGCGGTTAATTCACACACCATAGTTTGAAAAGCAAATAACGCTTCCAGGCGACCTTGCGAAATTTCAGGTTGATACGGTGTGTACGCGGTATACCAAGAAGGATTTTCCAGCACATTTCGCTTAATCACTGGCGGCACAATTGTTCCGTAGTATCCAGTACCAATTAACGATGAAAAGACTTTGTTTTCTGAAGCAATCTCTCGCAACTCTGCAATGACTTCGACTTCGCTTTTTCCAGAATCCAGTGCGTTCTCAATGACACCTTTAATTGCTATGTTCGCTGGAACAACGGCACTGATGAATGATGCTAAATCTGAGTATCCCAACGCTTTCAACATCGTCATCTCATCGACTGAGGTTGGACCTATATGACGATCCTCAAATGAACGACTCATGGCAATTCCTCATCCTGTTCAAAGCCTCTCGCCTAAAAGTGCAAGGGCAGGGATGAAGAATAAGGTGAATTAAGCGCCTTTGCTCTTTCTACGCAGCGAGAGTTCATCGTTATTTTCGCCACCTATTACCTGGCCATTGATTTCACCCTGAAGTACAGATAGAGAGCCTTCGACTTCATGCCATACCTTGCCAACGGCAATTCCAAAGACTCCCTGGCCGCCTTGCAAAAGGTCAATAATTTCATCCGGACTTGAGCATTCGTAAATTGATGCTCCATCACTCATCAGGGTGATTCTTTCCAAATCCGTGACTCCCCTACTGCGCAAATGATCAACAGCAGTACGAATATTTTGTAGCGAAACGCCAGCATCCAACAATCGCTTTACGATCTTTAAAACCAAAATGTCGCGAAAGCCATACAGGCGTTGAGTTCCGGAACCACTTGCAGTTCTAATCCCTGGTTCCACTAAACCTGTGCGCGCCCAATAATCTAATTGGCGATATGTAATCCCAGCGGCAGAACAAGCGGTAGCGCCGCGGTAGCCAATTTCTAACTCTTCTGGGCTCATGGGGAATGGCTCATTTCTAATGGGGAGTGAGATAAATGTAGACCCGCCACCTCTAGATGCCTAGGAACGACACGACCCAAACCTCTACTTTAGGTTGAGAGTTGAGGCTAGCCTACGAAGTCTTCAGGGTTGATCTGGTCGAGGAACTCGCGGAACTTTTCGACCTCCTGGTTATCGCCATCGCCCTGTGGGATCTCTATTCCGATCTCATCTAAGAGCTCTTGCGTGGCCAAGATGTTGCTGTGGCTTCGAACCGCCAAGGCAATGGCATCAGATGGCCTGGCCGAGATCGTCAACTGCCCTGCGTTGGAATCACGCAGCAGCATTGTCGCGTAGAAAATTCCATCCTTGATCTCAGTTAGATGTACCGCGGTTAAGGTCGCATCCAAAAGCTCCAGCAGGTTGTTCATCAGATCGTGTGTTAAAGGTCGTGGAGGTTCAACACCTTGCTGGGCAAATGCGATCGCTGTCGCTTCCACCGCCCCTACCCAAATAGGCAGGAATCTGGAGCCGTCGATTTCCTTAAGCAAAACAATCGGCTGGTTAGATGGCATCTCGACGCGAACGCCAATTACCTCCATAGGAATCAACATGAGGTGTGCGTTCTATTAGCGAAGGCGATTGAGTCCGCCACGCACAAGTGCTGCATGTAGGCGAATGGAAAGAGATGCAATCTCCTTTTGAACTTCTTCAGCACGTGCCTTTGATTCGGCGCTCTTTTGACGTGTCAATGGTGTGATGACCTGTTCGATCAAACCTATCTCGCGATCTGCAGCGGATTTGAATGAGCGTAGATGACGGGCTTCAATTCCGAAGCCACCCATCTCGGTAACAGCCTTGGCGATTGCTAATGCGTCTCCATCGTAATGACGTCCGCGTGGGGCGATCAATCCATATCCTTCAAGTTCGACTAAATGCGCTTCTGCCAGGCCACTATTTTTCAAGAGTTCTTCGCGAGATAGGCGCATCTCGCTGACTTCACCAAATGCACTTGGGGCCATCTCGCCATCGATTGTTGCTAATCCGATATTTGGACGAGCTACTCCACCGACCGCTGCTGGCTGTAATCCACGGTCAATTGCATCAAGGTTGTCCTTGATTACTTTTAGTGGCAAGTATTGATCACGTTGTGCCAACAGTACATAGCGCAAACGTTCTAGGTCAGAGCTCGTGAACTTGCGGTAACCAGAGGGCGTACGTTGCGGTTCGATCAACCCTTCAGATTCTAGAAAGCGAATCTTCGAAATTGTGATGTCTGCAAAATCTCCACGCAAACGGTTGAGAACTTCACCGATGCTTAAGTACGCGCGTGCTGGAACTGCCATGACTACTCCCCTAGTTTCTTCGTGACTCAATAGTTATTTGTTCGAACCGATAAAAAGCAAATGGAACTTGCCGATCTGAAACTCATCACCTGAAACAAGTGTGTGTTCCGCAATCGACACATTGTTGATGTAGGTTCCATTGAGCGAGCCTGCATCCTTTAAAACAAATTCATTGCCGTTTTTAAGCACTGTTGCGTGGGTTCTAGAAACCGTTACATCATCCAAGAAAATAGCGCTTTCAGCGGATCTTCCGATGGATGCACCTTCGGCAGTTATTAGAAAACGAGAACCTTTATGTGAGCCGCGTGCAATCAGAATCATCGCTTTTTCGCCCTGAGAGTTTTGGATCTCTGACACTACGGCGCGATCTTGCGCAGTAAGTAATGCCAACTGCTCTTCCAAATAGTTAGCAGGGGAATTGCTAACTTCACGTACTCCTAAATGCAGGGTGGTAGTTAACTCATTCTGCGATTGTTCTGCAGTCATCATCTCTACCTCCTCACCGTCAACTTAAGGGTGACACTAGAGAGTTAGAGGAATAAGGTCAAGCGGTAATTTCTACGTATTGGGCAGCTGTTAATAGGTCAGACGGCGCTGCAGTGACCTCAATTTTAGCCAGCCAGCCCGCACCGTATGGATCGGAGTTGATTGTTTCCGGCGAATTAGATAGGGAGTCATTTATAGCAACAATGGTTCCGGTAACAGGCGCGTAGATATCAGAAACACTTTTTGTCGATTCCACTTCACCGCAAACTTTTCCGGCGACAACAGATTCGCCGACTTTTGGAAGTTGGACATAAACAATGTCACCCAATGCTGCTTGCGCGTAATCAGTGATACCCATTGTGAATGTTAAATCAACTGATGAAACCCATTCATGTTCCTTGGTGTATGACAACTCATTAGGAATCGATGACATGTGTCCCTCTTATCTGCCAAATGCCTTGGCGCGCATAACTAATACCTGTCGAAATGTAGAGGGCAATCCCCCAGATGGCAAAACTCCACCCCAATACAAAGGCGATTGTTCCCAGGGTTCCATCTGATTGGGCCAATAGCAGAAAGGGAAAGGCGTACATCAAATTGAAGGTGGCCGCCTTGCCAAGGTAGGTCACGGTGAAAGGAGCTATGCCTTTTCGATTCATAATAATCGTGATGATTCCAAGTGCGATATCCCGGCCAACAATTATCACAATCATCCATGTCGGGATAATGTCCCGGATCAGAAATACGACAAGGATCGCCACTATGTACAGGCGATCGATTGCAGGATCGGCTAATTCACCGAAACGGGATGTTTGATTCCATGCTCGTGCGATTTTTCCATCGAAGTAATCAGTTGCTCCTCCGATAGCTAGGACAACTATTGCCCATCCATCGGCTTCTACATTGAGGGTGAGATAAATGAAAATAGGGATACCAAGGAAACGTAGAAAGGTGAGAGCGTTGGGAACGCTAATCACTGAGCTACTCATTCCTTATCGCGCTCCTTGACTCTGACCGCCACCTGAACAGGGGTGCCCGGGAATTTGAACTCTTCACGTAAACGGCGCTCAATAAAGCGTCGGTAGGAAGCCTCGATCCAGCCACTAGAGAACACTACAAACTTAGGTGGTGCAATACCGGCCTGCGTTGCGTAATAAACCTTTGGCTGTTTTCCACCACGAACTGGTGGAGGTGTTGCGCCAATTAGAGCGCCCAAGAAAGAGTTGAGTTTGGCTGTTGGTACTCGTCGTTCCCAACTATCAAGTGCGGTCCGAAGCGCCGGTGCCAGACGGTCGCGGTGCCACCCCGTCTTTGCTGCAAGGTTAACTCGCTGCGCCCATTCAACCTGATCAAGATGTCGATCTATTTCGCGGTCTAACTGATTGCGGCGGTCTTCATCCACTAAATCCCATTTGTTCATAACGATCACCATTGCTTTACCAGCCTCTTCGACCATGGTGATGACCCGCAAATCTTGCTCTGTTATTGGCTCTGACGCATCCAACACAACTACAGCAACTTCGCAACGCTCTAGCGCCGTAGCTGTTCGCAACGATGCGTAGTAATCAGTTCCAGAATCTTGGTTCGCGCGCTTTTTTAATCCGGCGGTATCGATAAATCTCCAAGTTGATCCACCAAAAGAAAGTAATGAGTCGACCGGATCACGAGTTGTTCCGGCTACATCGTCAACGATCGATAATGATTCGCCCGCAATTGCATTGAACAAAGAAGACTTGCCAACATTTGGCCTACCAATAAGGGCAACCTTGCGATAGCCATCTTGATTTTGAGCTCGTCCAACTTCAGGTAGCACGGCAACAATGTGATCAAGCAAGTCACCACTTCCGCGACCGTGTAATGCCGAAACAAAACGTGGTTCACCTAAACCTAGACTCCACAAACCGTGAGCCTCTGCTTCTTCTCGTTCGCCATCGACTTTATTACCGATCAAAATTGTTGGCTTCTTTGCTTTACGTAGGTGCTGTACCAAAGTGTCATCTTCATCCAACGCACCAACTTGTGCGTCTACAACAAAGGCGAGAACATCAGCTTCTTGCATGGCAAGTTCTGAACCCGCACTTACTTGCACCGAAATACCATCGGGCTTTGATTCCCAACCACCTGTGTCCATGATGATGAAGCGACGACCGCCCCATTCACATTCGTACTGAATGCGATCGCGCGTGACGCCAGGAGTATCTTCAACGATTGCTTCACGACGACCTAAGAAGCGATTGATCAGTGTTGATTTTCCAACGTTTGGACGTCCCAAGATTGCAACGATAGGCAAACCTAGCAAATTACGCTTCTTTAAGAGCTCCCAAATGCGCTCGATAGTTTCATCAAGATCCAAATACGTTGAGTCAACTTCTACGGCATCCGCGGCCATTGTTAAAGGTGAAACTGTGCGCGTTGAATCAATTGCATCGCGGTTATCCAAAGATGCTTTCACGTCTACGCTTTTGTCGTCAATTTCATTTTCACGACGTACCGTACGCGCATCTAAATCAGCGGTTAAGTAGATTTTCAATCCAGCTTCAGGTGCTACAACTGTTCCAATATCGCGACCTTCAACAACTATTCCTCGTTCGGCTGAATCAATAATCCGGTGCTGCAATTTCATTAACTCGTGGCGAATTTCGGGAATTGCGCTAATGCGTGAAACGTTTTCGGTTACTGATGTTCCACGAATAGCGTGCGTAATCTGAGTCTCCCCCGCAAAAACATTAGGAGATTGCGGATCAGCATCAAAAGTAATTGGGTTGTCTTTTATTGCTTGCAAAATTGAAAAAGCTTCTTCGCATTTATGTTCTAAGGCCAGCCAAGTAACTGCTCGATACAAAGCACCTGTATCTAAATAATTCCAACCAGCGCGCACTGCAATTGCTTTTGCCGTACTTGATTTTCCTGCCCCACTCGGGCCATCAATAGCTACGATTATGCCCATGTACTGAGCCTACTTCTATTTGCGAACCGGATGAACGTTCCATCCGATCGAGGTTAAATGTGCAGATAATTTCTCTGCATCCGATGATGACAATGACAAGGTAATTAAGGCACTTAATTGTCCGGGTGAGTGTTCGATATTCAAATCTTCTACGTTTACTTGCATCGCAGCACATTCATTAAAAATTGCACCTAGCTGTCCAGGTTTATCATCAATGACAATCGGCACATAGCTATATTCGCGCGCTCTGCCGCCATGTTTTCCAGGAATTAAATCTTTTCCTGCTCGACCTGCAGCAATTAATTCAGCGATTTGGGCGGGCTCCCCTAACGAATTAATCATCTGATTTAGGTCGTTTTGTAGACTTATAAGTAATTCAGAAATTTCGGCACGGTTGCTATGAATAATCTCTTTCCATAACTGTTCATCCGATGCTGCAATCCGCGTTGTATCCCGAAGGCCCTGACCGGCCAGCTCCATCCACTCAACTGGAGTGCCCCTTAACTGCTTCGCGAGCAGCGATGAGGTGATCTGGGGCAGATGTGAAATCTTTGCCACTGCGGCGTCATGATCGGTAGCAGAAAGCTCTATCGGTGTTGCCCCTAGGGTTTCAATCAGTTCAATCACTAGAGCTTTAGATTCGGGAAGGCAATCCTGGGTAGGCGTAAGTATCCAACTGCGCCCCTGAAATAGATCGGCCCTTGCAGAGCTTGCACCGCCGATTTCACGGCCTGCCATTGGGTGGGTAGGCAAAAAACGCCTAGAAAGCTCTGAAAATGTCTGAACCTTAAGTACAACTTCATTCTTAACACTACCGACATCCATAAATGTCGACTGTGGGTTTAAAGATAATTCTTCCTTAATGACCTGGGTTAGAGCTGAAGTAGGAATCGCTAACACCACTAGCTCTGGATGAACCACTCCTGCCCCACCAATTAGATCCTGAGCCAGAGCCTGAGTTGAAAGATCCGAATCAATCATCTCGACAGCAATTCCTTGCTGAACTAAGCCCAAACCGATGGAGGTTCCTATCAATCCTGAACCTACTATTCGCACCTTGCTGAGCATTATTGGGCTATATCTCGGCGTAAAGAGACAGCTCCATGGAGATAAATGTGTGTGATCTGCTCTGGCGTGCGGTTAGTCTCAACGTGGAGCATCGCTCGCACAGTTCGATCAAGCGCCCCCGGAACGGCAACTTCTACAGAGCCAATCAACGGCACGTTCGCAAAACCCATCTCGCGACAGGCAGCGGCTGGAAAGGCGGCATCTAGATCCACAGTGCTTGTGAAGAAAACTGAAATAACATCGGATGGCACCAGCTCGTTGGCTGTCAAAATGGCAGCGATTAGCTCCTTAACGCCTGAGGCGATCTCCCCCGCGGTGTTGGCTGGAACTTGGATCGCTCCACGAATTGCACGTAATCCCATGAGATAAGGGTACCTTTCCTAACCATTTTTAGTGATCATTTAAATAATAGTTTGTCGATAAAACCTTTTAGCAATTAGACCTTTTTACGCTATTTACTGCTTAAACCTGCTTGAGAACTAGGTACCGTCGATCTTTTCATAATATCGATATATCGGTATCTGTGCCCCGATATGAGCGTCAGAAATATCGATAAAACCATACTAAACATAATTATTATCTATAAAATGATAAATTGCTATTATGCAGATTGTCTATTTATAGTAAAGCGGTTAAAGATCTAAAGCCTTACGTAGATTCATTAACTCTCCATCATTGAGGTCTCGCCATCGTCCTTCTGGGGTATCACCCAGGGAGATCGGCCCAAACTTGGTTCGGATCAATCGCAGAACATTCACCCCCACCGCCTCCATGAGGCGACGGATGATGTGATAGCGACCCTCGTGAATAGAGACTTCAATCCACTTTGGCGAAAGCTGTTTGAAGGTCAAAACTCGACCCATTCCATCTTCGAGCTCTACCCCCTTCAAAAGCACCTTATCGACACCGGTTGGCAAAACTCCGTCAAATTCGATGATGTAGGTCTTTTCCAAACCGAAGGATGGGTGGGTAGCTCTGAAGGTTAGATCTCCATCATTTGTGAGCAAAATGAGACCCTCAGAGTCTTTATCCAGGCGACCGACATGGAAAAGACGCTCTTTGCGCAGGTCAATAAAATCATCTAAGGATGGACGACCTTCGGGGTCAAACATCGTAGACAAAACACCTTTTGGTTTATGAAGTGCAAGATAAGACTTAGTCAAAGTGCGTGTTATTGTCTCACCATCAACCATTACTTTATCTTTTTCTGGGTCAAATTTGCTGCCCATCTCACGAACAATGATTCCATTGACGGCGACACGGCCATCTTCGATTAACTCATCCGCTCCGCGACGGCTAGTGATACCGGCATCTGCGATTATCTTATTAAGCCTCATTTGGGCCATGGCTATCCTCCCGACAGTCAGGAGTAAGGGTAGCGGAAAGGCTAGTCAGTTAGCGAATCGAGGATCTCATCCAGGCCATCAAGGTCTGGAAGATACGGCGCTAGCGCCGGTAGATCCTCTAGTGAATTCAACCCTAGGCGCTCTAGGAAATAGCTGGTTGTCTTATACAAGATCGCCCCAGTTTCATGTTCTACCCCTGATTCTTCGACTAAACCACGGGTGATCAAAGTCTTCATAACAGCTTCGACATTGACACCACGAATAGCCGACACACGCGCTCTAGAGACCGGCTGCCGGTATGCGATGACGGAAAGGGTCTCCAGTGCAGCCTGAGTTAGCCGGGATTGCTGGCCATCAAGGACGAATTTCTCGACAACAGCCGAGTAATTAGCATGGCTATAAAAGCGCCATCCCCCATTAATCTTTCGCAGCGAGAAGCCACGATCTTCGTAGCTTCCTTCAAGGGCTACCAAAGCGGCTTCGATCTCTTCGATCGGACGCTCAAGAACCTGGGCCAAGATAATCTCAGTAACCGGCTCATCGACCACCATAAGGATCGCCTCGATCGAACGTTCAACTTCTACATTAGACATTGTCGCCACTTTCTGTCGAGTCTTCCATCTCTAACACCACGGGTATATCAAACTCATCAGTTATCTCGACCTCGCCTTCAAGGCTTCCGGTCCAACTGATCTGCAGTTCGCCTAGGGCGATGACCTGGTCAAACCGTAGGACTCCCTGACGATACAGGTCCAGCAGGGCCAAGAATCGCGCCACGACAACCAGGGTGCTGTCGGCATCTGAAATCAGGTTTCTAAAGCTCAGGGTCTTTGAGTGTCGCAGCGCCTCCACGACCATACGTGACTCCTCAGCCACGCTTACAAGGGCCATGTGGAGGTGTTGAATAGCCACCACTGGCACAACCTTAGGCGTCAAAACGCGCTCGGCTATGGCTGCGAATCGCGCGGCCCCTACCCCGATCAACACCTCAGGCAATAGAGCCGCAAGGGCGGGATCGAGGGCGACAACGCGGGCAAATGATTTATCGGCAGCGGCGATACGTTCATTAAAGGTGGCAGCGATCTCCTTGAATGCTCGGTATTGCAGCAATCGAGCAAATAGAAGATCCCGAGCTTCAAGCAGGGCTAGATCCTCTTCATCCTCAACATCTCCAGATGGCAGTAAGCGTGCCGCCTTCAGATCTAACAAAGTAGCGGCGACAACAAGGAATTCAGTGGCTTGTTCTAGCTCCCAACCCTCACCCGATGCTTCTAGACCGCGGATAAAGGAAATGAATTCATCGGTCACCATGCTCAATGAGACTTCAGTGACATCCATTTTGTGACGGGAAATCAACTGAAGCAGGAGATCAAAAGGCCCATCAAAGTTGGCCAGGTGAACCGAGAAGCCTGCTGAGGCTGCATTTACATCGGTTGCAGCCTCGACTGAGATCTCCTCAGTAACGCTCTCTATGATCTCCACGGAGGCACCTTACTTCACGCTTGCCTGTTTTCTGTGTAACGCATAGGCTGCCGCGTATATCAGGAAAGAGGTTTGAAGATTGAACGCTAAATCGACAATTGCAGAGGATGTAGCGACTACATCTACCTTGCTAGGCAAGGCGGCACAAAACTTTCCAAATCCCGCGGCCCTAACAGAGCATGGCGGCGCAAAGGTTATTTCTATTTTCAACCAAAAAGGTGGAGTTGGAAAAACAACCAGCACCATCAACTTAGGTGCTGCGCTATCTGAATTAGGCCGCCGGGTTTTATTGGTCGACTTCGATCCGCAAGGTGGTTTGTCTTTAGGCCTTGGCGTTAATGCGCACTCATTGCCATTAGAACAAACTGTTTATTACGCATTGATGACCCCTACAGCAAATGTTGATGACATTGTTTTGAAATCCTCGGTTCCTGGATTGGATTTCTTGCCTGCAAACCGTGACCTGGGTACCGCTGAAACGACTCTGGGTGCTGAAATTGGTGGCCAGCAATATCTAAAGCGCGCTCTTGCGCCACTGAGAGATTATTACGATGTAATTTTGATTGACTGCCAACCAACAATGGGTCAATTAACAATCAACGCGTTAGTTGCATCTGATGAAGTTATCGTTCCGATGCAATGCGAATACTTTGCACTTCATGGTTTTATCGAACTAAAAGGCAATTTGGATAAAGTTAAGAATTTTCTAAATCCCAATCTTCGACTTATTGGAATTTTGGCAACTATGTATGACAAGAAAACTTCACATAACCGTCAGGTGCTAGAGCGAATTCTCGAGCAATTCCCTGAAGATGTTTTTGAAACGATCATTGCAAAGACAATTCGTTTTCCTGAAACAACTGTTGTCGGTGAACCGATCACCACATATGCAACATCTTCAGGTGGAGCAGCTTCATACAGACGTTTAGCACGAGAACTTATCGCCAGAGGAG
This sequence comes from Candidatus Planktophila sp., assembly GCA_044357675.1. Lineage (GTDB taxonomy): Bacteria > Actinomycetota > Actinomycetes > Nanopelagicales > Nanopelagicaceae > Planktophila. Next base: position 2,303 of record JBIKPC010000006.1, on the reverse strand, counting down.
GCGCACGATGACACGTAGAGCAAACCTTCCAGGTGCTGATGAACTATTTCGTTCTACAGCCCCAGCACTGAGCGCAGTGCCATCACAATCAATCCCCGATCACGTCGCTCCCCTAGTCGCACCTGCAATAGCGACTCCAAAAGCGCCATCATCTAAAAAGGGAGTCCGCACTATTGCGCGTCGTCGCGTAACAACTGTTGATCGCTCACCTTCAGGTCGCGAACGTCATGACGAAAAAATTACCGTCTACTTATCGCCAGATGAACTTTTTGATCTTGATCAAGCGCGCCTGCAGTTGCGTGGAGATTTAGGCCTTGCTGTTGACCGCGGTCGCATTGTTCGCGAATCTATTGCGGTGATCATTGCTGACCTGGAAGCAAAGGGTGATCAAAGTATTTTGGCTCGTCGCTTGCGCGGTTTATAAAACTACTTACCTGGCTCGAGGATGAGCCATCGAGTAACTCTCTCGAACTTTATCTATTGTTATGAGCGTGTAAATCTGGGTTGTTGTGACTGATGCATGTCCTAGTAACTCTTGGACGACACGAATATCTGCGCCACCATCTAATAAATGAGTTGCATACGAATGCCTAAAAACGTGCGGTGATACATGTTCGGTAACACCTGCTGCCTCGGCTGCATCAAGGACCATTTGCCATGCAGATTGTCGAGAAATTCTTGATCCGCGCGAATTAAGAAACAGCGCTGAAGTTGACTTTGAACTCTTTGCTGCCAAATCTGGTCTAACTCTGGTCGTGTAGTTGTCTATCGCTTTAGAGGCAAAAGATCCCAAAGGAACAATTCTTTCTTTGGAACCTTTACCACGTAGCTTCAGGGTGGTGATTACTCCATCGTCAGTTTCAATGGAACTCAAATCACTAACATTAATTCCAATTAATTCACTTACTCGGGCGCCGCTGCTATACAAAAGTTCGAGCATTGCCTGATCGCGGACAGTAATTGGTTGACCTTCACGAAGTGCTGCGTCGATCATTGAAACTATCTGATCAATTGTTAACGCTTTTGGCAAACGTCGCGCAGATTTACTTGGAGCAATTTCCAATGTTGGATCTGAGTATCCATACTCTTGTTGTAAATGCTTGAAAAACGATCTCAATGTTGAATCTACCCTGTTGATACTGGCGACAGAAAGCTTTGCTTCCCGAAGTGAGTTTTCAAATCCACTTATGATGTCAGGACCAATCTCAGAGAGCGGCTTATCGTTAAGAAAAATAGCAAATTTGGCTAAGTCCCTGCGATAGGCAGCTATCGAATTAGTTGCTAAGCCTCTCTCGATCTGTAAATGATTAAGGAAGGATGTCGATGCTTGTTCAAAATTCAACGCTTGGGTACCCATGTGCTTCTGCTACAGCCGAATAATAAATTGTTCCCTCATGCACATTTAACCCCTTAGCTAAGTGTGCATCTTTTCTACATGCAGCTTCCCAGCCTAGGTTTGCTAAGGAGAGTGCATACGGCAAGGTTGCATTTGTTAATGCATAGGTTGATGCAACGGGAACAGCACCAGGCATATTGGCAACACAGTAAAAAATCGAGTTATGTACGGTAAATGTGGGCTCTGCGTGAGTTGTTGGCTTGGAGTCTTCAAAACATCCACCCTGATCAATTGCAATATCGACCAACACTGACCCGCTCTTCATTTGTGCGACAAGTGAGTTAGAAATTAACTTTGGAGCTTTTGCTCCATGAACCAACACAGCACCAATTACTAAATCGGCTAATTTAACTTCGCGTTCGATGGCATGCTTGGAAGCTACCAAAGTTTTGATACGCCCCTGGTACTGAGTATCTATGTACTGCAAACGATTTATCGATCTATCAAAGACGGTGACATCAGCACCCATTCCTACAGCGATTACAGCTGCGTTGAGGCCAGCAACTCCCCCGCCAATAACGACAACACGTCCTGGAGCTACTCCGGGCACTCCACCAAGTAGTACTCCACGGCCACCATGAGGTTTTTGTAAAGCTGTTGCGCCGACTTGGGTAGCAAGACGTCCTGCAACTTCACTCATTGGTGCAAGCAAGGGCAAAGTTCCATTAACTTCGACAGTTTCGTAAGCAATTGCCGTTGTTCCGGATGCGACCAATGCATCGGTGCAGGCCTTTGAGGCTGCTAAGTGAAGATAGGTGAAAAGCGTTTGACCTTTACGCATCTTCACATACTCAGATTCGATCGGCTCTTTCACTTTAAGAATTAGGTCAGCTTTTGTCCACACCTCATCAGCTGTTGCGACAATCGTGGCTCCGGCTTGAATGAAATCCTCATCGGTAATTGCAGA
>JBIKPC010000005.1:0-26411 GCA_044357675.1 Candidatus Planktophila sp. | reverse complement strand
CTATCGACAAGGAATACTGGCCGCCTAAACCTTCGCGTTTGTGTGATTGGTGCTATTTCAAAAGCATTTGCCCTGCGCATAACGACTAAGCTAAATTCAGTCCTCAAATAGCCGTAGCAAAGTTACTTCTTAGTTCACCCAATTTCGCATAAGACATTTGTTCCAAGGATTTAATAACTCGTACCCGTTCAGACTCTTCGATTGAAACCAGATGCGGAACACCGATCAGGAAAGCGCCGCTTGCAACTGCGGCGTTCATTCCAGTCAACGAATCTTCAAAAATCAAACAGTTTGAAATATTTGAACGCGTGATTGTCGCAGCTTTTAGATAGCCTTCTGGATTCGGTTTGGTGTTAACAACATCATCCGAACTAATTGAGAAAGGAAAGAGTTCGTGTCCTAAATTATCTAGAACGGCATCAACAATATTTCTTGGGCTTGCCGATACCAAAGCGGTTTTTACCCCGTGAGATTGCAGTTCCCGCACGAGTTCAATAGCCCCAGGCATGGTCGGCGTGTTTCCGCGCATCCTTGCCACTTGGGTATCGATGAGAGTTTGAGTAAAGAATTGTGGTGATTCTTGTTGCCCACATTTGTCGTGCATGTATTGGCCAACTTTTGAAAGAGGTCCACCTAAGCAGGCAATTTGATCGGCTTCTAACCACCGATACCCATATGCCGCCGTAACTTCAGTTTCAGATAAAAGCCATTCGGGTTCAGAATCGACCATGAGGCCATCCATATCAAAGAAGACTGCCTCGAAAAAATTATTGGTCATAAAAATTAATTAGCGTTGAAATACTTGGCTTCGGGATGATGAACAATAATTGCTGAGGTTGATTGTTCGGGATGTAACTGGAACTCTTCAGATAACTCGACACCGATTCGTGCGGGATCAAGTAATTCGCATAATTGCACTTGTTGTTCCAGGTCCGGGCATGCTGGATATCCAAATGAATAGCGTGACCCTCGATAACCCTGATCCAAAATTCCCTGTAGGTCTGATGAATCTTCTGATTTAACTTCCAACTCTTCTCTCATACGGGTGTGCCAATGCTCTGCTAATGCTTCAGTTAGTTGTACTGAAAGTCCGTGGAGCTCTAGATATTCACGGTAATTATTGTCAGCAAACAATTTGGCTGAGGCTTCACTAACTGTAGAACCCATAGTCACGATATGAAAAGCAACCACATCAGTTTTACCAGATTCCTTCGAGGCAAAGAAGTCGCTGATGCATAGTCGGCGATCACGACTTTGACGTGGGAAGGTAAAACGAGTTCTTTCTTTGCCTTTGTTCTCACCTTCGTGATGAAGAATTACTAAATCATTTCCTTCGCTGTAGCAAGGGAAGTATCCATATACAACTGCGGCATTGAGCCAACCTTTTGACTGAACTTCATTGATTAGTGCGCGCAAACGAGGGCGTCCTTCGCTCTCGACCATCGATTCATACTCACCACGGTTGCCCTTGAGCCCCCATTGACCGACAAACAGTGCGCGCTCATCAAGCATTCCAGCGTAATCAGACAACTGGATTCCTTTTATGACGCGTGAACCAAAAAATGGTGGATTAGGAATCGAATTATCTGAGGTCACATCGCTGCGACGAGTATCGATAGGAGCTTCTTCGCTCTTGATTCTGGTATTTGCAACACGACGTTCGCGTAAGGCAGGTAAAGCCGCACCCTCTTCACCGCGCTTTACAGCCATGATTGCATCCATCAAACGTAGGCCTTCGAAGGCATCTCGTGCGTAGCGAACTTCGCCCGGAAACATAGATGCGAGATCTTGTTCAACATAGGCACGAGTAAGGGCGGCGCCACCCAAAACAATTGGCCAGCGTTGATCTAAGCCACGTGCAGTTAGCTCTTCAAGGTTTTCCTTCATGATCACGGTTGATTTAACCAGTAAGCCACTCATGCCAATTGCGTCAGCATTACTTTCAGTAGCGCCGTCAATTATTTGGTTGATGGTCTGTTTAATTCCGATGTTAACAACGCGATATCCGTTGTTAGTCAAAATAATGTCCACAAGGTTTTTGCCGATGTCATGAACATCTCCGCGAACAGTTGCCAAGAGCATGGTTCCGCGTCCGTCATCACCAGTTTTTTCCATAAATGGTTCGAGCATAGCCACAGCAGTTTTCATCACTTCGGCGCTTTGCAGAACGAAAGGAAGTTGCATTTCACCCTTACCAAAGAGTTCTCCTACGATCTTCATTCCTTCGAGCAAGTGCGAGTTGATGATTTCAAGTGGTGGCGTACCTTGAGCCATAGCTGCCTTGAGATCATCATCCAGGCCAACTTTTTCACCATCAATGATGCGACGTTGTAAGCGATCAAACAAGGGCAATGCTGCAAGAGCTTCGGCACGTGCATTTTTACTGGTGGCAAGCTCTACCCCATCAAACATTTGCAAGAACTCTTGCAGAGGGTCATACGTACATTCATCGCCTTCAAAAACTCGACGATCATAAACAAGATCTAATGCAACCTGTTTTTGTCGCTCATCAATTCGTGCCATAGGTGTGATCTTTGAAGGATGGACAATCGCCGAATCAAGTCCAGCCTGAACGCATTCATGTAAGAAAACTGAGTTGAGAACTACACGAGCAGCAGGGTTTAGACCAAAGGAAACATTACTGACGCCTAGAGTCGTTTGAACTTCTGGGAATTCAAGCTTGAGTCTTTTGATCGCTTCGATGGTTTCGATACCGTCTTTGCGGGTTTCTTCTTGTCCTGTTGCGATCGGGAAAGTTAGGCAATCGATCAAAATATCTCCGATATTCATGCCCCAGTTATCGTGCAGGTCGTGTATTAAACGACGTGCGATACGCAACTTCCATTCAGCATCTCGTGCTTGACCTTCTTCATCAATAGTCAGAGCAACAACGCTAGCTCCATGTTCTTTGACGAGCGGCATTATCTTTGCAAATCTCGATGTAGGACCATCTCCATCTTCATAATTGACGGAGTTAATTACGCAACGCCCACCAAGGTGTTCTAATCCAGCTTTTAAAACATGTGGTTCTGTTGAGTCCAACACGATAGGTAAGGTGCTGGCGGTTGCAAACCGTGATGCAATCTGACTCATGTCTGCTGCACCATCGCGGCCAACATAGTCAACAGATAGATCCAACATATGTGCGCCATCTCGGATTTGGTCGCGTGCAATTTCTACACACTTTTCCCAATCTTCGGCTAATAGAGCATCACGAAATGCTCGAGAACCATTGGCATTGGTGCGCTCACCAATTGCTAAATATGTTTTATCCTGACGGAACGGTACGTATTGATAAAGGGATGAGGCACCGGGATCAAGTGCTGGTGTGCGTTGTGAAATCTTTCGTTTCTCAAGTTTTGCAACTACCGCAGCCAAGTGCGCAGGTGTAGTTCCACAACATCCACCAACCAAAGAAATTCCATAGTCAGCAACAAAGCCATCAAGTGCCGTTGCTAATTCAGCAGGCTCCAATGGATATGTTGCACCATTAGGTCCAAGCTGCGGCAAGCCTGCATTAGGCATAACCGAGATCGCAATCTTTGCGTTCTTGCTCAAGTAACGAAGATGCTCTGACATCTCTGCAGGCCCTGTAGCACAGTTGAGTCCTATCAGATCAACACCCATTGGTTCGAGCGCATTGAGCGCTGCTCCGATTTCTGATCCCATCAACATTGTTCCGGTGGTTTCAACGGTTACCTGTGCTATTAAAACTATGTCATGTGATGCTTCAACGATTGCTTGTCTGCAACCATTTACTGCAGCCTTCACCTGTAACAAATCTTGTGATGTTTCGACCAACAATGCATCGCATCCTGAATCAGCTAAACCCTTTGCTGCGGTGTAGTACGCAGTTTTAAGATTTTCATACGTTGTATGACCAAGGCTTGGTAATTTTGTACCGGGTCCGAGTGAACCCAAAACGAAGCGCGGTTTATCAACTGTAGAAAAGGCATCTGCTGCTTGGCGCGCAATTGATCCGCCCGCAAATGCAAGTTCGTAGATTCTGTCTTCTATTCCATAGTCAGCCAAGTTGGACCAGTTGGCACCAAAGGTGTTGGTTTCAATTGCATCAACTCCGGCAGCGAGATATTCATCATGAACCGATCGAACAATGTCTGGACGGCTGACATTGAGAATTTCGTTGCAGCCTTCATGATTTTCGAAGTCGGCCAAAGAGGGATTCGCCGCTTGCAGCATGGTGCCCATTGCCCCATCGGCGATGACTACCCGTTCAGAAAGGGTACGCCGCAGCAGTCCATCAGCTTTATTCGGCGTGTTCATCTGACGAAGGTTACCGTAAGGTTGCATTCGTGGAGATTCATAACATACCGCTGCTGCGCGACCCAGTCATGATCGTTGCTTTCTCTGGCTGGAATGATGCAGCCGAGGGTGCATCTGGTGCTATCGAACACCTGTTGGCCGCTTGGCAGGAAAAGGATGATGATGTGGTCCCGCAATTGATAGCAGATGTTGAATCGGAAGAGTTTTATGATTTTCAAGTCAACAGGCCACATGTATCGATTGATGACTCGTCAATCAGAAGCATCACTTGGCCGAGCACTAAAGTCTTTGGTTTAGTGGTCTCTCAAATGAAGCGCGACATTGTAATTGTCACCGGTGTGGAGCCTTCAATGCGATGGAAAAGCTTTACATCCGATCTTTTAGATCTAGCAGATGATTTAGAAGTATCGCTTGTAATAACTCTTGGCTCATTGCTTGCAGATTCTCCTCACACTCGACCAATAACTGTGACAGGTACAGGTGCGCATCCAAACATTGCTGATCGTCTTGGAGTATCAGTATCTAAGTACGAAGGACCAACTGGAATTCTTGGAATTATCCAGGATGGGTGCATGCGACGCGGTATTGATGCAATTTCATTATGGGCCGCGGTTCCACACTATGCATCTAACTCGCCATCTCCAAAAGCATCCTTAGCGTTGATTAATTCGCTCGAGGATTTCCTGGACATTTCAATCCCCCTTGGTTCATTGCAAACAGATTCAGATGAGTGGGAAAAAACAGTTAACGAACTGGCCGCTGAGGACTCTGATGTGGCTGAGTATGTAAAAGCGTTGGAAGAGAGTAAAGATGCTGCCGAGCTACCAGATATTTCGGGAGATGTGATCGCTAAAGAGTTTGAAAGATACTTGCGGAGACAAAGCGAAAATTAAAGCTTGATTCCAAGCAATGTGTCTAGTGCGTTGGTCAAGGAGTTCGCTTCCCCGCCCGTGGCCCCGGTTTGTGACTGAGCAACCCAGTTATTAATACTGTGAATAATTGCCGGAGTGTTTAAATCATCGGCCAGTAAAACAATTATTTCATGAATAAGTTGCGAGGTTGGTGCTACTTGATCGCTATTTAGCACTGAACGCAAAACGTTAATCTGACTTTCTGCATTAATCAATAATTGATCTGTCCACATTCGATCAGCGCGATAGTGATCATTCATGAGCGCCCAACGAATTGCCATCGGATCTCGTCCCGCTGTGACTAACTGAGAGACAAAGACCAAATTCCCTTTACTCTTACTCATCTTTTCGCCATCAAAACCAATCATTCCTGCGTGAACGTATGATTGCGCCAATGGTTTTCCTGAAAGAACTTGAGCCTGTGCTGCGCACATTTCATGATGAGGGAAAATAAGGTCGGATCCCCCGCCCTGAATATCAATTAATGATGTTTCTTCACTTGCTGGCGCTAGATACTTAATTGCTATTGCAGTGCATTCAATGTGCCAACCAGGTCGCCCAACTCCATGGGGTGACGGCCAGCCGGGTTCATTAGGTCGTTGCGACATCCAGACAAGACAATCCAGAGGAGCTAACTTTCCCACACGAGTTGGGTCTCCTCCGCGTTCTGAAAATATTTGAATCATTTCTTGCTCGGAAAGATTAGAACGCTCGCCAAAATGAAGGTCGGAATGAACTTTGAAGTACAAATCTTTCTCTACTGGATAAATACTTCCCTTAGCGGACAGCTCTTCAATCGCTTGTGTAACCAAAGGGATTGCATCGACCGCGCCTATGTAAGCTGCAGGAGGAATAACTCTTAGGTTGACCATATCGCTTCGAAATAGGTCAATTTGTTGGTGCGCAAGATCGGACCAATCAACGCCGTCTCTCGCGGCACGTTCTAATAGTGGATCATCAATATCAGTGATGTTTTGTACATAACGCACTTCTGCGCCACTGGCTCGTAGATAACGATTGATGAGGTCAAAAGTTAAATAAGTCGCAGCGTGACCAAGATGTGTTGCATCGTATGGAGTTATGCCACAGACATACATTCGATAAACAGATTTCCGCTTTACGGTTTCCTTCGTTGCTGATGCAGAGTTAGTTAGATGTAGTTCAGGAAAATCAAGAGCGGAATCAAAGGATGGAATTAGTACTTCACTCCAGGATTTCATGTGCGTATCGTATTCGTATTTCAGAAAGCCGGCCACGGGACTGCGGGCCAGTCCGGATTAGGCAATGGGAAAGTACCTTCAGCTAATAATCTAGAAATTCTGTGCGAAGTTTGTTCAATTTCGATCTGGGTTAGTAGAGGGGCCAGCTTATTGCCTAAGTCACCCGTAAGTTCAGATTGAGCTTTGCGGAGCATCATAATCTCCGCTTCAGAAAACGGTTCGTTCGCCCACTGCCACAATACGGTTCGCAATTTGTCCTCGGCATGAAAAGTTACACCGTGATCGCAACCAAATAGTTTTTGTTCATTCACCGGTAGAAGATGGCCAATTTTTCGGTCGGTGTTATTAATGATGGCATCAAATAGTGCCATGGCTCGTAATTGCGGATGATCAGTACTAAAGAATGTTGCAAGATCAATGCTCTCATCGATATCGATCCATTCTTGAACCATTCCGAATCCGTAAGGGCCATCGCGCAAAATCGTCAATGGAACTAGATCAAAACCTAAATGATTGCTCAGTAAATATGCTGCGTACTCTCTATGGGCTAGGCACCCGTCTGCAAAATCCCACAGAGGTCTTTCGCCGGCTATCGGCTTATAGATACAAATAATAGATCGATCTGCATGTGTTGCAGTCGCATACAAAGTGGCGTTTGATGCATCAACTAAACGACCGGTGACAGACAAATCACCGGTCGTAAGTGTGCGCGAATTATCGTCGGTAACCATTTGCCCTCGGACATAGGTGTCCTCGCGGATCGATAGGTATCCCACAGAAAGGACAGGGTATCCGCCCTGCATTCACTACCGCTTTAGAACGAATAGAGAAAGCTGCTGCCATTCCCACACTTATATTGACCTCAACAACCTCACCTTCAGAGTCCTCTTCATCCTCTTCGAGTTCGTATAGTTCGATACATATCAACTTCTGTTCTTCATCCCACGCTAGCGACATTGCACCAATTTGAAACTCGGCATCAACAGGAGATTCCAAAGGCGCATCATCCTTTGCGAACTTTTCAATAGTAAGCAGAGGGTTTGATTTTCGAATCTCTGCAACCATGACATCGATCCGTGCAGTGATTGCTTGAACCTGGGCCTTTTCAACCGCAACTGAAAAAAGTCGTGATCCGTTTCTAAGCTGTAGATAAAAGGCTCGCTCCCCTGGCTCTCCTACCGTCCCTGTGACAAAACGTTCTGGCTGTGAAAATACATGTCTCATCGCCCCGAACCACCACCGAGTAAATTCTTGGCTCTCTTGGGCGTAACCAAAAGTTCAGTGACTACTGAACGTGAATCATTTAACAATAGGGTTCTTGGTTTGGTTGAAGAAAAATCAAGAATCGAAATTGAGGCAGGATCGATAATAATTCTTTGAAACTCATCTAGATGCATGCCAAGTGCTGAAGCAACTATCGACTTTATGACATCACCGTGGCTGACAATTACAGCCGTTCCTTTTCCATTAGCCGAAACTGCCTGATGAACAGAGGTCATTGCTCGTGCTTGCATCTGTGCAATACCTTCGCCATTTGGAAAGTACATGCGACTTGGTGACTCTTGTACCGTTTTCCACAACTTATTCTTGCTGAGCGTTATCAGTTTCTTACCGCTCCAAGTACCGTAGTCAACTTCAGTTAATTCTGGATCGATTATTGGCTCGAATTTAGGATTGTGAGCAAGAACAACTGAATTAATCCATGGCGAAATAGTTTCAAAACATCTTTCCATTGGGCTAATCCGAAGGTTGGACACTGGAAAATTGCCTAAACGAATAGCTAAATTTTCTGCTTGCACAGCTCCTTTTTCAGAAAGGTGCACATTAGGTAGCCGACCTGAAAGTATTCCGGCAGCATTAGCATCGGAATGTGCATGTCGGATCAAAACCAATCGCATAAATCAAAGGCTATCGCAGCTTTTGACTCTTGCTATTGCTAGGGTCGGGCCATGGAAAAACGTAGAGCAGGTACGAGTGGCTTGGCCCTTTCACGTTTGGGGCTAGGAACGATGACCTGGGGCCGTGATACTGATGAAATTGAGGCTGCCGACCAATGCCGCGCTTTTCTAGATGCTGGTGGGAATTTCATCGACACCGCCTCGACTTATGGTGATGGCGATAGCGAACGAGTTATCGGTGGACTTATAGGTACTCTCTTTAACCGGGATGAAGTGATCATTGCTACAAAAGCTGGAATCGGTTTTACCGATGGCGTCAGAAGAGTTGATGCAACCAGACACTCACTAATTGCCGAACTAGATCGTTCCCTTTCCCGTCTTGGCTCGGATTTCGTTGACGTTTGGCAAATCCACGCGTGGGATGATGCGACTCCGTTAGATGACACCTTGTCGGCGCTTGATTATGCATACACAACTGGAAGAGCGCGATATGTGGGAATCAGTAATTACTCTGGTTGGCAGATTGCACGCGCGGCAACAAAGCAGCAATCCAATTCCATGAAAGCTCCCCTAACTACTGTGCAGAATGAATACTCATTACTTAATCGAGCTGTTGAAACAGAAGCATTAGATGCTGCCCAAGAATGTGGACTAGGTTTTCTGGCCTGGGCTCCATTGGCACGAGGAGTCTTGACGGGTAAATATCGCAAGGGCATACCCAGTGATTCGCGTGGTGCTGCTCCTCACTTTGCTAAGCACATCGAACCGTACTTGGATAATCGTTCTTCACGGATTGTTGAGGCGGTTGCAGTTGCGGCAGAAGGCTTGGGGTATTCACCGCTAGAAGTTGCATTGGCTTGGGTCAGAGACGCCCCTGGAGTTACAACATCCTTGATTGGTGCGCGAACCGGTGCACAATTGCGCGGGGTTCTTAAGAGTGAAGAAATATCTTTGCCAGATATCGTCCGTAATGCGTTGAATGATGTGAGCGCTTAAGCGTTTTCTAAAAACTCTTTTAGAACCCGGGCTCCGAAAGTTAAACCCTCCACAGGAACTCGTTCATCAACACCATGGAACATAGCCATAAAATTAAAGTCCGCATCCAATTTTAAGGGCGAGAATCCATACCCGATAATGCCAAGATCGGCCAAAGCTTTGTTGTCAGTTCCGCCACTCATTACATAAGGAACAGGTATGGCAACAGCATCCTCTTTTATTAGTGCGTTACACATTGCTTCAACTAAATCACCCTCAAAAGGAAATTCCAAAGCTTTGTCACGAGTTATCGTCTCAACCATGACGTTCTCGCCGATTAGAGACTTAATAGTGTCATTGAGTTCATCTTCGAAACCTGGAATAAAACGTCCATCAATAACGGCACTAGCTGAACCAGGAATAACATTTGCCTTGTATCCAGCCTCCAACATTGTTGGGTTAGCTGTGTTCTGTAGTGTCGCCCCGATCATGGTCGCAGCAAATCCAATTTCATTTAGCAAAGGTCGCAAATCCTCTTCGTTATAAGGTTTTCCTGTTGCTTCAGCAATCCGCTTAAAAAATGCTTTTACTGTCTTGCTGTATCTCTGTGGCCATTGATATGCACCAATCTTTGCCACAGCCTCTGCTAGGCGAGTTACTGCATTTTCATCGTTCATCATAGAACCATGACCGGCACGACCTTCAGCGGTTAATCGCATCCAGTGAATTCCCTTTTCCGCTGTCTCGATGAGATAGAGACGCTTACCACCCGCAACAGTTACAGAAAAACCACCGACCTCTGAGACAGCTTCAGTACAACCTGCAAATACTTCTGGATGGTTTTTTACCATGTAATGCGAACCAAAATTACTTCCAGCCTCTTCGTCTGCAAAGAAAGCTAACACGATGTCGCGCTCTGGAACATATCCAGTGCGTGCCCAATCGCGAACAGTCGCAATAATCATCGCATCCATATTCTTCATATCGACTGCGCCACGTCCCCAAATAAATCCATCCTTTATTTCTCCGGAAAATGGATCAACAGACCAATCTGCAGCATTAGCAGGAACAACATCTAGGTGACCATGTACAACTAAACCTGGACGGCTTGGATTAGAACCTTTGATTCGAGCAATGACGTTACAACGACCCGGTGCCGATTCATAAGTTTGTGACTCAATACCAACCTCTTTGAGCAGAGCAACAACATGGGCAGCAACATCTTTTTCATCGCCCTTTCCTTCGCCGAAATTAACGCTAGGGATTCGTATCAACTCTTGGCAAATACGGATTGTTTCGAGTTCGAGTTGTGAGTGTGTCGTAGTGGTCATTTCGCTATTCTCGCACCCAATTGCTATTCTTGCCGAACACTTAGTCCGGGTGGCGGAATTGGCAGACGCGCTAGCTTGAGGTGTTAGTTCCCGCAAGGGATTAGGGGTTCAAGTCCCCTCTCGGACACATGAATCTTGATGACGCTTTGTCACTCATCCGCGAAATTCCCGATTACCCAAAAGCAGGGATCAGATTTCAAGACATCACACCACTTCTTGCCCATGGAGAAGCATTCATCGCAGTAACTGAAGAATTTTCACGGTATGCCGATTCGACAACTGTAATCGCAGGAATCGAGGCTCGCGGTTTTATTTTCGCCTCCGCAGTAGCAAATCAGTTACACAGTGGTTTTGTACCTATCCGTAAAGCAGGCAAGCTCCCCCACCTTACGATTTCGGAATCATACGGACTTGAATATGGAACCGACACTTTAGAAGTACACGTTGACGCAGTACCAAAAGGTACAAAGGTCCTGCTTATTGATGATGTCTTAGCAACTGGCGGAACCATTGGTGCGGCAATTGAATTGATGCATCGCTTAGGTGCTGAAGTTGTTCGTGTTGTGGCATTGCTTGAGATTGATGGACTTCAAGGTAGGGCAACACTTTCAGCGAAATATCCACATATTCCTATTACCTCCCTGGTAGTTTCTTAGAGGTGCGCATCCTTCAAATTCAAGGACTTCGAGCTTTAGCCGCTCTCCTTGTAACTATCTTTCATGCCAGGTTGCTTCCGGGTGGATTTATTGGCGTGGATATCTTCTACGTTATTTCTGGATACCTCATTACCGGATTAATCCTGCGCGAAATTGAAAATACAGGAAGTTTGGATTTAAACAGTTTTTATCAGCGTCGAATCAAGCGGTTATTACCGACTTCGGTTTTTGTACTCTTTGTAACAGCAATAGTTGGAATGTTTGTACTGCCTGCTATAACTCGAGAAGCATTAGGACGAGATCTTTTCGCCGCTGCAACCTATGTATCCAATTACCTTTTTGCTTGGTGGGAGAATGATTACCAAAATCTAGATGCCACGCCCTCTCCGTTCATTCATTACTGGTCCCTTGCGGTGGAAGAGCAGTTCTATCTGATCTGGCCAATATTTATTCTGTTCCTGTCGCGTTATGGCAAGCGAGCAATATTCTACGGAATAGCAATATCTAGCTCCCTGTCTCTTCTTCTATCGATCTATCAAACTCAAACTTCACCTATCTGGGCTTTCTATTCTCTTCCTACTAGAGCATGGGAACTTGGCTTTGGCGCTCTTCTTCTCTTTGTTCCTGACTCACTGTGGAAAAACAGATTCATACCGTGGTTAGGTGCGATTGGAATTGCGATCGCATCCTTCAGTTTCAATGAAAACACCGCGTTCCCGGGAATTAACGCCCTTCTTCCTGTGGCTGCCACGGTCGCGTTGATTGGTTCGATATCTAGCTGGCCACGTTTTTTTAACGATCTGAGTAATAACCGGATCTCGCAGTGGCTAGGAGCGATTTCCTATCCACTGTACCTATGGCACTGGCCTGCTTTGGTATTACCTAGCAGTGCCTTAGGAAGACCCCTGCGAATTAGAGAGCGTATCTTCTGCATCGCTTTGACGATACTTCTGGCACATTTCACTAGCAAGTACATAGAACAACCAATTCGACATAAAAAAATCGCTGGAAAGAAAATTTACCTATTTTTTGTTGGTACTACAGTTATTTCCTTGGTAGCCGGTTTGATTATTTCGTCAACGTCCTCATCGACGATCAGCGTTAAAGGAACTCAATACAAGTTCGACCTGGCACAAGTTGTACAAAGGCCTGTTGTTTATGATGATGGTTGCCATGTAAATTACGGAGAATCAGAGTCAGGTGAATGTTTATATGGTGATAAAAATTCTGATTCCACGATAGTTCTCTTTGGAGATTCACATGCGGCTCAGTGGTTTCCAACTTTGGAAAAATTGGCAAGAGATCGTAATTTTAAACTAATCTCATTGACTAAGTCGGCTTGCCCTGCTGTGGTATTGCCAAGAAACGATAAAGGTGCGTACAAAAATTCTGACTGTAATCAATGGCGCGAGAATTCAATAACTCGTATTAAGAAACTTCGCCCTCAAGCGGTCATTACAAGTAGTTTCCAATACTTCACCCCCGCTTCGGGTTATTCGGATAGGAATAAGTGGTGGAGCGATGGGCAAAGAGAGCTTCTTTCCTTGCTGCGTGGCACATCGGAACACTTAATCTATATAAGTGACACCCCACATCCGACCCGCGACATCCCAAGTTGTCTTGCCTCAGAAGATTACGAATCATGCAATTCCACACAAAAGAGCCCTGTTCAAATTATTGATGGGTTTGAAAAAATTGATCCAACGCCTTGGTTATGCACTAACTTTTGCCCAGCGATTCAGAATGGAAATGTCGTCTATCGTGATGCTTCACATATCTCGGTTGATACAGCCCTATCTTTGAAGCCACAACTAGAAGCTGCCTTGCTTGCCAAGGGGCTATTTTCTTAGAGCTATGGCAGGATGCGTGCTATGGCTGAGTTGATCTATTACTGCGGAACTATGGATAGCGGTAAATCTACGCTCGCATTGCAGACAGCCCATAACCACCAGAGCCGAGGCCGCACCGGATTAATTTTCACGAACAATGATCGTGCTGGTACAGGAGTTATTTCCAGTCGTCTTGGGTTATCCAGTCCCGCAATCGAAGTTATCCCTTCAATGGATTTACACAAACTAGTTGTAGACCAGTTATCAATGGGTGAACGTATTGACTACATTATTTGCGATGAGGCTCAATTTTATGAAAGCAATCAAATCGAGCAATTAGCACGAATAGTCGACGGATTAAGTATTGATGTTTACGCATTTGGAATTCTGGCTGACTTTCGAACAAAACTGTTTCCAGGTTCGGCGCGATTAGTCGAGCTAGCTGATCGCGTTAATACCTTGCAGGTCGAGGCTTTGTGCTGGTGCGGTTCACGTGCGACCCATAATGCACGAACCATTGGTGGAGTGATGGTTGTTGAGGGTGAACAGGTAGTAGTCGGAGATGTTTCAACAGGTGCAGATGTGGCCTACGAGGTTTTATGCCGCAGGCACCATATGCGCCAAGTTACCGCACGCGTATCCGGTGCGGCTCACACATCGTCACTTCCATTACCCTTCAAGGAGTAATTGCTCTTATAGCGAGTGAACAACCGAAGCTAGCAAGGGTGCGATAGCCAAAGCAGGTAAAAGATTACCTACGGCAACATTCTTAATGTTTAACAATCTTAATGAAATACAGACAAGCATCAATCCGCCAACAATCGTCATCGCATCAACTTGGTAACCAGCAAGAACTTCTCCCAAGCCAAAGCCGATCACAGTCCACACGCCTTGATAAATTCCGACAGGGATAGCTGAAACAGCCACTCCCCAACCTAATGAAGTTGCAAAGGCCATCGCTGCAAAAAAGTCGAGTGTACTTTTCAGAATTAATTGGTCGATGCCAGTTCCCATACCGTCACTGATGCTTCCCAAAATCGCCAAGGGGCCAATCGCAAATAGCAATGAGGCGGCAACAAATCCCTCGACAAAGGGAGAATCATTAGAAGCTTTAAACTTTTTTCGCAGCGTTTCTCCTAGAGAGTCCAAACGATTTTCAAGTTTTAGCGCCGAACCAATTAATCCACCAATTAACAATGAGCCTAGAACTACTAGCAAGCTCCAACCTTGTGGCAATTCTTCGATATATCGATCTGACCACAATGGAATCAACGCAGATGCAGCACCCAACAGCGTTACTAGACCTAGTACATCGGTAAGAAGAGTTCTGGTTCGGGTACTCATTCGACTACCTACTAGAACACCAAGAGAAGCACCTGAAATAATCGTCACAATGTTAATGATTGTGCCTACACCAGGAAACATATGCTGATTATACTCATGCAATGTCTAATCCATTTTTAGAGTTCTTGCGCCCACACAAAACGGTTCCTCATACATCGTGGACGGCCTCATCTAGATGGGATTTAACGCCGCTTCGAACATTCGTCCTCTTTTTTGGATTGTTCATATTCGGGTTAGGTGACTCCTTGCTGATTCAAAGTGAAATCGGAAATGCGCCATGGTCGGTTTTGGCACAAGGAATATCAAATCGTTTGGACATAACAATGGGCTGGTCGACATTTGGCATCAGCACGCTGGTATTACTGCTGTGGATTCCGCTAAAAGAAAAGCCTGGATTTGGAACTTTGTCTAACATCGCATTGATAGCCATTGCGATACAAGTCGGTGTCACTATTTTTCCGGCTCAAAACTCTTATCCGATTGGAATTGCTTACTGTCTAATCGGTATCGCAATGGTCGGTATTGGCTCTAGCTTGTACATAACATGTGGCCTGGGACCAGGTCCTCGCGACGGCTTAATGACCGCATTGCATAACAAGTCTGGAGTGCGTATTGGTCGGGTTAGATTGGGTATCGAGGGCACCGTATTAGTTGCAGGTTGGCTGCTTGGCGGAACTGTCGGGCTTGGCACGCTCATGTTTGCGGTTTTAATTGGGCAATCAATTGCCATATCCCTGGGAGTCGTTTCCCGAGTTACCTCTAAGTAGCCCATAGGATCGTCTCATCTTCCCAGGGCTGTGCGCCCTATCGCACACGGGGTCGCAAACACCCCCGTTAACAAAATTAGAAAGGCATAATTCATGCTGGACTCATACTTTAAAATCTCAGAACGTGGCTCTTCCATAGCCCAAGAAGTTCGAGGCGGATTAGTAACCTTCTTCACGATGGCATACATCGTGGCGCTGAATCCGATCATCTTGGCGTATTCACCAGATGTAAATGGTCAATTCCTCTTCGGAGGTGATGCTCCAGCTCCAGCGATGGTCGCTGCTACAACTGCACTCGTTGCAGGCGTGTTAACGATCTTGATGGGTTCTGTTGCAAACTATCCGCTCGCATTGGCGACTGGTTTGGGACTTAACACATTCGTAGCAGTCGGAATCGCATCACAGATGACATGGGCTGCTGCAATGGGCCTCGTTGTTCTGGAAGGTCTGATTATTCTGGTTCTAGTGTTGACCGGATTCCGAGTTGCAGTGTTCAAGGCAGTTCCGGCACAGATCAAGATTGCCATCTCTGTTGGAATCGGTCTGTTTATTGCACTTATTGGATTAGTTGACGCAGGTTTCGTTCGACGTACCGCTGCTGGGCCTGTCCCAGTGGGTCTAGGAGTTAACGGAAATCTCGTTGGCTGGCCAACAGTTGTATTCGTCTTCGGAACTCTGCTGATCATTGGATTAATGGTTCGCAAGGTTAAGGGCGCAATATTAATTGGTATCGTCGGTGCAACTGTGGTGGCTGTTGTTATTCAAAAGATCTACAACATCGCACCAGGATTCACCGCTGGAAATCCACCAACTATCGTTGATGGTGGTTGGGGTCTTAATATCCCAACAGTTCCAACAGATATCGTTGCTGTTCCTAAGTTTGACTTCACCGGACAGTTTGATCTCTTCGGCGCTTTCACTCTGGATAATGTCTCTTTAATTGCGGCGATCCTTCTTCTATTTACCCTTCTGCTCTCTGACTTCTTCGATACTGTCGGAACAGTGACAGCTATTGGACATGAATCTGGACTTGCAGACAAAGATGGCAATGTTGACAACATCCAGAAGATCTTGTTGGTTGACTCTGTGGCAGCTGCTGCAGGTGGTGCTGCTGGTATCTCTTCAAATACTAGCTACATCGAGTCTGCAGCCGGTGTAGGCGAGGGCGCACGAACAGGCCTTGCTTCGATCGTTACAGGAATCGCATTCTTGCTAACAACCTTCTTGGCTCCATTGGTTGCAATCATTCCTTACGAAGCGGCAACGCCTGCGTTGATCATCGTTGGATTCTTGATGATGTCACAGATCAAAAATATTGATTGGGATGATCTTGGAATTGGAATTCCAGCATTCTTGACAATTATCTTGATGCCATTTACTTACAACATTTCCGTAGGTATTGGTGCTGGTTTCATTACTCACGTAGTGATTCGCCTTGTACAAGGACGTGGAAAAGAAGTTCATCCACTTCTACTTCTTGTTTCAGGTCTATTTATGATCTACTTCTTGTCTAGTCCAATAAACGCTTGGATCGGCTAGAAAAAATTGCGATGAAAGGCCCTCGGGAAACCGGGGGCCTTTCTTGTGTAATCAACAACCATCACCATTGAATGGGTTTCTTCCGATTGTCTAGCAAAATTGTGTTGCAGCGCGAGAATGGTTTGGAACCAAAGAAACCTCTATAGGCTGATAATGGACTTGGATGAACAGATTCAATCCGCCATCCTTCGTGAAAGTTAACCGATAACTCCCCTGCTGACTTACCCCACAGGATCGCCACAACCTGTCGCTTTCCTAACTCTCGTGCAACGGTATCTGTTATCTCTTGCCATCCAATATCTGGGTGCGTAAGTGAGGATCCAGTATTCGTTGTCAAAATTCGATTAATCAACATGACTCCTTGATCAAACCAATCAGACAAATCACCACCAGTTCTAGTAACTCCACAATCTGTAGCTAACTCCTTGAAAATGTTGCGGAGAGAGGGAGGTAAGGGAGAAACATTCTTGTCTACTGAAAAGGCTAAGCCATCTGCGTGACCCTGTGTTGGGTACGGGTCTTGCCCAAAGATAACTACCTGTGTTGATTCAATTGATCGTCCTAGACATCTGAAAACATTTTCTAACCGAGGCGATATTTCTGCCCCATTGAGCTGGCGTTCGATTCGAAGAATTGAATCAGCGTAAGGATGAAGAACATCTTTCCAGTCAGGATGTAATTGCTCAAACAGTTGCGCGGGCAAAGAAGCGACCAGATTCTGGTGTTACCGTGATTGCTGTTCCGAAAACAGCGGAGACATGCGCGGAGGTTATGACCTGATCGATTGGACCTGAAACGGCAATCACGCCATCCTTAAGCAAAATAGCATGTGTACTTCCCGCAGGAATTTCTTCTATGTGGTGCGTAACTAGAATTGTTGCCGGAGCGGCAGGGTCAGCTGAAAAATTAGCAAAGCGACGCAGTAGATCTTCACGTCCACCAAGATCCAAACCAGCTGCCGGCTCATCCAAAAGCAAAAGCTCCGGATCTGTCATCAAAGCTCGTGCAATTTGAACCCGCTTCTTCTCGCCTTCGCTCAGAGTTCCATACAGTCGATCACCTAATTCGCGGACTCCAAATGTGGTCAACAAAGCCATGGCTCGAGATTCATCCCAGAGATCATAATTTTCATGCCAGCGTCCGACGATTGCATATGCCGCTGTTAGAACAACATCCTTCACGGTTTCATCAAATGGAATGTCTTCAGCAATTACTGAGCCACAGATTCCGATACGGGTGCGTAATTCGAAAAGATCTACCGATCCCATTTGCTTATCTAAGACACGAACAACGCCCTGCGTCGGAAACATTTTTGTCGCAAGAATCTGCAATAGGGTCGACTTACCTGCACCGTTCGGGCCTAAAACGACCCAACGTTCACCGTGGGTAATCTGGAAGTTTATTGGGCCCAAAATGACTCGGTCGCCTCTGCGAACTGAGACATCACTAAGACTCAAAACGGTGGTACTCATAGATGCAAAAGATAGTGGTTGTGTGAGCGAACAGGGGTTAAAGCCTCGCCTTTAAGAGCAGTGATTCGCGATAACCTTGCCTTCTTATGACAGAAAATAGCGCGCAAACAGAGCAGTTCACTGGGTTAATCCTGCTAACCGGGATTGATAAGCCTGGGATCGCAGCATCACTTTTTGAAACCTTAGCTCCATTTTCGATTCATATCATTGACGTAGAACAGGTGATAAATAACAATCGCTTGATTTTAACGGTTCTGATCGGTGCAAATCCTGCGCATCAAAAAGCTATCGAAGAAGATCTCGCTTTGTGTGCCTCGGCATTAGATGTCGATATCGCTACCGTATTTGGAACAACGCAAGTTTCACCGATGGCACTTGGAATACTTACTGCAAGGATTACTTCTCCTAAAATGCATCCACAAGCCATGGCATTAGCCACTCAAGCAATAGCAGCTACTGGCGCAAACATTCATAGTTTCTCTAAAACATCAGATAATCCGGTGACCATAGCGATAACTATTTCAGGTCTCTCAAAAAGCGCCCTTGAATCAGCCCTCTCTGCTGTCAAATTTGAGGACTCAACTATTATTTCCGTGAGTGATCTCTGAGTACATGACCTTCGTTAAGCGTTTGGTTCAACTTGATGTCGATTCGACTTTCATTCAGCAAGAGGCGATCGAACTGCTAGCTGCGAAGGCTGGCGTGTTGCAAGAAGTTTCTGCCATCACTGAATCGGCCATGCGGGGCGAATTAGATTTCGAACAGAGTTTGCGTGCGCGAGTCAACCTGCTTAAGGGATTGCCAATATCGGCAGTTGCTGATGTACGGCAAGAGATCACTTTAACTGATGGAGCTGCGGATTTAGTCAATACTCTGCACTCGCAGGGTCACAGTGTGGCCCTGGTGTCAGGTGGTTTCATCGACATCATAGAACCAATGATTCAGGCGCTCTCGATCAAGTATTACAAAGCAAACAAGTTGGAATTTCTGGATGGATTTCTGACCGGTAATTTAGTTAGTCCGATTATTGACCGTGCCGCTAAGGCTGCAGCATTGCGTGAATTTTCCCTTGCTAGTGCGGTTCTTCTAGAAAATACGGTTGTTATAGGCGATGGTGCCAATGATCTAGACATGATGAAAATTGCAGGTTTGAGCATCGCATTTAATGCAAAGCCTATAGTTGTTGCAGCTGCAGATTGTTCGATCAGCGAACCATCTTTGCGTTCGGTAATTGATTTGATTGGTCTAGCGTAAAACTACAAACGACATGCGTGGATATCAGTAACCAGAATTCCTCGCGCACCTAGTGCCCATAGTTCATCCATAACTTGATTTGTTTCCTTACGCAAGACCATGGCGCGGACTGCGACCCAATCCTGCTTTTGCAATGGGGAAATTGTTGGAGACTCCAGACCCGGTGTGATTGCACACGCTTTCTCAACTAACTCCTTCGGGATGTCGTAATCAAGCAATACATATCGACGTGCTGTAACTACACCTTGTAAACGACGAATCAAAATTTCTAATTCCGACGGAATCGCTGTATTGCGACGAGCGATTACAACCGCTTCGCTAGTAAGAATCGGCTCGCCAAAAATCTTTAGTCCAGCCTGACGCAGAGTATTACCAGTACTGACAACATCTGCGATTACGTCGGCCACTCCTAAACGCACACTGCTTTCAACAGCGCCATCTAATCGAACGATCTGTGCCGTAATTCCAAGCGCAGACAGCGAATGTTCGACCAGACCTGGATAGGCGGTCGCTACTCGCTTGCCTGCGATGTCTTGTACCGACCAATTCTTATCTGTTGGACCAGCAAAGCGAAAGGTCGATGCGCCAAAATCTAAAGACAAAATCTCCGCTGCATCCGCGGCAGAATCAATGAGTAAGTCTCGTCCGGTGATTCCAGCTTCGAGCTCTCCTGATCCTACGTAGACCGCAATATCTCGCGGACGTAGATAATAAAACTCAACACTGTTGTCGTTATCAATCAACACTAGATCACGAGAATCTGTGCGTTGGCGATATCCCGCCTCTTTTAGGATCTGCATTGAACTATCAGCTAATGAACCTTTATTGGGTACGGCTATTCTCAACATCATCTTCTCCTAAAGAAACTTGTAGACATCATTGATTGATAGCCCACGTGCAAGCATCAAGGTTTGCAGGTGATAGATCAGTTGGCTTATTTCTTCAGCTAGCGCTTCATCCGACTCGTGTTCGGCAGCAAGCCATACTTCGCCCGCTTCCTCCAAAATTTTCTTACCAATGTCGTGGATTCCAGCATCAAGTGCGGCCACAGTGCCTGAACCCTCTGGGCGAGTTAGGGCTTTCTCGCTTAGCTCTGCCCACAAGGTTTCAAAGGTTTTCATGGCTTAAGTTTACTAGAGGTTCACTTGCTCCCGTGGCTAGTTGCGAAGTCACGTAATGCGACGACCATCGCAGCCGGATCGGGAGCATTAAAGACCGCACTACCAACTACGAATGTATCGGCACCGGCGTCTAAGGCAATTTCGATGGTTTTCATCGAGATTCCACCATCAACTTGCAACCAAATAGGCCTATCCCCAATTAGTTTTCGTGTGCGGCGAACCTTGTCCATCATGTTTTCCATAAAGCTCTGCCCACCAAATCCTGGCTCTACTGTCATGATCAGGAACATGTCGACATCATCAATAACAGATTCATAATCGGAAATATCAGTATTCGGCTTGATGCCTAGACTAGATCGCGCGCCAGCCCTGCGGATGTTTTTTAGCGTTTGAGGAATATCCTTTGTGGCTTCTGCGTGAATGGTGACAGAAGCGCATCCAATTTGCGCATATTGGACGGCAATTTCATCCACATCTGCAACCATCAGATGAGCGTCAACTGCTAATACTGAACTCTTAATGATTGCTGAGGCTGCATCAAAATCGAAAGTAAAATTTGGGACGAATACATCATCCATTACATCTAAGTGCAGCAGATCCGAAACCGCTGCGATTCGTTTAATTTCTTGATCTAACTGAGAAAAATCCGCATTCAAGATACTGGGCGTTATTCGAATTTCTCGACTCATGGGTCAATCTTAACTAACGTTTTTTCGGAACAGGGCTAAGTACATTGCATCGGTGCCGTGTTTATGAGTCCACAAGGACATCGCTCCATCTCGTGTGGCTTCATGCAAAGATTCTGGAAGGAATTCGTCGACAACGATCTGTTGCACATCCGAATGCTTCTTCTTGATGTCTGCTATTTGAATACTTGTTTCAGCCAGATGAGGTGAGCAGGTTGCATACCCTAGAACGCCACCAGGATTGAGCGCCTGAATAGCTGCGTCGACTAACTCTCGCTGCAATTGGGTCAATGCACGTAAATCCTGCAATGTTCGACGCCAACGAACTTCTGGGCGTCGACGAAGTGCGCCTAATCCCGTGCAGGGAGCATCAATCAAAATCGCATCATATTTCTCAGTATTCAAAGCGATTGTTCGACCATCCGAAACAAGAACACGATCACCATGTACTACTTGTTTTACAAGTTCAGCACGTGCACCTGAAACTTCATTGGCGGTGAAAGTAATGCCGCGTTGCCTAGCGATACTGGACAACAACGCAGCTTTTCCGCCAGGACCAGCGCACAGATCTAACCAGCTTGTACCCGAGGCAACCTTTGAAAAAACTTGCGCAACCAATTGAGAACCTTCATCTTGCACTCCGATTTTTCTGGCCTTGATTAGATCAAGAGCTCCCGGATTGCCTTTCCAATGCGCACCGTAGGGCGAAAACTCTGTTGGTGCTCCCCCGATATCCAGTAAATCCTGTTGGCTAGAAAAACCAGGCCACGACACTAAGGTCGGTGTGGCGGCTTCATTATTAATCTTAAGCGCTGCTTCAACCTCGGACCAATCTTTCAAAAGATCATAATAAGCAGAGACAATCCATTCGGGATGTGAATACGCGATGGCAAAGCGTTCTACAGGATCTGAAATAGCAGCTAAAGGCGCAAACCAATCATCAATTGATGTACGTGTAACACTCCGCAACAAGGCGTTTACAAAACTAGCCTTTGATTCTCCGATACGTTTGCGAGCAACCTCCACCGTCGCTGCTACGGCGGCATGATCGGGAATTCTCATTTCATGCAGTTGATGTACACCTAACCTACAGATATCCACGATTCCTGGATCAACTTCCGACCATGGTCGATCACTTATTTGAGCTAAAACCCAGTCATGCTTGCCCTGCATTCGTATTGTGCCGTAGAGCAATTCGGTGACAAGCGAGCGATCTCGGTCCTCAAGTTTGCTAGCGTTTAAAGCTGATGGAAGCAATAAATTTGAATAGCCTTCATTACGATTTACTTCAGTGAGTAAATCAAATGCCAATAAACGTGCAGCATCTGGTTTCGGTGACTTGAAGGTGTTGCGACGTGGCTCAACCAAAGCTTTCACCACCGTTTAATCGTGCTCCGCGCGCCCAAGCAATCGCATCCATTTCCTTTTTCCCTGCAGGAATAACTCGCAGTAATTGCAATGATCCCGATCCAGTTGATACAAAGACCGCATTATCTGCAACTGATATCTCACCTGCGTGACCAATTTGTGCGCCTATCGATCCTGTGGCACAAATTTTGAAGGGTTCGCCTTTCCATAATGTCCAGGCTCCGGGTTCGTAGGTAAAAGCGCGTACGCAGTTAGAAATATAGATTGCATCTTTTGCGAAGTCGATCTTAGCTTCTGCCTTATCAATCTTAGGAGCAATAGAGACCGAACCAACTTGAACCTGAGCACTACTTCCATTTTCAATCATTGTAAATGCTCGCTTAACTACTTCAGGACCAAGACCTGCCAGCTGTTGCAATAACTCAAAACTTCTCCAAGAGGCATCGATGGTAATTGATTCTTGAGCAAAGATTGGACCGGTATCCATACCTTTATCTAATTGAAATACAGTGACACCCGTAGTTGTTTCACCATCGTGAAGTGCGCGTTGAGCGGGTGCGGCCCCTCTGTATGCAGGCAGAAGTGAGAAATGAAGATTCAGAAAACCTTTTTTCGGTAGATCCAAAATTGCTTGGGGTAGCAATACTCCATAGGCAATCGTTAACACTAAATCCAAATCTTCGATTCTTCCGAATAAATCCGATGGGTTTTCCGGTTTTAGAACAGCTATCTGGTGCTCATTAGCCCACTCAGCAACTACCGATTGTTGGAGATTGCGACCACGCCCAGCTGGTCGATCTGGTTGCGTGATTATCAACGCAATTTCATGTTCGGAATGTAATAACCAATTTAGGGTTGGTATTGCTACATCCGGAGTAGCAGCTACTCCGATACGCACTAAGAAATCCGTCCGAAAATTGTGTGTGGAGAATCCTTCACCTGAATCGAACGCCCTTGCTCTGCGGCCAAATTGAACCACTCTGACTCACGTATTTCTTTCATAGCTAATTTTCGATCTTCGGGTAATAGCTTGTCGATGAACAAAATTCCATCTAGGTGGTCTGTCTCATGCTGCAGAGCGCGCGCCAAAAACTCAGAACCTTCTACGGTGATCGGTTCTCCATACATGTTGAAACCTTTAGCCACAGCTCTCATAGCTCGCGGGGTTTCGTATCGAATTTCTGGAAAGGACAGGCATCCCTCTTCGCCATCCTGCATTTCTTCGCTCAACGTCAAGACGGGATTAATTAGGTGACCTAATTCTTCATCTACATCCCAGACAAAGACACGCAATGGCACGCCTATCTGAGGAGCAGCAAGACCAGCACCAGGGGCATCAATCATTGTGTCTGTTAAATCTTGTACTAATACACGCAATTCTTTATCGAAATCGACTACCAAGGCTGCCGGAGTTGTAAGTACCGGATCCCCGAAGAATCGTATTTCTTGAATAGACATGGCTTCAGTCTACCAATTGATCACAGTGAATATGGTTCGACTCTAAGCGTGAAAAGATCCTTCTTTGCAATACTTCTGCGACGTTGAAGTTCATGAACAACATCGGTCAAAGCTTGCGAGTCCTTTTTGTCAGAATGAATCACAATTTTCACCTGCCCCTTAGCTATTTCGGTTGGGCCATAGATATGTGATGACTGAGGTACTCGTCCCTCGATTAATGCCTTCTTGAGGCCGTTGAAAATCTGCATCCCAATCGACTGATCCATCACCAAAACAACAGAGAAAACTGAAGGTGGAAGATGAAGTTCAGTCCGCTCGCTCAATTCGCGCTTTAACAAAGGCGCTACATTCCATCGCGCAATCGCCGATACAACAGGGTGCGAATCTTCAATGACTAAAAGCACCGTGCCATTTGAAGAAATCAATGAGGAGGATTCAAGAAAAAGCTCACGGGCGCGCTCTTGTGTACGCAGGTCGGTGTGTGAAAAGAAACGGATTCCATCCAAAACTACAACTGCTGCGTAGCCACCTGCGACTTGTGGTTGCGCTCCGGCTGTTGCAAGTACCAAGGCTGACTTCGGATCTATGTGATCCTTAATTACATCTCCTGCGGAAACGATGACTGGGACATTAGGAAACGCCCGAGAAATCTCTTCAGCTGCTCGCTCGATTCCGCGGCCGGCTAGATACTGTTTACTGCGGTTACAAAAAGAACATTTCCATTCCTGAAACGATGTACCGCAATGAACACAGGAAGGAGCTTTGTTTTTCCCGGACACGCTTAACCGGCCACCACAATCACAGGAAGCCACGTTACGACAATGAGCGCACAGCAGAGCGTTTCCATATCCTTTTCGGGGTGCGATAAACAAGACTGGACCTACATTGAGCGCTTTCTTAATCTCTGAAAAAATTCTTCCCGGCAGCAACGCCCCTTCATTTGGTGTGAACGCTTTAACATTTATCGTTTCCTTGGAATTGAGATACTTCACTTCTCGTTCATCAATTAGCTGAGCAACTTCAATCGAAGGAGAAAATCCTGTAAAAATCAACTTAAAGGATTCAGTTTTCGCACGAATAAGTGCGATAGATCTGGAATTCCAACCTGGTGAACGAAGTTCGTAATGATCATACGATGACTCTTTATGAATGATGACGGTCGACAAATTCTTGACTGGTGCAAAAATTGCACTTCTAGTCCCGACTACGACGCTGTCCGAACCGTGCATCGCCTGCAGATAGTTTCGATATCGTTCTTCTCGAGGCATGGCAGCAGTTAGTTTAAGAACCTTAATAGATGCTATTTCAAGTGCGGCAATGATCAGATCAACATCTTTTTCATCTGGTGCGATGATCAACACAGAGCCAACCGACTGATTCTCTTTGATCAACGGAACTATTTGCTCGTGGGCCTGTATAAATGGTGCGAGAGTTTGAAAGTTTATTGACTTTTTGCTGCTTACCTGTGGGTCTGGAACGCCAAATGAAACATTCTTGTCAACAGATGCGACTCGAGGAGGAATCGCAGAGCGAATTACATCCCAAGGATTACAGGCAAAGTGATGAGAAATCGAATCAATTAACTTCAAACTTTCAGTTGTAGCTACTGGCAGAGGCGACAAAACCTTTGTGATGCTCTTGAGATCTCCCGCTCTTTCTGGGTGCAGCAACCGCTCAACAACTATCCCCTCAGTTTCGCGGTTTCCAAATGGCAATTGAACGCGAACACCCGTCTGGATCGAGTCACTGAGTTTTTCGGGAATTACGTAGTCATACAACTGATCTAAATGAAAAACACCTGTATCAACCCGCACTCTTGCGAAGGGCAATACCGAAGCTCTAGGCCCAGAAGCTGTTGGAGCAACTTCAGCCTTTAAACGAAAGAGCTTCGGCGTTGCCACCGACTACTTGATTGCGTTTTGTAGCGCTGACACGCGATCGGTTCGTTCCCATGCAAACTCAGGAAGTTCACGACCGAAATGACCATATGCGCTAGTTAGCGAATAAATCGGGCGAAGTAAATCTAGATCTCGGATGATTGCCGCTGGACGTAAATCAAACACCGACAAGACAGAATCCTGAATCTTTGAAACAGGAACAGTTTCGGTTCCAAAGGTCTCGACAAAAACTCCAACTGGTTGCGCCTTACCAATTGCATAAGCCACCTGCACTTCGCAACGACGGGCAAGACCGGCTGCTACAACATTCTTAGCCACCCATCGCATTGCGTAAGCAGCTGAGCGATCTACCTTTGATGGATCTTTACCGCTGAATGCTCCGCCACCGTGGCGTGCCATT
>JBIKPC010000036.1:0-8621 GCA_044357675.1 Candidatus Planktophila sp. | reverse complement strand
TGGAATCCGTGGCTTAGCCAATCGTGATCTCACCGCAGAACTTGCTCTAGATGTTTCTGTTGCCGCTGCGCATATTTTGGTAGAAAGCTCATCAAATAAAGATCACCGGCCCACTGCAATAGTTGGTCAGGATTCTCGCGCCTCTGGAGAGTTCCTAGAGGCAGCAGTTGTCGCTGGTTTAACCAGCGCCGGAATCAATGTATATCGCGTTGGTGTTTTACCTACTCCTGCAATTGCGCATTTAGTTGCCGAATCACAGGCAGATCTAGGCGTGATGATTTCGGCATCCCATAATCAAATGCCAGATAACGGCATTAAATTGTTTGCTCGTGGTGGTGGCAAATTAGATGATGCAATTGAAGCCCGCATCGAAGCCAGAATGGGTGAGGATTGGGAGCGCCCAACAGGTCGAAACGTTGGTCGTGCAATTAATGATGACACTGCAACAGAGCGGTATTTAACGCATCTGCTGGCATCTGTTCAAACACCATTAAAGGGTTTGAAGATCGTTGTTGATTGTGCAAATGGTGCATCATCAGCGGTAGCACCCGAGGCATATCGCAGAGCCGGCGCAGAGGTAGTAGCAATCTTTAACCAGCCAGATGGTTGGAACATTAATGATGATTGCGGATCAACGCATCTACATCAGTTGCGTGCAGCAGTTATTAAAGAAGGTGCCGATGTTGGAATCGCACATGATGGCGACGCAGATCGCTGTTTAGCAATTGATGCAGTGGGTAATGAAATTGATGGCGATCACATTCTGACGATTTTGGCTCGCGGCTTTAAAGCTCGTGGTGTTCTAAAGAATGACACAGTTGTTGGCACAGTAATGAGCAATCTTGGATTTATGCATGCGATGAAAGATGCAGGAATTACAGTAGTGACGACTCCGGTTGGAGATCGCTATGTCTTGGAAAATATGATCGCAAATGATTATTCATTGGGTGGCGAGCAATCAGGCCATGTGATCATGCGCGATCTCGCAAATACAGGTGATGGAATTCTTACCGCTCTTGCCGTGCTGCAAGAAGTTGTTCGAACAGGAAAGACATTGCAAGAATTAGCCTCAACAATGGTTCGATTCCCTCAGGTATTAATCAATGTAAAAGATGTTGCAAAAGATAAGTTGCCACAATCGGCTGTAATCGCTTCAGCGGTTAAATCTGCCGAAGAACGTTTAGGCGATTCTGGCCGTGTTTTATTGCGCGCATCCGGCACTGAATCCCTCGTAAGAGTCATGGTTGAAGCTGCCAGTGATAGCCTTGCGCAAGAAGTTGCACAGCAGCTTGCAGATATTGTAAAAACTGAACTGGAGTAATCACCTATGTGCGGAATTGTGGGTTACACAGGACCACAATCAGCCTCTATTCCGCTTATCGAAGGTTTGCGTCGCCTTGAATACCGCGGCTATGACTCAGCAGGAATCGCATTAGGAACTCCGGGCAAACTTTTTATCGAAAAGAAGGCTGGAAAGCTTTCAAACTTAGAAAATGCATTAGATGCATCTTTGCCCAATGTTAATTCGGGTATCGGCCATACCCGCTGGGC
Source organism: Candidatus Planktophila sp. (assembly GCA_044357675.1). GTDB lineage: Bacteria > Actinomycetota > Actinomycetes > Nanopelagicales > Nanopelagicaceae > Planktophila. The sequence continues at coordinate 7,070 of JBIKPC010000036.1, read as the reverse complement.
AACACATGGTGGACCAACAGATACCAACGCACATCCACATGTTGATAATGATGAAAAGTTGGCAGTGATCCACAATGGAATTATTGAAAATTACACTGAACTTCGCACGCAACTTGAATCCAAAGGTCACAAATTTTCCTCTGAAACAGATACAGAATCAGTTGCTCATCTGCTGAGTGATCTTCGCAAAGAACACAAGGGCGATTTAACCGCCGCTATGCGAGATGCCGTTAAAGCACTTCGTGGTTCATTTACATTACTCGCAATCCATGCAGATCAGCCAGATGTAGTTGTCGGAGTTCGCCGCAATTCTCCGCTGGTGGTCGGTGTCGGTAAAGGCGAAAACTTCATGGCATCTGATGTAGCTGCATTTATTGAGTACACCAAGCATGCAATTGAATTAGGCCAAGATGAAATTGTCACAATGACGCCAACATCTATTGAAATTACTGATCTTGCTGGAAAATCAGTGAAGGCTAAAGAGTATGAGATTTCATGGGATGCAAGCGCAGCCCAAAAGGGTGGTTTTGCACATTTCATGCTGAAAGAAATCTTTGAGCAGCCCAAAGCAGTGGCAGATACATTGATCGGCCGCTTGAGTGATAACAATCAGATTCTGCTTGATGAGCTTCATATGAGCCATGATGAAATTAGATCATTGAAGAAAATCACTGTTATTGCATGTGGAACCGCTTATCACGCAGGCATGGTTGCAAAGTATGCAATTGAAAAGTGGGCAAAGATTCCGGTAGATGTAGAAATTGCTAGCGAGTTTAGATATCGCGATCCGATTATTGATCCAAGCACTTTAATTATTGCGATTTCACAATCGGGTGAAACTATGGACACCTTGATGGCTGTCCGACATGCAAAAGCTGCAGGTGGCCGAGTTTTGGCAATCTGCAATACAAATAGCTCAACAATTCCGCGCGAATCAGATGCGGTTTTGTATACCCACGCAGGACCTGAAATTGCAGTGGCTTCAACTAAAGCATTGCTAACTCAAATTATTGCGGTCTACTTAATTGGGCTACACCTTGGTCAAGTAAATGGTTCGCTAAAGGACACTGAAGTTCGAGATCTTTACAAGGAATTACTTGAATTACCGGGCAAGATCGAGCAGATTCTAGAAACGGTCGAGCCGCTTCGAGAGCTAACAAGAACTTTTGCTCACAACAATACTGTGCTGTTCTTGGGTAGAAATATTGGTTATCCCGTTGCACTCGAGGGTGCTTTAAAGTTGAAAGAGCTTGCATATATTCATGCTGAAGGTTTTGCTGGGGGAGAGCTTAAGCACGGACCGATTGCACTGATTGATCAGGGAACTCCTGTTATTGCAATATTGCCTGCAGGCCATGAACATTCTCTGGATGAAAAAATGCTCAGTAATATTCAAGAAGTAAAAGCCCGCGGTGCACGCGTGATAGTAATTGCCGAAGAAGGAGCACATGTTGAAGGTGCTGAACATGTAATTCGAATTCCAGTAGCACCTGCTTTATTCCAACCAGTTTTAGCAACAGTTCCCTTGCAGGTCTTTGCCTACGAAATGGCGGTTGTCCGAGGCAATGATGTTGATCAACCTCGAAATCTGGCTAAATCTGTAACGGTTGAATAATGATTGATGTGACACGAAATCGTCGTAGACAAATGGACCGAGCGCTGCGTTGGTCAATTTTGTTGTTTGCTGGTTTCTTATTTGTAACGCAACAGGTTTATAGCTACGGACCGTTGGTTGCTTACGACAAGGAAATTAATAGCCAACCAAAACCACAGTTTGAAGGTTTGGCTGGATTTCTTCTTCGCCGACTAGATGATTTAGGTCTGCGCTCATTAACGGCAACAGTCTTGTTACTTGCTGCCGCCTTTATTGCGTACAAGTTCAAAACATGGCGTCCACTTAATCTTGCATTTCTTTCTTTGATTTCACTTAATCTAGTTGTTGGATCGGTAAAGCTATTGCTAGGTCGAACCAAGCCGCGCGATGGATTTGATTTATTACATGCCGGCGGTATGTCATACCCAAGTGGACATGCATCTAACGCTGTTTTGTCATGGGGGATATTGGCGTATTTAATCTATAGATATGCAAAAGTCGATCGCTATCAAGGCCGATTAGCTAGTGCAGGTGTTGTCTTGATTAGCCTTACTGTCTGTGTAGTTTCTTTGATCCGTCACACCCATTGGTTTAGTGATCTATTAGGTGGCCTATTTGTTGGCAGCGCATTATTAGTCACCATCATTGCGATAGATAGGTATGTTCCCTCTAAAAGCCAGTTGCACTAGACTGAGTAAATGATTGATGGGATCGGAATTGATGTCGTAGACATTGATCGGTTTAAGGCATCCCTCGAACGCACCCCCGGACTTTCCGAAAAACTTTTCACCCCCGCAGAGCGAAATAAGCCAATTGCTTCACTAGCTGCACGGTTTGCTGCCAAAGAAGCTCTTGCAAAAGCTCTTAACGCTGGCAAAGGATTGTCGTGGCAGGAAGCCGAGGTAGTTAATTTAGAGAGCGGTAAACCTGTCTTTTTGTTTAGAGGTGAAATTGCAGATCTAATTGATGGCGCTGATGTGCACCTTTCTCTTTCGCATGATGCAGGCATTGCATCGGCCATGGTGATTGTGGAGCGCACATGAATCGCGCCGAAGCTCGAATTGATCTCGAGCGAATTGCTGCCAACATAAAACATCTGAAGCACATCTCGGGCACTGAAGTTATGGCAGTTGTTAAAGCTGATGCCTATGGTCACGGATTAGTCCCGGTCGCACGCGCAGCAATTGAAGCAGGTGCAACATCACTGGGAGTTGCTCTTCTGGAAGAAGCTTTAACTTTGCGGGAAGCAGGGATTACTGCGCCAATTCTTGCTTGGTTAGTTCCTCCTGGATCTGATTTTAAGTTGGCTGTCGACAATGAAATCGAGTTAGCGGCCTCTTCGATCATCGCACTTGAAGAAATAGGAGGGGTGAAATCTGTAAACCGTCCTCGTGTTCACTTAGAAGTGGATACTGGCATGAGTCGTGGTGGATTCTTAATTGAATGGGGCAAATTAGATGCACATCATGTTTCTAATATTGACATTGTCGGAATTTTCTCGCACTTTGCGCGAGCAGATGAACCTGAGCAAGAGCAAAATGAGCAACAACGTGCTCGCTTTAAGGAAATGGTTGCCACTTTAGAATCATTTGGCTACACAAACATTACTCGGCATCTTTCAAACTCTGCAGCGACCCTTACCGATGAAAATTCTCGCTTTGATATGGTGCGTGCAGGTATTTCAATGTATGGCTTAACACCCGATGTTGTAAATCTTGGTACTTCGCAAGCGCTCGGGTTGAAACCAGCGATGCAGTTGCGCGCAAAGCTGCACTTAGTAAAGACGGTCCCAGCCAATTCACCAGTTGGTTATGGAGCAACAGCACACACAACGGCCGAGACAAAGCTGGGAATTGTTTCTATGGGATATGCCGACGGAATTCCACGGATTGCAAAAAATGCAGGGGTTTTTATAGCCGGTAAAAAAGCACCCATTATCGGCCGAGTTTCCATGGATCAGTTTGTTGTTGATTTAGGGGCGGATTCCACAGCGGTTTCTGGGGATTGGGTGATTGTCTTCGGTGATGGCTCGCAGGGTGAGTACACCGCCGATGATTGGGGTACTGCATCGTTATCAATTAATTATGAAATTGTGACAAGAATTGGGCCACGAGTGCCTAGAATCTACGCACCTCATGTCTACTAATAATGCAGCGCTGCACGTCGAGAGAGTCAATGTCTCTTTCGGCGGTCTTCGGGCTTTGCATGATGTTTATCTAGAAGTTGGCAAGAACGAGGTCGTTGGATTAATTGGTCCTAATGGTGCCGGCAAGACAACATTATTTAATGCGCTGTGCGGATTAGTTACGCCAGATTCTGGCGAGTTTCATTTGAATGGAAAGAAGAGTGATTTTCCAAAGCCGCATGAACTTGTTGATTTAGGAATTGCCCGCACCTTGCAAGGTGTTGGTTTGTTTGGTGATTTAACTGTTTTGGAAAATGTGATGGTCGGTGCACAGCATTTGTCGCAGACAGGATTGATCTCTGCCGCATTTGGAAGAAATAGAAAAGATGAAGACCGAATCCGAGACAAGGCACGAGTTGCACTAGAACGTGTCTATGCAGGTGGAATCGCTCATCGTCGCGCTGACACCTTGTCTTACCCAGATACTAAGCGTGTAGCAATTGCTCGCGCACTTGTAAGTGAGCCAACAATTTTAATGCTTGATGAACCCGCAGGTGGTTTGGGATCGCAAGATATCGAGTGGATGAACGCGCTTATCCGCAATTTAAGTGTTGATATGTCGGTCTTGCTGGTAGAACACCACATGGATGTTGTTATGTCGGTCTGTAGCAAGCTCTATGTTCTTAACTTTGGTGAAGTAATTGCAAGCGGTGACGCCGAAACTGTCCGCCGCGATCCAGCCGTTATGGCGGCGTATTTAGGTACAGGTAGCAACCATGTCGCTTAATGTCTCTAATTTAACTGTGCACCACGGTGCAATCTGCGCCGTTAATCAAGTTTCATTGGCTGTTCCAACGGGAAAATTAGCAGCCATTATTGGTTCAAATGGCGCAGGAAAAACTACGTTGCTGCGCGCCTTATCTGGTCTTAACAAACCGACAAGTGGCGTGGTTAATTGGATGGGCGAAACAATTACAGGGGTAAAACCTGAAAAGTTAGTGCGCATGGGAATTTCGCATGTTTCAGAAGGAAAATCAGTAATACCCGAATTAACTGTTAGAGAAAATCTTGAGCTAGGTGCTATTTGGCGTAAAGATGGCAAAGAGATGAAAGAGTCACTGGAACAAGTAGTTAATATCTTTCCTCGATTAGGTGAGCGCATTACCCAACGAGCTGACACTTTATCTGGCGGCGAACGACAGATGCTGGCAATCGGCAGAGCGATTATGTCAAAACCAAAGCTTCTATTGTTAGATGAACCTTCTTTAGGTTTAGCCCCACTGGTTGTAGAACAGATTTTTCAAACAATTAGAGATCTGACTAATGAATTGAGGTTGACGGTTGTACTTGTTGAGCAAAACGCAATGGGTGCATTAAGGATTGCAGATCTTGGAATTGTCTTGAACTTAGGAAAAGTTGTTGCCGTCAATCACGCACAAGCGTTGATCGAAGACCCTGCAGTGCGCGCTGCATACTTGGGGTACTAACAATGCAACTATTAAATACACTTTTAATTGGCATTACTGCTGGATCAATCTATGCATTAATGGCTATTGCATTTGTCTTGGTGTGGCGCAGTACCCGAGTCGTTAACTTTGCTCAAGCAGGAATGGCGCTGCTATCTACCTACTTTGGCTATGAAGCTGTTTCGCGAATTGGTTCATTTTGGGTCGCACTTCCGGTTGCCATGATTGGTGGAGCATTATTTGCGGCACTTGTCGAACTGATTTTGATGCGTTTATTGGTCAAGCACGCATCCACTGGTCCAATCGCAGGCGTCGCTCCAATTATTGCAACACTTGGATTACTTGGCGTTATCCGCTCAGTTATAAGCATGATTTGGGGCGGACAGGATCTACGTATCGTTGCCCCAATTTCTAACAATGGCTTCACAATCAATGGTTCCACACTGGTTTTCTCACCATTAAAACTTTTGATACTTGTTGTCGTCGTAATTTTGCTCATTATTCTCTCTATTCTTTTCCAAAAAACTAACCTTGGACTGGCACTACGTGCATCTGCACATGCACCTGAAATTGCACGTCTTTCAGGAGTTAAAGTTGATGCAGTTCGTACTCTTGGCTGGGCGCTAGCAGGTGCGGCAGGTGCGGTGGCAGGTTTATTCCAAACAGTTAATGGAAATGGAAACTTCTCACCAGATTCAATTGAGTTCTCACTTCTGCTTGTTTCAGGTTTCATCGCAGCAGTTATTGGTGGATTAGATAGCTTGCTCGGTGCTGTGCTGGGCGGTTTATTCTTAGGAATCGCAATCTCATTTGTCCTGATGTATGTAAGCAGTGGACTTTTCTTCATCGCTCCATTTGTTATTTTGCTTCTTGTTTTATTTATACGCCCACAAGGAATTATTGGAGTAAAGGCGGGTCGTCGTGCATAAAAGCAAAAAAGAAAGCACGCATCTTCCACTCTTTATTCTTGGTGGCGTCGTTTTGTACTTCCTCAGCGGAATGGTCGATGAACTTCGGGTTTATCAGGGTGCATCGATTGCAGTGTATGTAATTGCGATCTCTTCCATTATTTTGCTGACCGGATATTCAGGTCAGGTTTCTTTGGGACATGGTGCATTGATGGCGGTCGGTGCATATGCAGCCGCTGTTCTTCGAATTGAATTTAATGTTCCGATTGTTTTATGTTTTGTTGCTGCTGTTCTAGCCGCAGCAGTAGGCGGAGCGTTGCTAGGTGCAGCAGCAGCACGTTTGTCGGGTCCATATTTAGCTGGCACAACTTTGGCTCTGGCAGTTGGATTGCCTTCACTTGCTAACCAATTTCCAGTTTTAGGTGGAGAACAAGGTTTACTTTTTGATGTTGGATTTCCTCCACTTGCTTTAGGTGAAGAGTTCACTCAGTACAAATGGTTCTTCTGGATTGCAGCACTTGCTGCACTAATGTCTATGTGGAGCGTTAGAAACATTTTGAATTCGGCCTATGGACGTTCCTGGAGAGCGGGCCGAGGCAATGAGGTCGCAGCTCAGTTGGCGGGGATCAACACAGCCCGTTCTAAGGTCCTGGCCTTCACAATCAGCGCTGGCATCGCCGGACTGGCTGGAGCGCTGCTTGCGATGACCATTGGCACCGTTTCCCCGAGCGCATTCCCGCTTGCCCTCTCATTTTCCCTGCTGACAGGCGCGGTTCTCTCTGGCATAACTACCCTCGGAGGCGTCATTATTGGGGCAGTGGTTTTGGTAGCCATCCCAGAAATCGCCGATGTGGTGGCTCACCGCCTCGGAAGTTCTGAGGGTGTTACTACAAATCTGCCAGGTTTGATTGTTAGTGGGTTGTTGATTCTGACAGTTCTGTTTGTTCCAAACGGTCCTGTTGAGCAACATCGCGCTC
>JBIKPC010000035.1:0-8658 GCA_044357675.1 Candidatus Planktophila sp. | reverse complement strand
TTAACTGTGGTGCTTGCTTTGTTGAATGCGTTAATTTCAGGCTCAAATGCTGCCTTCCATTGTGTTGGCATTACAACCGTAACGGTTGAAACTGCCGAGTGCGCTAGAGGTGCTTGTAGGACAAGTGCGGCAACTGCAAACGCCACACTTCCCACAAACCACTTGTTGCCTTTTTTCATTTATTCCCCTTCTTTTTGATTGACCCTTTAGACCAATGTCTAAAGAGTTTTAGTCGCGTTCGTTATCTCAGCTTCTTAGCGAATTGAGAATCTCCGTGATTGAAAAGCGGGCACCACAGGTATAGGAATCTGCTGCGCCGTAATACAGAAGAACTTCATCGCCGCGCACTACCTGTCCATTTGTGAAAACCACGTTGCCGTAGAAGCCCTCAACTTCATACGGTGAACTTGGCTCCATGATTGGTTCGATAGATCGGGCAATAACTTTTGTTGGATCATCTAGGTCTAAAAGAAGAGCGCCTAGGCAATAACGATGACCGCTGGGTAAATCCTCGGCACCGTGATAAATCTCAAGCCAGCCTTCGGCAGTCTTGATGGGTGCCGAACCTGCGCCAATACGGGCGCTATCCCACATTCCTGGTCGCACCTGTGCGATGCACTTGTGATTGCCCCAATTATGCAAATCAGGTGAGGAAGCTGACCAAATGTATGGACCGCCAATTCCGAATCCGGTTGGCCTATGCAACATTCGATAAAGCCCGGCAATTTTTTCGGGGAACAGAGTTGCATCTTTATTAAATGGTGGAATTACAACGCCAAACTTTTCAAATGTCTTCCAATCTTTAGTGCTCTGCATTCCTACGCCATAGCCATTATGTGAAACGGCTGTATACGTCAGGAAATAAGTATCATCAATCTTTGTCACACGTGTATCTTCGATACCAAGTGCTTCGTATTCACTAGCCCCCACTAGTAGGGGTTTTTCTTGGACTTCAAAGTTTTCACCATCTTGGCTCCACGCTAGACGCAGGTGTGAAATTGTCGTTAAGTGGTCTACGCCTTTGTAGGAAAATATTCGAGAATCAACAACTTTTATGTCTGGGTCAGAAATTTTGAAACTAGTAACTTCAGTTTTGCCATTGGGTGAAATTGATATTGAATCCAGATAGCCATCCTTAACGTGTGGGCGCTCTGCTATTCGAAGAACTAAACCAATCTTGCCCTCATATTCAAATGCACCAGGGTTAAATGCAGATGTAACTTCAAATCCTGGAACACTTGGCATAATCCCTGAAGGACTAATTATTGGATTATTACCAAATCTCTTTGCAATATCGCTCATTTGGCTCTAGCCCCCCTTCTTAACTACATCTGTTGAGTTTCTGACAACTAATTTCGTTTCAATTTCAATTCTTTGTCTTGGAGCGGCAGGATCATCGATACGTGACCAAAAAAGTCGACCAGCCGCCCTACCTAGAAATTCGCGTGGAACTGAAACTGTTGTCAGCGGAATGCGAGAAGTACGAGCACTGTCAATATCATCAAAGCCCGTAAAACTAATATCTCTAGGAACGGTAAATCCCATTTCAGTTGCGGTATCCATGGCGCCAAGTGCCAGTGCATCGTTTACGGAAATAACAGCAGTTGGATTCTTTTTGGAAGCTTTCTTAAAAAGTTTTCCACCGGTTTCATACGTTGTGTCTTCCCCATAAAATATTTCTGGTGCTTCTAAACCCTTGGCGGTAAAAGCTGCGATAAATCCAGCACATCGCTCGGAGTTTGAATACCAATCTTTTGGACCAGAAAGAATTGCCACTTTTTTATGCCCAAGGGAAATAATGTGTCGTGCAGCTTCCGTAGCACCACTGCGATCTGCAGCAACAACAGCGTCAACCGGTAAATGCTCATTAAAATTATCAACTAGTACAACCGGGATTCCGATCGAGTGCAGTTTCAGGATGAAACTTGCCGGGACAAACGGGCCATTTAAAATAACGCCATCGGCACGGCGCTCACTAATAACCCGCCACAATGCAGCATCCTTCACATCTTCTTCGCCAATGACTGAAATTGATAATTGAAGGCCAACCTGTCTGATCTCTTCTTCAAGTCCCATCAAAATTGGAAAGTAGAATGGGTCTTTTGATACCGGACCAGCTAAGTGATAGACCGCGAAACATACATTTTCACTCTTTGAGGTTGCCAGCATTCGTGCGACTGGGTTTATTACGGTGTGACGAATAGCTGCTTCGGCCAGAATTTTTTTACGTAAGTTGGGTGATAAGCCAGGTTTTCCATTGAGCGCTCTAGAAACCGTGGCAATAGAAATGCCAAGCTCAGCCGCTAACGCTTTCGCAGTAACCATTTCTCCCCTTTAGTCCGATTACGCAAAAACTACGTAAACGTTTACTTATGTTTTTTTAGAAACTAGGGGTCTCAACTGTTTAAAGCAATAGCAAAATGGGATTTACGTCATATTACGTTATAACAATTTGGCAACTTTATTTAATCCTTAGGGTTTGAAAAAGTTGCTACGCCGGGAATCATCAGCGCGATTGCGCCAATCAACACAAAAATTGCAGCGCAAATAGTCAAATAAATTTTTTCTCCGAGTAAATGGGACATCGGACCCGCTAAACCAACACCAATTGGCATGAGCGCATTTGAAAGCATCGATTCAAAGCTAAGCACGCGTGCTCTTGATTGGTCAGGAGCTGCTTTCTGGATCGCTGTTTGCCAGAAGATCCCCATGGGCTCGGTCGCCATACCGCCGATAAAGTAGCAACAAATCAAGAAAGCGGGTGAGATTGGAAAGATCAGAGCGATAATTAAGAAAACCAAGAAAAACCAAGAAACAAAGGAAATTAGTCCTGGACGTTTGGATCTAAATTTCGCGGCGAATGCAGCCGTAAGCAATGAGCCAAGGCTCAAGGACATTATTGCAAATGGAAAGATCTTTGCGCTATCAAACTCTCGGGTGCTTATTATCGGCAGAAGCACCATCTCGGCACCAAACAAAATTGATGTTTGTAGGGCCAGGGTAATCATCACGATCAGAATCCAGCGAGTTTTGCGAACAAAGTGAAAACCAGCTAAAAGTTCATTAAGGAAATTCGATCTTTCGTAAGTTTGCGTTCTTTCTACAGTAACCCTGGCTAGTGATAAAAGTGCTAGGAGCATGCCAATCGCGGTAACTGAGAAACCAACTGTTGCTGATGTCGTCGAGACCAAGAAAATTGCGATTCCAGGACCGCTAATCGAAGCTACTCGACCCGTGACTGCTCGAAGCGCATTAGCTGCCTGTAGACCTGCTTCGTCAATTAAATCTGGTAGCAAAGCACCACCAGCCCCAGAAGTTCCAGCATCAATCATTCCCATAAGAAATACGGTGATTGTTAATCGTGTGACCTCGGGAGCTGGCCCAAAGAGTAATTGTGCTGCTAGTAAAACCCTTAGAAATAAACCAACTCTAACTAATCTCATCCGCGAGAATCGATCGGCAAGTAATCCGCCGAATGGTGCAAAAATTAAATAGGCAACAACTTGCGATGACAAAAGAAGTGAGATTGCGAGTGCAGGTTTATCACCTTTCAATAAAAGCAAGGTTGCGCAGATAGGAAAAATCTGTGAGCTTAAAGAAGAAAATAAACCCGATATCCATAATCTTCGAAACTTGGGATTTCTAAGAGGCGTGAGAATGTTGTCTACACGCTCGCCATCGAATTCCATTCAACTAGTGTGTATCAATTTGCAAATTTAGTTAGCCATCGAAAGTACGTAATTCAACGTAAAGGTAGATTTTTTACCAATAACCCACTTTACTTGCCGTACATCGTAAGAATTATTCTGCTTTAAGAAGAGGCTAATAGTGAGTTCATTTGTTGACACCTTGCGTTCAAACTATTTGGCCGCCTTTAATCAGGAGATCAGAGAAGAAATAACTGGTTTAACTGAAGGCCAGTTCATAGATAAGTATGAGGCAAGTAAAAGCTGGGCGATTGGCCCCTTTGCTAAAAATGATGAACTTACATTTCGAAAGACAACACAGATGCCAGATCCGACTGGAATTGGCTGGACATCTTCTTCTATTTTCAATCCATCAATCATTGAACACAATGGATCGCTCTACCTTTTCTATCGAGCAGCGGTAAAAAAGGAGTCTCTGGGTTCGCGTATCGGTCTTGCAATCTACACGCCCGGAATTGGTTGGCAGGATTCGCCCAATAATCCAATGATCTACCCGACAGAAGAAAATGAGATTCTCAGTGTCGAAGATCCAAAGGTCTATAAATATGGTGAGAATAGATTTATTATGTTTTACAACGGGGGCTGGGCAGCAACTGCTGAACAAATAACCCAATACGACAAGCCATATGGAGAAATTTCAGTAGATATCAAATTCGCCTTGAGTTCAGATTTAATCAACTGGGAAAAGCAAGGATTAGCCGTTCCGTATTCTGTTTCGAAATTGTGGGCAAAGGGTGCAGTACTTCCCCGTGATCCAGATGGCAATGCTGTAAAAATAAATGGAAAATATCTAATGTTTCTCAGCGAAGGCTGCGGCGGTAAGCAGGTAGTTGGTAACTCTATCGATATGCATAATTGGAAGTTTGAAGAAATACAATACTTACCGTTACCTAAAGAATTGGGAACTCATATTTATGAAGTTGCTTGCGCTGTCGTTGATGGTTCAAACTTGATCTTAGATTTTATGTACAACAGTCACACAAATGAGCACTTGGGGTCTCAAGTTAGATACGAGTTAAATAATCCATTCCAACCGATTGAATACACAACAAATTCAACGTTAGCTTGGGGCGGAATGATTAAGTATCAAGGTAACTGGTGTTTTGCTCAGGGCTGGGATGCGCCTTCAGGTACAGAAGAGATCTATTTCTATACAACCTAATGGTGGCGGGTGAAGGATTTGAACCTTCGAAGGCAGAGCCGGGGGATTTACAGTCCCCTCCCATTGGCCGCTCGGGCAACCCGCCAAGGTCGAACAAGTACTGCGGCAATTATGGATAGTGCGAAAGGAAAGGATACCTTAGGCACGTGCGCGTACAAACCGCGCTTTTATCCAGCGAAGGAGCCTCACCATGGCAGCAGATAGCAGTTTCGACGTAACCTCCAAGATTGACCGCATGGAACTGGATAACGCCATTAATCAGGCGGTCCGAGAGATTGAGACCCGCTTTGATTTCAAGAACACCGGTTCAAAAATTGAACTTGAAGGTGACAAAGTGTTGATCGAGGCAGACACAGAAGAGCGTGCAAAAGCTGCGCTAGATGTTGTTAAAGACAAGATGATTAAGCGCGGGGTTTCCTTGAAGCACCTTGATGCAGGTGCGCCGCAGTTGTCAGGAAAAATCTACAAGATCGCTGCACCGCTGAAGGAAGGCATCTCAACAGAAAATGCCAAGAAGATTGCAAAGATGATTCGCGATGAAGGTCCAAAATCTGTAAAGACTCAGATCCAAGGGGATGAACTACGTGTTACATCAAAGAGTCGCGACGATCTGCAAGAAACAATGGCAATGGTCAAAGATGGTGGCTGGGACTTTGCAGTTCAATTTACGAACTTTAGATAATTGAGTAAAAACAAGCTCGGCCTTTTATTTGGAGTCAGTGCATACTCTTTATGGGGTGCATTCCCGTTGTATTGGCCATTGCTTGAACCAGCGAACGCACTTGAAATTGTTTCACACCGTGCAGTGTGGACTTTGGTTTTTTGCTTCATAGTTCTTGCGGCCACTAAGGCACTAAAGTCAACGCTAGCAACATTGAAGCAACCAAAGATCACAATTCGGTTGTTCCTGACTTCACTTCTAATCTCTATCAATTGGTTGGTCTATATTTGGGCAACTAATAATGGCCATGTTGTTGAAGCATCACTTGGATATTACATAAATCCTTTGATCATCATTGGCTTTGGCGTCATTTTGTTGAAAGAAAAGATGCGGCCGCTTCAGTGGGTAGCGGTAACAATTGCGAGCATCGGTGTTTTAGTTTTGACAATTGATTACGGGCGATTGCCCTGGATTGCATTGGCACTTGCCATTTCATGGGGTAGCTACGGCTTAATTAAAAAGCAGTTGGGTCTCGGCGCCCTTGAAGGATTGGCGATTGAAACCTTAATTTCAGCCTTTTTTTACCTGGGATACCTGATTTATATAGGTAATCAGGGCACGGGACAGTTCGGAAATTCTTGGGGTTTGACGCTCTTATTGATGAGCGCTGGCGCAGTGACTGCGATTCCACTGCTTCTATTTAATGGTTCGACTAATCGATTGCCCTTTACAACGATCGGCTTGCTGCAATACATCACACCAACTTTGCAATTTTCTGTCGGCGTATGGGTTCGACATGAAGATATGCCAACGGCGCGTTGGATTGGTTTCTTGATTATTTGGGTTGCGCTATCAACCCTGGCAATAGATCTTGTTAAATCAAGCAGAACGGTCAATAACAGCGTCGCATAGCGACATCAACGCACCTGTTGCATCGTTGATTGGCAGTGGGCCAAGTGCCCCACGTGCTTGCTTTGCAATTTGGTGCAACTGTTCGCGAGCTTCATCCAGCGCTTTGTGATTGCGCAATGCAACTAAGACTTGCTGAACAGTTGGCTCGTCTTCAATAGGTGCACTCAGTAAATGCCTCAGATCAGCATCGGCTGGGTCGGTTGATTTCATAACATTTAAAGTCACAAGTGTTGGAACGCCTTCGCGAAGATCGGTACCTGGAGTCTTGCCAGATTGATTTGATTCGCTAGCAATATCAATAACATCATCTGCTAACTGAAATGCAACACCAATCTTTTCACCAAATACTGTAACTGTCTCAGTTATATCTGCAGGTGCGCCAGAAATCATTCCGCCATATCTGGCGGAAGCTGAAATTAAGGAACCAGTTTTGTCAGCAACAACCTTTAAATAATGTTCTAGTGGATCCTGACCAGGGTTTGGTCCTTGTGTTTCCATGATTTGGCCAATAACTAAACGTTCAAATGTTCGGGCTTGTAAACGAACCGCTGCCGGACCAAGATCTGCCAATAAATCTGAAGATTTAGCGAACAAGAAATCACCAGTAAGAATTGCGATTGTGTTTCCCCAGCGCATGTTGGCGCTTTCAACTCCGCGACGAAGTGGTGCCTCATCCATAACATCATCGTGATACAGGGTTGCTAGGTGGGTAATCTCGCAGGCAACAGCTGCAGCGATGATTCCATCGCGGGTTGGATCCCCGTACTGAGCGGTCAAGAGAGTTAATAGTGGGCGTAAGCGCTTGCCGCCGGCAGCAACAAGATGGTGGGCTGTTTCATCAACAAATGGGTACTCGCTACGAGTGTGACTGCGCAGTAAGGATTCAACATCGGCCATTTGGCCAATCAGCTGCGCTTCTAATGCAGGAGCAACGTTTGGAATTCCAAATGTGGACATTAGCGTATGAAGATTGCGAGATTAGTTATGAACTCCAGCAAAGGTGCTGGGTACACGCCTAGCGCTACTGTCACAACAGCAGCAATTACGACTGCTGCCTGAGTCAAGACTGAAGGAATCTCAACACTTGTTCCATCTTCAGTTGCATCAGTAAAGAACATCAAAACAATGACACGAATGTAGAAGAATGCTGCGATCGCACTAGAAAGTACACCAGCAATTACTACACCTTTTGCTCCACTTTCATAGGCAGCAGAGAAAATAGAGAACTTTCCAATAAATCCGCTTGTCAGAGGTATTCCAGCAAAAGCTAACAAGAACAGCGCAAATGAAGTCGCTGCGAATGGAGAGCGCTTACCAAGACCCTTCCAGCGATTTAGATCTGTAACTTCGCCAGCTGAATCGCGCACTAGGGTGACAACTGCAAATGCACCAACAGTTGCTACACCGTATGCGAATAAGTAAAAAATAGTTGCGTCCAGTCCGGCTTTATTGAGTGCGATAACACCTGACAACAAGAAGCCAGCATGGGCAATTGATGAGTACGCCAACATGCGCTTAACATCGCGCTGCGCGATTGCAACAAGTGAGCCCAACAGCATTGTCGCTATGGCAATACCCGACAAAACCGGAGTCCATGACCACTGCGCATTGGCAAATACTGTGTAATAGATACGAAGCATTGCACCAAAGGCGGCAACCTTTGTAGCTGCTGCCATAAAAGCTGTTACCGGAGTTGGGGCACCTTGATACACATCTGGTGACCATGAATGAAATGGAACTGCACCAACCTTGAATAAAAGGCCAATTGAAAGAAAGGCGATACCGATTAGAAGTAGAACATCATTTCCGCCTCCGCCAACAATTGCTTGGCGGATACCGCCAAAGGTAATTGATGCTGAATAACCGTATAAATAAGCAGCGCCAAACAAGAAGAATGCTGAGGAAAAAGCACCTAATAAGAAGTACTTAAGAGCAGCTTCTTGTGATGCCAAACGGCGGCGACGTGAAAGTCCAGCCATCAAGTACAGCGGCAAAGAAAGCATTTCTAGCGCGACAAACAAAGTTATTAAATCATTGGCAACTGGGAACATGACCATACCGGCGACTGCAAACAAGGTAAGTGGATAAACCTCAGTTATTTGGTTTCCAGATTTAACAGCTTGTCGTTCTTCTTCAGATCCTGGCAGTGCCGCAGGGAGTGCAGCAAAGTGTTCTGTGTCAGCAATTAAAAAGACTGAGATTATGGCAATAATTAA
>JBIKPC010000034.1:0-8702 GCA_044357675.1 Candidatus Planktophila sp. | reverse complement strand
GTGCAGCTGGTGCTGCTGCCTTCTTGCGCTTCTTTGGTGCTGCTTTCTTTGCTGCGGCCACGTACTTCTCCTATCGGAATGGTTCGGATCCGTCACCCAAACCTGTTCATGGATAAGCGTGACATCATTTGGGCAAAAATGCCAACATTTTGTGACAAATTATTTAGTGCGTGTCGCAAATTTATATTTATATTTTTTTATGCATTCGCGAAAATTTCGCTATTTTTTATTTTTGCTAATTCAAAATGCTACAAAAATTTGCACAATTCCCGCAAAATTCTGTCAAGTTATGAATTCTCGTCCTCTGATTGAGGGTTTAGGCGTAATTTCTCCGCCATTTTCTGGTTTTCGAGGGCATATTTGTTGGTTCGGATGTCGAATTTTCTAAAATCGGGCAAAAAATAGGCCAGTAGTACGACCACGATTACGCAAATAATTCCACCACTTGTTACCGAAATACTTAATGTAGTAGCCGCGGCCATAGATGCTGCCCGCATCTGACCAGCCAATGGCCCAATTGAATACGACAGCAATTCAATTCCGGCAAGTCGCCCGCGAAGATTGTCGGGGATAGTTTGGTTCCACATTGCAGATCTAAAGAGTGCGCTGATCATGTCCGATGCCCCGGCCAGAGTTAGAAATAGAAGTACCAGCCATAGGTAATTGGTGGCACCTGATAACGCGATAGCTACACCCCATCCGATCGCCGCCCACATAATCGCCCGGCCATAGAAGTGAACATTTTTTGCCCATCCACTTGTCAAAATAATTGCAACAGAGCCAATTGTTCCGGCGGCGTACAACAAACCTAGCGCCCAGGGCGCACCAAGTTGATCTGCCCAAAATGGAATCAGGGCGGTTGGCATTGCAAAAAACATTGCAGCTAAATCAATCAGATAGGTGCCCAGCAAATCTTTGCGGCTGAATGCATATTTCACACCATCAATTAATGCTGACAGGGATGGGGCGTCGGCCTCGTGCGACGGTGGGATGTTTTTCATGAAGGCAATCAGGGCAATTGAAATTATGAAGGTTGCAATATCTGCGGCATAACCAACTGCTACTGAATAGGATGAAATCAAAATTCCACCAATAGTCGGTCCCACAATTACGCCGATCTGCCAACGCAAACTCATCAACGCCGCAGCAGCTGTCATATCTTCATGATCGACAAGGCGGGGAAGTGCGGCCTGCATGGCAGGTTGGCGCAGTCCACTGGTCGCGGCAAATAATCCCGAGACGATGTAGATCAGCAGCAGGTTGGGTGAATCCATCATCGCGTTGATCAGCAGAATTGCAGTAAAGAGAAGGGATAGCAGTTCAGTTACCCAGATCAATTTTTTGCGGTCTAAGGCATCGGCCAAGACGCCGCCATACAAGCCAAAAATAATTAGGGGAACAATTTCAACCAGGCCACTTATGGCTACTGCAACATAAGAGCCGGTCAGCTCTTTGATTTGAAAGGGCACTGCAACGTAGGTGATCATCGAACCGAAGTAGGAAATCAAGCCGGCAGCCCACAATAAGGAAAAGTCCTTGGACTTTCTTAGCGGAGCTAAATCGATCGCAAAATTGGCCACGCGCCAACCCTAGTTGAAGGTCTGCGCCTCGGTGGGGAAGTTGCCTGAACGAACATCATCGGCAAATTCAGTAGTAGCGGCCAACATTTCGGCTCGCAAATTGCGATAGGCCTTAGCTAACTTTGGGGCTTTTTTAGTGATGCCCATTAGATCGGTCCACACAAGTACCTGCGCATCACAATCAACACCAGCACCGATGCCGATAGTTGGAACGTTTACTTCTGTAGTAATTCTGGCGGCTAATTCTGCCGGGACAAGTTCCAAGACAATTGCAAAAGCCCCGGCTGCTGCTAACGCTTTAGCGGCTTCGACAATGACATCGCCGTCGGTGCGACCCTGAACTTTGTAGCCACCTAATTGATGCATTGATTGGGGCGTCAACCCCAAGTGACCCATCACCGGAATTCCACTTTTAACAAGCTTTTTAACAGTTTCAATATGTGCGCCTTCAAGTTTTACCGCCATGACCCCAGCCTCTTTAAAAAAGCGGATCGATGTTGCCAGCGCTAATTCAGGGGATGCTTCATATGATCCAAAGGGCAGATCTGCAACAACCATTGCGCGCTGCGACCCACGGACTACTGCGCGAGCAAGCGGAATCAACTCATCAACTGTTACCGGGATTGTGTTCTCTTCACCTAGAAAATTATTGCCGGCGCTATCGCCAACTAGCAGCACAGGAATGCCAGCCTCATCGAAGATTTCTGCGGTCATGGATTCATACGAAGTAAGCATTGCCCACTTTTCGCCGCGTTGTTTGGCAGCGGCCAAATCTAAGATCGTGATGCGTCGGTGCAGCGCACCGCCATAAAGGCTTTCCATTTAATGTCCTCTCCTCGAAGCCGCCTGAAGCAGTCTCCGGGTACATACATAAGGGTACCCCCGTTACACTTGAAAAATGAAGTTGCGCGTGGCGCTGGCCCAAATCAACCCAACGGTTGGTGACTTTGCGGGCAATGCTGGGCTGATCGCCGAAGCTGTAAAGAGCGCTCAGGCACACGGTGCCAATCTGATTGTTTTTCCCGAAATGATTGTGACTGGATACCCCGTCGAAGATTTAGCACTGCGTCCATCTTTTCAAACAGCCAGCATCACAGCAGTTGAAGAAATCGCAGCCAGTATCACTGGTGATCTGGTCGCTGTGGTTGGTTACCTAGACCAAGGACCCAAGAACACAGTTGCGATTATTCATGATGGAAAAATTAAGGCTAAGTATGTAAAGCGCCACCTTCCAAATTACGGCGTCTTTGATGAGTTCCGAAACTTTGTGGCCGGAGATCAAAACCTTGTTGTGCGAATCCATGGTGTTGATGTCGCTGTGGCAATCTGTGAAGACATTTGGCACTCCTTAGATTCCATTGCTGCGCGCACTCCAGGGTTATTAGTTGTCCCTAATGGTTCGCCATTTGAACGCAACAAGGATGATGTGCGTTTGGCGCTTGTACAAAAGCGGGCCAAGGAAATTGGTGCACCAGTTGCCTACGTCAACATGACAGGTGGCCAGGATGATTTAGTCTTTGATGGCGACAGCATTGTTGTTGGCAAAGATGGGGCAGTCCTTGCACGAAGTGCGCAATTTGATGATCAGTTAATTCTTGTAGACATCGATTGCGTTGAAGGCTCATCTAAACCCGATGTCGTGATTTCTGAAGATGCAGCGGTACATGCTGACTCATTGAAATCTTCAATTGCCAAAGCGCTTTCAGATGAGGCAGAAATGTGGCAAGGCCTGGTTATGGGGCTTCGTGATTATGTTGGTAAGAATGGATTTAGATCAGTTGTCCTTGGGCTTTCTGGCGGAATTGATTCTGCATTGGTTGCGGCTATTGCAATTGATGCATTAGGTGCACAGCGGGTCAATGGTGTTGCGATGCCAAGTAAGTACTCTTCAAACCATTCTGTTGAAGATGCACAAGCGATGGCAGCTGCCACAGGCATTCACTTCAGGATTACTCCGATTGCACCAATGGTCGATGCCTATATGGGCAACATGGTTCTTAAGGGTTTGGCCGAAGAGAATCTGCAGGCTCGTGTTCGCGGAACAACATTGATGGGTATTTCTAATCAAGAAGGCCACCTTGTTTTAGCAACGGGCAATAAAAGCGAACTAGCTGTTGGGTATTCAACGCTCTATGGCGATGCCGTGGGGGGCTTTGCGCCGATTAAAGATATTTACAAAACCGATGTGTGGGCGTTGGCTAAATATCGCAACGCTGTGGCGATAGAGCGCGGGGAAACTGCTCCAATACCCGAGCGGTCAATTAGCAAAGAGCCAAGCGCTGAATTGCGTCCAGATCAAAAAGATTCAGATTCATTGCCAGATTATTTGCTATTGGATCAAGTGTTGCGTGCCTACGTTGACGAGGATCATGGATATGAAGCGCTTTTGGCCGATGGTTTTGATCCTGAATTAGTACGCCGAGTTATTTCTATGGTGGACAAGGCTGAATACAAACGTCGCCAATACCCACCTGGCACCAAGGTATCGGTGCGTGCTTTTGGAAAAGATCGCCGCCTGCCGATGACCTCAGGCTGGAAAGAGCAGTAACCTGCAAATCATTTGCAACTCGCTTAAATAATTCTATTCAGTAGAATTTGCACATGCTTGCGATCATCAACTGGTTATTCACACGAAACCGTGTTGTTGATTTCTGCCTGGCTACATCCTGCAGCTGCTAGATCTTTTATTTTTCGCAGCCAATTTCATTTCATTTAGCCAACTTAACTTTTACAGGGAGAATCATGAAGGTATACAACAGCATCACAGAAATTTTCGGAAACACACCACTGCTGCGCATCAACAAGATCACAGATGGCGCGGCTGGAAATGTGTATGCCAAGCTGGAATTTTATAATCCAACATCATCTGTTAAGGATCGTCTTGGAGTTGCCATGATTGATGCTGCCGAAGCAAGTGGTGAACTAAAGCCTGGCGGCACAATTGTTGAAGCAACATCTGGAAACACAGGAATTGCGGTAGCGATGGTTGCTGCTGCTCGTGGTTACAAGGCGATTATGACAATGCCTGAATCGGTTTCAAAAGAGCGTCGTAAGCTAATTCGTGCATACGGAGCAGAGTTAGTGCTGACTCCTGCTGCCGAAGGCATGAAGGGCGCAGTTGCCGCTGCAGAAAAGCTTGCCGAATCTGGTGCTGTTTTGGTTCGCCAGTTTGAAAACGAAGCGGGTCCATTTATTCACCGCACAACAACTGGCCCAGAAATCTGGCGCGATCTAGATGGCAAAGTTGATGCATTTATTTCAGGTATTGGTACCGGCGGAACAATTACAGGCACTGGTCAATACTTAAAGGAAAAGAATCCTGCAATCAAAGTGTTTGGTGTCGAACCAGCCGCATCACCAATTTTAAATGGTGGCGAGCCAGGACCACACCCAATTCAGGGAATTGGAGCTAACTTCATTCCTAATGTTTTGGATCGCACCGTCTATGACGAGATCTTGGATGCAACTGCAGCAGATGCAATTAAGTATGCACGCCGTGCAGGAGCAGAAGAAGGATTCCTTGCTGGAATTTCATCTGGTGCAACTTTGTGGGCAGCATCTGAGATTGCAAAGCGTCCAGAGTTTGCAGGCAAGAACATTGTTGTTATCTGTGCTTCTAATGGTGAGCGTTATCTATCAACAGTGTTGTACGAGGACTTGGTTGATTAATTAATGCCAATTCTAAATCGCATCATTGAAGACCTTGATAACGCGATCAGTCATGATCCGGCAGCGCGCAATCGCTTAGAGGTCGCTTTGGCATACCCAGGTGTGCATGCGATTTGGGGACACCGTATTTCGCATTTCTTGTGGAATCACCGATTTAAGTTAGTTGCGCGAATTCATTCTAATTTAGTGCGTTCAACAACTGGTATTGAAATTCATCCAGCCGCAAAAATCGGACGACGTTTCTTTATCGACCATGGAATGGGAGTAGTCATTGGTGCAACATCAATCATCGGTGACGATGTCATGATGTATCACGATGTAACTCTTGGAGCTCGAGGCATTGAAAAAGGTAATCGTCATCCGACCATTGAAGACAATGTGATTATCGGTGCTGGTGCCCGCGTGCTTGGAAATGTCACCATTGGTGAAGGATCAAGAATTAGCGCCAACGCGGTCATCACTAAAGATTTAGCACCAAGAACTATGCTCGATCAGGCTGATTTCTTCGTAATCTAGGGGTAGTTAACACAGCCGTAACCTGCATTTGTAACAATGCTGTCTATGTCTACAGATCTAAACAAGCAGCAAGAGTTCGTACTTCGCACCCTGGAAGAACGCAATATTCGCTTTGTGCGTTTGTGGTTTACCGATGTTTTGGGATTTTTAAAATCTGTAGCGATTGCACCTGCAGAACTTGAAAATGCTTTTGAAGAAGGTATTGGCTTTGATGGTTCAGCTATCGAAGGTTTTGCTCGCATAACCGAATCTGACATGTTGGCAAAACCAGATCCTGCAACATTTTCCATTTTGCCATGGCGAACTGAAGCACCAGGTGCGGCACGTATGTTCTGTGACATCACAATGCCAGATGGTTCCGCTTCTCCATCTGATCCGCGCAATGTTTTGCGTCGAACATTAGATAAAGCTGCCACTATGGGTTACACCTGTTACACACATCCTGAAATTGAGTTCTTCTTATTTAAAAACCCACCTGAAACAGGAGTTGCACCAGTTCCTGTAGATCAAGGCGGGTATTTTGATCACACTCCTGCTGTAGTTGGACACGACTTCCGTCGTCAAGCAATTACATTGCTTGAAGCTATGGGCATCAGTGTTGAATTTTCACATCATGAAGGAGCTCCTGGTCAGCAAGAAATCGATTTGCGCTATGCAGATGCATTAACAACGGCAGATAACATCATGACTTTCCGTCATGTGATTAAAGAAGTTGCCATGGATCAGGGCTTTCACGCATCCTTTATGCCAAAGCCTTTTACAAATCATCCTGGCAGCGGAATGCATACACACGTTTCACTCTTTAAAGGTGAAGATAATGCTTTCTATGACTCAACCGCTGAATTCAATTTGTCTGCGGTTGGGCGTTCATTTGTCGCAGGCCTTATCAAGCACGCACCAGAAATCACTGCAATTACAAATCAATGGGTAAATTCTTACAAGCGTTTGCATGGTGGCGGGGAAGCGCCTGCATTTGCCAATTGGGGTCAGAGCGATCGGGGCGCACTTGTTCGCATTCCTATGTATAAGCCAAACAAGGAAAACTCAACGCGAATTGAATTCCGCTCACCAGATACTGCTTGCAATCCATATCTTGCCTATGCAGTGATGTTAGCTGCAGGACTTAAGGGTGTTGAAAACAGTTATGTTTTGAGTGATTCAAAGGAAGCAGTTGCGCTACCTTCAAATCTAAATGAAGCAATCACTGCAATGGAAAATAGTGAATTAGTTCGAGAAACCTTGGGCGCACATGTATTTGAATATGTGCTGCTCAATAAACGTGCTGAATGGCTTGAATACAGCCGTCAAGTCAGCGCTTTTGAACTCGATCGCTATTTGCCCGTCCTTTAAGACAGGCGTTATCCTTAGCGGGTGAACTTCCCTCAGCAGCGCCCATCAAAGATGCCGGTGCATCGCTATGAGCCTTTTCACCCAGTAGATCTTCCAGATCGCACCTGGCCAAATAAAAAGATTGTTAAAGCACCTAAGTGGTGTTCGGTTGATCTTCGCGATGGCAATCAAGCCTTGATTGATCCCATGGATACGCCGCGCAAATTGGCGATGTTCAAGCTATTAGTTGAGATGGGTTATAAAGAAATCGAAGTTGGATTTCCAAGTGCAAGCCAGACTGATTTTGATTTCGTCCGCAAGATTATCGATGAAAATTTGATCCCTGATGATGTAGTTATTCAGGTTTTAACCCAGGCCCGAGAATCTTTAATCATTCGAACCTTTGAAGCAATCAAGGGTTCAAAGCAGGCAATTGTTCACTTATATAACTCCACATCTACATTGCAGCGCCGAGTAGTTTTTGGCCTTGATAAAGAGGGCATTAAGAAGATTGCTACCGATGCTGCGAAAATTTGTTTAGATTTAGTGGCAACTGTTCCTGAAACCAAGATTTCATTTGAGTACTCACCAGAGTCTTACACGGGTACTGAGCTTGAGTTTGCGGTCGAAGTTTGTAATGCGGTCAATGATGTCTGGAAGCCAACCCCACAATGGAAGACCATCATGAATCTTCCAGCAACAGTTGAAATGGCTACGCCAAATGTTTATGCCGATTCCATTGAATGGATGTGCCGCAACTTAAATAATCGCGACAGCGTCATTGTTTCGCTTCACCCTCACAATGACCGAGGCACAGGAGTTGCTGCAGCAGAGCTTGGTTACTTGGCTGGCGCTGATCGAATTGAAGGAACATTGTTTGGAAATGGTGAGCGGACCGGAAATGTCTGTCTGGTAACACTGGGAATCAACTTAGTTACCCATGGAATTGATCCACACATTGATTTTTCAAATATCGATGAAGTTCGTCGCACAGTTGAGTACGCCAATCAATTGCGTGTGCCTGAGCGCCATCCTTATGGAGGCGACCTTGTATTTACCGCGTTTTCTGGTTCTCACCAAGATGCAATTAAAAAAGGATTTGATCACTTAGCGCGTGATGCAAAAGCTGCTGGCAAAGAAGTGCGTGATCACACCTGGGCTATTCCTTATTTGCCTATCGATCCACTTGATATTGGTCGTTCATACGAAGCTGTTATTCGCGTTAATTCACAATCAGGTAAGGGCGGTGTTGCTTACTTGATGAAGAACGAGCATCACCTTGATTTACCTCGACGTTTACAAATTGAGTTCTCGAAAAATGTTCAGGCAAAAACAGATGCCGAAGGCGGCGAAGTCAGTGCTGAAGATCTGTGGAACATTTTTGAAGATGAATACTTACCAACTGAAAGCGCACCATGGGGACGTTTCCGTCTTAAGGGTCTGTCACAAAATTCAGTACTTGGCGAAGATGTTTATCTGACCGTTGCACTGACTGATCGCGGCGAAATGCAGGAACTTAAGGGACAAGGAAATGGTCCGATTGCAGCTTTCTGCAATATTTTGCAGGCCTACGGAGTAGATGTCCAAGTGCTGGATTACTTCGAGCAT
>JBIKPC010000033.1:0-8833 GCA_044357675.1 Candidatus Planktophila sp. | reverse complement strand
CTGCAATTCATCAGCCTTGCTTAACAATCCGCCGTATTGAATAAGGTCTAAATCAATGGTTCGAGGTCCCCAGTGTTCAACTCTTTCGCGACCCAAACTCTTTTCGATTCCATGTAGTAATGACAAAAGCTCCATGGCAGGTAATCCACTATCAATTATGCAGACAGCATTTGTGTAATCAGGTTGCTCGGGGCCGCCAACAGGTGCCGTTGTGTAATAACTAGAAACTAACTGGACATCTGTTGCTTCTCGTAACAAAGCAATCGCCAGATCAAGATTTTCCTTTGGTTCACCGACATTGGCACCAAGTGCGATTACTGCTTTCATCGAACTCTGGTGACGACTACTGCAATATCTTTTAATTGTGCAGCCACAGGTGCTTGAGGTTTGTGTACCGTTACGGTCACAGAAACAACCTTTAGGTGTTGATTCAGAACACGTTCTGCAATTCGAGCAGCCAGTTTTTCAATTAAGTTAACTGGATTTGTTGTAACTTCTTCAACAACCAGATCTGTGATTTCTGCATAGTTAACCGTGTCTTCAATTGCATCTGACAGTGATGCTGCCTTTAAATCCACCGAAAGTGTTAAGTCAACAAAGAAGTCTTGACCATCTTTGCGTTCTTGTTCAAATAAACCGTGATAACCAAAGCCATGGATGCCAGTCAAAACAATCTGATCACTCATTTGCCAGCACCTCCTTATGTGGTTTCACGCTATGAACTCTAACCGCCCACACGCCCGTGGTGGCAAGTCGTTTAGTTAATTCAATAGTCGCTTGTTCACGTTCATCTGGAGAATCCCCACCTAAAAATCGTTTTCGCGAGCCACCAACTAATACTGGGTAACCCATTGCAACAAATTTATCTATCGAATCAAGGATCTCCCAGTTGTGCTGGGCATCTTTAGCAAAGCCCAGGCCTGGATCAATAATCAAATTAGCTTGTTGGATACCAGCAGCTAAAGCGGCATCTATACGCTCCTGAAGCTCTGAAATCACATCAACAACAACATCGTTGTAAATAGCCTTTGAATTCATATCTTTTGATTGCCCACGCCAGTGCATTGCAATATATGGCACCTGTAAACGTGCAGCGGTCTGCAGCATCTGTGGGTCTGCCAATCCCCCGCTGACATCATTGATTATTGAAGCGCCAGCATTTATTGCAGCTTCTGCTGTACTCGAGCGCATTGTGTCAATGCTGATTCTTACGCCGTGCTGTGCAAGTTCTGTAATCACCGGGATCGTGCGCTCTATTTCCTCCGCTTCACTTACACGTTCTGCGCCAGGTCTAGTTGATTCACCACCGATATCGATGATGTCAACACCATCTGCGATCATTTCTAAGCCACGTGCGACAGCGGAAGCAAATTCATTGTGTCGTCCGCCATCTGCAAAAGAATCAGGGGTGACGTTCAAGATTCCCATGATCAACACGAGAGTTACGCCTTAGTGATTAGTGAAATTGCTTCTGCGCGTGTAGCAGGATTTGTTAATGCACCACGCACCGCTGATGTAGTTGTTCGAGCATGGGACTTCTTAACTCCGCGCATCGACATACATAGATGTTCACAATCAATAATCACAATCACACCTAGCGGATCCAAGATTTTCACCATCGCATCTGCGATTTGAGTTGTTAAACGCTCTTGCACTTGTGGACGCTTTGCATACATATCAACCAAACGTGCCAGCTTTGAAAGACCAGTGATCTTTCCACGTGGGATATATCCGATATGTGCAACACCGTGGAAAGGCGTTAAGTGATGTTCGCAATGTGAAAAGACTTCGATGTCCCGAACGATTACTAACTCTTCATGGCCAATATCAAAAGTTGTTGTTAGAACATCTTCGGGTGATTGCCACAATCCTTCAAAGTTTTCCTTCATAGCGCGTGCTACCCGTGCGGGTGTCTCTTTTAACCCTTCACGTTCAGGATCCTCGCCAAGGGCTATAAGTAGTTCCCGAACAGCCTTTTCAGCACGCTCCTGGTCATAGGGACCAGATG
This sequence comes from Candidatus Planktophila sp., assembly GCA_044357675.1. GTDB lineage: Bacteria > Actinomycetota > Actinomycetes > Nanopelagicales > Nanopelagicaceae > Planktophila. The sequence goes on along the minus strand of JBIKPC010000033.1, from coordinate 6,825 downwards.
CGCGACCGTCAGAGACAGATACTTTATTTACCGTCACTTGCAGCCTTCTTGCGACGAGTTACTTTCTTTGCCTCTTTAGGTGCTTCAACAACGATGCGCTCTGGAACATCAACGGGTGGTTGCTCAGAGGGAATGCGAGTAGCAGAACCAGTCCAAGCAGGACGTTTCGTAACTAGTTTTACCTTTTTAAAGATTGCTGCGATTTCATCCTTGTTTAAAGTTTCCTTTTCAAGAAGTTCAATCACCATCTCATCAAGAATCTTGCGATTAGCAACCAAAATATCAAATGCCTCTTGGTGTGCATTTTCAATTAATCTACGAATTTCGCGATCAACGACACCAGCAATGTTCTCGCTGTAGTCGCGTTGATGCCCATAGTCACGGCCTAAGAATGGTTCTGATGCTCCGCCGCCAAGTTTGATGGCACCGATTGCTTCAGTCATTCCGTATTGAGTAACCATTGCGCGAGCAAGTTCTGTTGCTTTTTCAATATCGTTAGATGCACCAGTTGAAGGATCATGGAAAATTAATTCTTCTGCTGCACGGCCACCTAATGAATACGCCAACTGATCAAGTAATTGATTACGAGTTGTTGAGTATTTATCTTCATCAGGCAAAACCATTGTGTATCCAAGTGCGCGCCCTCGAGGCATGATCGTTACCTTGTGCACAGGATCTGTATGTGGCAATGCATGTGCAACAAGTGCGTGACCTGCTTCGTGGTAGGCAGTGACTCGACGTTCATCATCGCTCATTAATCGAGATTTACGTTGTGGTCCGGCCATAACGCGATCAATTGCTTCATCCAATTCTGGATTTCCAATTACCGCTTTGTTTTCACGAGCAGATAAAAGTGCCGCTTCATTAAGTACATTTGCTAAATCTGCACCTGTAAAACCAGGCGTACGACGGGCGTAATCAACTAGCTTTACTTCATCGCTAATCGGCTTACCCTTTGCATGAACCTGCAAGATTGCTTCGCGACCCTTTAGGTCAGGACGATCAACGGCAATTTGACGATCAAAACGTCCTGGACGCAACAGCGCAGGATCTAAAACATCTGGGCGGTTTGTTGCAGCAATCAAAATCACCTTTGAATTTTCTTCGAAGCCATCCATCTCGACCAGTAATTGGTTAAGTGTTTGTTCACGTTCATCGTGACCACCACCCATACCTGCACCACGTTGGCGACCAACAGCATCAATTTCGTCGATGAAAACAATTGCAGGTGCATTTGCCTTTGCTTGATTAAACAAATCGCGCACACGCGCAGCACCCACACCAACAAACATTTCCACAAAGTCAGAACCAGAAATTGAATAGAAAGGAACTCCAGCTTCGCCAGCTACTGCGCGAGCTAGAAGGGTCTTACCTGTTCCCGGAGGGCCAAACAACAAAACACCCTTTGGAATCTTTGCGCCAAGGGGTGCATATTTTTCTGGCTTTGCAAGGAAATCTTTTATCTCATCTAATTCGGCAAGGGCCTCATCGGCTCCTGCAACATCTTTAAATGTGGTCTTAGGAACATCATTGTCCTGCAATTTGGCACGAGACTTTCCAAATTGGAAAACTTTGTTTCCGCCTTGGGCTTGACTCATAAACCAGAAGAATAAGAAACCAATAAGCAAGAATGGAATTATTGAGAACAGAAATGAAACCAATAATGATTGTGAAGGCACCTTTACATTCCAACCCTGTGAAGGAGGATTGGCAGTTAGTGCATCAACCAAAGTTGGCTCTTGACGTGCAACATAGAAAGATTCAACCTTTGAATCACCCTTAATTGTGTTGCCAGGGGTAAGGATCAGGCGAATCTTTTGGTCTCTATCTACTAGCTCTGCAGACAAAACTTTCGACTGGGTGATCGCATCAATAGCTTGTGAAGTTTCGATTTGGGTGTACTTATTGCCCGCCGATGAGATTTGGCCAAATACCGTAACGGCAAAGATCGCAACAACAATCCAAAACAGAGGTCCGCGGAAAATTTTGCTTCCAGTAGTGGCAGGCTTCTTTTGGGTGTTTTTGCCGGAAAAACTCTTCTTCGTTGGCTTCTTAGGCTTTTGTGCTTGTGACATATCTGGGGATTCTCGTTTCTAATTCTTATTCGTACATGTGCTTAGCAAGCACACCAATAAAGGGAAGGTTGCGGTACTTTTCATCAAAATCAAGTCCATAACCAATTACGAAATCTTTTGGAATATCAAAGCCAACATACTTAACATCGACTTCCACCTTTGCCGCTTCTGGCTTACGCAAAATTGAAAGAATTTCTACAGAACCAACTCCACGTGATTCAAGGTTTGCCTTGAGCCAGGAAAGCGTTAAACCTGAATCAACAATGTCTTCGACGATTAATACGTTGCGGCCTGTGATGTCGCGATCTAAATCTTTTAGAATGCGAACAACTCCGCTGGACTTTGTTCCGGATCCATATGAAGAAACCGCCATCCAATCCATATCTATGTGGCGTTGCAGTGCGCGCGAAAGATCGGCAACTGCCATGACTGCACCTTTTAGTACACCAACAAGAAGCAGGTCTTTACCTTCGTAATCTTTATCAACCTGTGCTGCCAGCTCTTTGATACGTGCTTGCAACTGTTCTTCGGTCACGATTACGCGTTCGATATCGCCCTTGACTGCTTCTAAATCCACGGTTCTCCCTATGGTCGGTGCGGTGAGAGCGAAAGTCTGCCCGAAATTCGCTCAACCTTCACACCACCCGGCAAATTGAGCGCACCTTGGCCCTTCCACGCGGAGATTAGGGCCTCAACCGCGCTTACATGATCTGCTGAGACCGATCCGGTCGGAGCGCCAGCGGCATAGATGGCTGAGCGGATGATTCTGGTGCGAATTGCTCTTGGCAAGGTTTCTAGGTGGGCACAATCTAAATCAAGAAGATCTAAATGAATTTCTTCGCGCTTGGCCCAATGATCAAGTGCATCTGCATCATCGCGTAACAGCTGCGCACTTCTGGCTAATGCATCTGAAATTCCGGGTCCGATAGTTTTTTCTAAAATCGGAAGCGCTTCGTTGCGGACACGCACACGTGCAAATTGAGAATCCTGATTGTGAGGATCGTTCCAATACTCCAGACCAACTTCTTTGCAAAGATCTTCGTTTTGAATGCGCGTGATTTCAAGAAGTGGTCGCACATAGATTCCATTGTGATGCGCCATTCCAGAAAGAGAGCGCGTTCCGGATCCACGAGCCAATCCTAATAAAACAGTTTCTGCTTGATCATCTTTTGTATGGCCGAGAAAAACTGCGACTGCGTTTTTCTCTGTAGCAACTTCATTGATAGCTTCATATCGAACTTTGCGTGCCGACGCTTCTAAACCTTCTTTTATATCCACAGTGACTTTTTTAATTACACATGTAAGGCCAAACTTTAAAAGTTGATCCACAACTTTTTGTGCTTGCACAGCTGATGCTGATTGCAGTTGGTGATCAACAGTTACGCCAATAACAGCAATCGCAAGTTTTTCTGCTTCAACTGATAGTGCGTAAGCAAGCGCTAAAGAATCAGCCCCACCAGAAACTGCAACAAGAACGGTGTCGCCGGCTTCAAATTTTTCCAGCCATGTTCGAACCGCGTTACGAACTGCAGGAACAGCTGTTGTCATAGGACAAGAGTAGTGCTGGCTTAGACGCGACCACCAAATGGCATGAGGCCCTTTACGCTGTAAATATTTGAGTACAGCAAACCGCGATCTTTAGAGTTGGCTTCCCACATCATGCCGTTACCCGCATAGATTGTGATGTGGTGGATTGTCGAGATCGTTCCCTTGTATGAATAGAACAAAAGGTCGCCAGGGACTAGTTCCTTAAGGGAAACATGCTTGGTATATCCAGAATATAAAGCTGAGTTAAGGCGATCCCAATTGGGCCAACCTAATCCCGCCGCTTTGTATGCGGCATAAACAAGTCCTGAACAGTCAAATGAATTTGGTCCTTCAGATCCCCAAATGTATGGCTTGCGTGCAAGAACTTGTTTCTTAGCAAAGGCCACCGCTATGTCACGTTGATCTTGCGTAGTTCTAATTGTTGAGCGTCCTTTGAAACCAATATCCGGCCACACATTTTTTTGTCCGCCAGTTTGTGTGGCGGTGTTTGCTTGGCTTTCTTCGAGTAATGCAAGTTGTCGCTGTTGTTCTAACGTTGTACGAACTTTGCGAGCACTTAACAACTCTTTCATCAACTTGTCTTGTACCGCTTGCAGCTTCGCAACTTCTTTCGCTTGTTCAGCTTTCGCATCATCTGCAACTTTTTTCGCTGCTGCTACTTTATCTGTTGCAAGCTGTTGAACAGCTTTTGCTGCATCAGCCGCAGCCTTTGCTTTCTTCGCTGCTACTTCTGCTTCTTTAAACCGGTCAAGTGCCACAGAATTTTGAGCACCTAAAGTACTTAATGTTGATAATTGATCAATTAAATCTTGCGGACCATTGGCACTTAACAATGGCTGAATGTCACTCATGCTGCCGCCCAAGATGTAGGCATTTGATGCCAGGCGACCAATAGTTTTGTGAGCCTCTGCAACAGCTGCGGCGGTTTCTGCTGCATGTTTTTCCGCTGCAACCACTAATGCGGTGGCGACAGCTAATTCAGATTGTGCTTTTCGGTACAAAGCGGTTGCAGCATTTGCTTTTTCAGTTAAGGCGCGAAGGCTTTGATTAGCAGCCGCTAGTTTTGCAGCCTGCGCATCAGCAATCTTTTTCTTAGCTGCTTCAACTTTCTTTGCAGCTTCAATTTGGGCCAAGGTTGGTTTAGGCACCGCAACAGCCGGCACTGACGAAATCGTCAGCCCCAGAATTGCTGCAAGCGAGATCGCCTTAAACTTTTTCACTTAAAACCTTTCGAAAGGGAAGGTCTAAAGAATAAATGGCGAACCTTAGAAAAGCAGGGTTTTACCTGCGAGTGTCCCTAATTAGCTACATCACGACGGACAAAAAGCACTGACGCAACAATTGCTCCAACCGCTACATATAGTCCGCCAACAGTGAGTGCATGCGTATAGGTCAGATCCGGTGAACCACCTGAGGCAATTGCAGATAGTTGTGCACCCGGTAACCAGCTCTGCAAGGAGTTCTTAACTGCCATTAGCAAGACTTCGATGATTAAAATCCACAGAACTCCGAAGGAAATTGCGCTAATTGGGGATCGCAATAGAAGACCTAGAACCATTCCAACGATTCCAAATGCAACAACAGAAATTGTGACATTTATAAAAGTCGTGAAAATCGCTTCAAACCCAGCAGATGTAAACCAAAGATCTGTGCTGACCTTGGCACCTGGGGCAAGAATGTAAGAAATTGCAATACTTATAACAGCAGCTATAGAAATCATAACTAGCCCAAATAAAATCATCGAAATCAATTTGCCCACAAGAATCTTCATACGTCCCGGCTGGCGAATCAATAGGTTGCGCAAAGTCCCGTATGTGTACTCCTGGGCTGTCTGTGCGGCAAAAACACATAATGCAATGATTCCTAAAAAACCACCAACAGATGCAAAGCCATTAACGGAACCACTTGCTAGCGTTAAAACTTCTCTACTAATTGATCGACCTCGATCACCATTTCCTTGAGGTGAATCAATCATCAAGTAAATAAATGATGTGATTAAGCCCGTGAAGAAAATTGCTGCACCCATGGTGCCAAAAAACAATGTGGGGCGACGCAGTTTACGTAATTCTGCTTTGACAACATTCAACATTACTTGTCCCCCGTCATTTCAAAGAAAGTTTCTTCTAGATTTGGCAGCTGCGGAGCAAGTTGTGCCAATGTAATTCCTGCGTCAAAAGCCGCCTTATTCAATACCGGCGCCCAATCCATATCTGCCAATACATGTACCGAATCATTTCTAATCACAGCGTGATGCCCGGCTGCTTCTGCAATCTCTACAATTTTCTGCAAATCAGAGTGCTGCAGTGATTTAGCAATGATTGTTGGCTGCTGTTGGGCCATTAACTCACCGATCGGACCGGCAAAGACAATTTCTCCCTTTCGCAACATAACAATGTAATCGCTAATGATTTCTAGCTCAGATAACAAGTGTGAAGAAACGAATACTGTTGTTCCTTCATTTGCGAGATCACGCAATAGCGCTCGAACTTCTTGAATGCCTTCAGGATCTAAACCGTTTGTTGGTTCATCCAACATTAATAACTTTGGTTCAGGTAGTAGGGCTGCTGCAATTCCTAACCGCTGCTTCATTCCAAGAGAATAAGTTTTAAATTTTGACTTACCGCGGTCGCCGAGTCCAACTTTGTCTAATAACTGTTGTACGCGTTCAATTGGAAAGCCACCAAGTTTTGCGAGAACCATTAAGTTTTCATACCCCGACAGTGCTGGATAAAAAGCAGGTCCTTCGATCATTGCGCCAACGCGACTTAAATATTTTTCTGGATGCTCAATTGGCTCACCAAGAATGTGGCCTTGACCGGTTGTTGGAGTTATAAGGCCTAGCAACATTCGCATTGTTGTTGTCTTGCCTGACCCATTAGGGCCGACAAAGCCACACACGATGCCTAAAGGGACTTCAAAGTTGATATGTGAGACGGCTAAGCGATCATCATATTTTTTGGACAAATCTGAGACTGAAATTGCAGTGTTGGGCATGCGGCTAACTCTGCCACAATTAGCCCATGAGCAAACGACCTTGGGGCTATCAACCTCGTAAGAATTCACTGGGACCTGACTGGGAATTACATCCACAGACACATTCAGTGCGCGCTGGTTTAGCTCGATCTGGTTTTGGTGAAACTTCAGAGGCTTTGTATCTCAACAGTGGTTTTACATACTCATCTGCTGAAGAAGCATTTAATTC
>JBIKPC010000134.1:0-2511 GCA_044357675.1 Candidatus Planktophila sp. | reverse complement strand
AGTTAGGCAGGGCCTAGCAATCGGGTTTTATGCGCTCAAAGTATTGAGGTTCAATCACTTTGTATAAGTGAATGAAGTCCAGGCAGGTCCGAGCTCTTCAAAATGCGAGTTTATTTCCCCGTAGATGTCATCGATATTAACAACTTTTTTCCCTTTTAAATCCGCAATCACCAAGTTATATCCGCCCTTAGGAATGTTTACATCTCCACTTACCAAGAAGAAGAAATCCTGTGCATCTTGATAGGGATAGGAATCCGATGAGTCCCACGTGTCATTGTTGAAGAAAAGATCAGTAGATGGGCGACCATCGTAATATCCCCAACGTATTCCATCGTGTTTTGAATCTTGCACTCTAGAAAAAAGGAACCGCTCGTTATCAACACCGATTGGGTAATAGGAACTTTCTCCACCTGTGCCAGGATCCATTAACTGATCCCCTGTTGCTGTCTTTAAATATATTTTGCCCTGTCGTTCAAAGAGAATGTCAGTTCCATTCGTGCGGTAGTAAGGCATTGAAGATTCAGGTTCTCCAATACTTAAGTAAGTTTTTATGCCACCAGTGCTTGCTACAGTTGCCAGAATGCCATCTTCTTTATAGACAATAGTTTTTCCGTCAGGTGAAAACTTTGGATCTTCATCGCGTTTCCCATTACCTCCAGTTAGATTAATTGGATCACTCCATTGCGAACCTTCCCAATGCGAAATGAAAACATCCCAGTCATACTGAGTTTTCCCATCAATATCTGGCAACCCAGCTGCTGAGCCCATGAAAGTTAAATACTGGCCATCATTACTGACGTGTGCATTTATTGGAGAAAGAACGGTGGTCCAGTTCTGGTTGATTTGCTTAAAGGCACCAGATTGCAGATCAAGACTCCACATAGTTGCATCCCATGATCCGTAATCTGAGTAGCGATGAAAGAACAGGGTTCCGCTCAGATCGTGAATATCGGCCTTTGCAGGTTTCACCATATATATAGCTCCGGTAATCAAGATCGCCGCTAGTAATCCGGCTATTAATCTCATCTGAGCGCTCACTCGTCCCAATCGCACCATCTGAACTCCATATCGTTATCAAAATAGTTATCGAAATAGCCCCTAAAGGCTCTTGACCTTCTCGATTGTATCTGTAAGGTTTCCTAACACAAAGAGGTAGGTTTCCTAACACAATGGCCGAGGGTCCAGCGTGGATCTACCAAATGACAGGAGAAAACATGCAAAAGAAACGACTACTCGCTTCTTTCGCAGTCACGGCGCTAGTAGCTGGCAGCCTCGTTGCCACTACTAGTGTCGCGACGGCTGCGACTCGAAGCGTTACCGTTTGGTCACCATATAAAGGCGCGCAATTAAAAATGTGGAATGAGGCAATCAGCCGCGTTGAAGCAGAAAATCCAGGTTTGAAGGTCACATCAGTTGGAAGCATTGATATGTCTAAATCCATTGCAGCAATTAACGCTGGCACTGGCCCTGATATCTCTGTTTCAAATGGAAATGGAAATCTAGGCTGGTTCTGCGGCACTGGTGCGTGGCAGAAACTCAATGTATTGATTGCCGGTAAGAACGGTATCGATATGAAATCTACTTTTACTCCATCTGCAGTTGCATCTTCGATTTCTAATAACAATCGTTGTGCCCTGCCTCTGTACTCTGAGGTCTTTACCTTTTACTGGAACAAGGACGCTCTAGCTAAAGCCGGATACAAAACACCACCAAAGACAACAACTGAACTTCTTGAGTATTCAAAGAAGTTAACAACATTTAACTCAGATGGAAGCATCAAGACTGCAGGGTTCGTGCCTTGGGCCAATTATTACGGCTTCGGTATGGATTCAATGTGGCTGGGTCAAATGTTTGGTGCTAAGTGGTATGGCGGAGATCGCAGCTCAGCTTTTGCATCTGATCCAAAATGGGCAAAAGCATTTAATTGGCAAAAGGACTTCATCGCTAAGGTTTATGGCGGCGGAGACTTTGAAGCGGGCAGCAAGCTACTGCTTAAATTTGTCGCAGCGAAGGGCGGCGAGTGGGGCACAGACCATGACTTTATGACAGGCCGCGTTGCCATGAAGTGGGATGCAAATTGGATGGCACCTATGTTCTGCACTGGTGATGACTGGACCATGGCTGAAAAGTGCACATCGAAGGTTAACTTTGGTATTACAGGTTTCCCTGTATCGCCAGATAATTTAGGTGCATATGGTTCAGGCGTTGTTGGTCAGGCCCAGATGGGAATGTCCAAGGGATCAAAGAATGTGAAGGATGCATGGATTGTCATGAAGGCACTTGCAACTGACGCAAAGCATGCTGCTGCTTGGGATGCCGCCAATGGCTCACCATCATCACTTCTTGCTAAGGCAGCGCGCCCAGCAAATCAACCAACTTGGTATTTACCAGTCTATGATGTTGCAAACCACCAAAAGTCTGCTTATCACATTCTTAAAAATACTGGTCATCACCTTGAAGAAGTTCTTCTACAGAACTTGATGTCTTCATGGCAGGCTGGCGACACAGCAA
>JBIKPC010000133.1:0-2514 GCA_044357675.1 Candidatus Planktophila sp. | reverse complement strand
CCTAAGCCAAGTTCTGGAATCGGTCCGAGGTATCCCAGGTCTGAATGTGCAACCATTTCAGTAAGAAGTGCTTTGATTGGTTCTGCTACTGGAAAATCCATTTCAGCGACCGGTAAGGGCAAGACATCGCTCGGGAATCCGCGCCACTTTTCACTGCGGTGAGTGTGAAGCTCTGCAAGATTGTGCGCCGAAAACTGATGATCGCTCATGCCTGCAAGGTTACCTCAGAGTGCTTGTTCTTCGACAGTCAATCTGCGAGTTGAATTACGCACAACAAGTGTTGTCGGAAGCACCAATGAAGGAGGGTCAATTGCGGGCTTACGTAAACGTTCCATAATTGACCATGCTGCCATTTCGCCCATGAGCGTGACGGGCTGTTCGATAGTAGTAAGTTCAGAAAATTCAGCCATTTCATGTCCATCAAAACCAATAATCGAAATGTCATCTGGTGCTTTTAAGCCATGGCGTCGCAACGCTTGCATTGCTCCAATCGCCATTTCATCAGATTCGCAAAAAATCGCTGTTGGTCTATTGGGGCGAGCTAGCAAATCATCCATCGCACGTGATGCGGTGTGCATCGTAAAGTCGCCATGAACTTCGCGCGAAGGTAGCCATTCCAAACCACTTTCGGCAAGTGCTTGCATGAAACCCTTGCGGCGATCTTGTGGAACGCTGAAGTTGAATGGATCATCGGGGCGACCTGACATTAGGCCGATCTTCTTGTGCCCCTGATTTACCAGGTGCTGGGTAGCTGTTTTTGCTGCTGCAACATCATCAATTTTAATCGACGCACATTTTGCATGTTCCATTCCGACAAGTGCAATTGGAACACCAAGGCTAAGTATCGAATCAAACTCTTCTTCAGTTGGTGGTAACGAGATCACAATTAGCGCATCGACTCGGCCCTTTAACAAATGATGCTGGAAAAGCCGTTCGCGGCCTTTCATTTGGGAAAAGTTGTACAGCAGTAAATCTAAGCCAGCCTCGCGAAGTGCTTGTTCGGCACCGCTGATTACCTGCGAGAAATACCAGCGAGAAATGTATGGAGCTACGACACCAACTGCGTTTGTTCGACCCCCGGCAACATTTTGGCGATCTGAAATTAATGGATAGTTCAATTTTTCAGCGGCAGCAATAATCTTTTCGCGAGTTTGTTGATTCACATGATGAAGGCCACGAAGTGCGCGTGAAACAGTTGCAGTCGAGACTCCAGCCTCTTCTGCAACTTCCTTGATTCCTGCCATGTGATCACCTCCTGCACTGATAAATACTGCAAAAGTTCTGCAATAACTGCAAAAGTATGACAAGGAAACTGTAAAAAGCAATTTCACGCCTAAATCAGGAGTACATTGGAGGACATGAGCAACCAAATTGAAACCCAGATCGATGTAACACTCACCGAGCGCAATCGCGTGACCGCACTATTTCGCTTGATTCTCGTGGTTCCGATGGCCATCTTTGTGGCCTCCTATGCACCTTCTTGGGGCAACAACACTGAAACCCTGACAGTTGGGTTCTTAATTCTTCCGGTCGCCCTAGCTCTAGTTTTCCGCCAGGTGTACCCAAGCTATTTGCTGGCATTTAATGAAGCGTTTCTGTCTTTGCAGACCCGCCTTAATGCTTATGTCTTTTTGTTAACAGATGAATATCCATCGATTGAAGAAAATGATGTTGTCAGTGTGACATTCCCAGAGGTAGATGCGAAAGCCCTTAATCGTTGGTTGCCGCTAATCAAGTGGTTGCTTGCAATTCCTTTATACATAGTTGGAATTGCGTACATCATTTACGGAACATTCTTAACACTCTTTGCCTGGATCAGCATTTTATTCAGCGGCAATTTCCCCGAATTTTGCGCTGAAGGCATCGTTGGCATAATTGCCTATTGGAACCGCGTAGCAGGATATGCACTACTACTTGTTACAGATGAGTACCCAACTTTTTCTCTATAAATAACTAGTCTTTGTAATTAGGCAGGGTAGGCAACACCAGTACTTGAATGACAGTCATATCCGTTGGGATTTTTCTGTAAGTATTTTTGGTGGTACTCCTCGGCCTCAAAGTATTCAATGCCTTCTGCACTAAGAATTTCTGTGCAAATTTCATCCATACCTGCAGGTGTCAAAACGTTCTGATACGCATCGCGTGATGCGAGCGCGGTTTTCAGCTGATCCGGATTAGTTGTAAAAATAGCGCTGCGATACTGGGTTCCAATATCTCCACCTTGCTTGTTTAAGGATGTTGGATCATGCATCGTCCAAAACTCTTCTAGCAAGCGCTGGTATGAAACAACAGTTTCATCAAATACAACCTTCACCATTTCGGCATGGCCCGTAACGCCTGTGCACACCTGTTCATATGATGGGTTTGGGCGAATTCCACCCATGTATCCAACGCTTGTTTCAACGACTCCATCCATCTGCCAGAAGCGACGTTCTGCTCCCCAAAAACAACCTGTTGCAAAGTACGCCGTTGATCTCATGCGTGAATTCTTGCAGTATGCAGAGATATTCGCAC
>JBIKPC010000132.1:0-2523 GCA_044357675.1 Candidatus Planktophila sp. | reverse complement strand
GTAGCTGTTAACAAACTTCCATTTCTCTCCAAAAACATAAATCGTGGTGATGTAGTTGTATTCCGTGATCCTAATAATTGGCTACCGCAAATCACCGAGTACGGAACTAACCAATACGTTGCCAAGGCTAAAAGCGCACTTGTCGCAGTCGGTGTGCTTCCTAACCCTGCAAAGCAGTACTTAGTTAAGCGTGTAGTTGGCGTCGCAGGGGACCACATTGTGTGTTGCACAAAGAGCGGCAACCTAACAATTAACGATGTCGAAGTTACCGAACCATATATTTTTGCAGGCAACAAGCCATCTGAAATGACATTTGATGTGACTGTACCTAAAGGCAAGCTCTGGGTAATGGGCGATCACCGCAGCGCAAGTGCGGATTCTCGCTATCACCAAGAAGACATCAACAAGGGATTTGTGCCGCTGTCGCGTGTGACGGGCCGAGTTGTTGCCATTATTTGGCCCTTTAAAAACATTACATATGTGCCAAAAGTGGATGTATTAAAAAAGTAACCTGATGAAGGTTATCGAGCAGTTATTAACTAGCGCAGGAATCTCACCGATTGCAGGTGTTGATGAAGCTGGTCGCGGAGCATGTGCTGGTCCCTTAGTGATTGCATCGGTTGTGCTGCATGATCCATTCGCACCTGAATTAGCGGTGGTGCGAGATTCAAAAGAGATTCCTGAAAGCAAACGAGATTCCGTCTTTGAATTGATTCAAAGTATTGCTGCATCCGTCAGCGTCGTAATTGTTCCGGCAGCAGAAGTTGATGCACGAGGTGTACATGCTGCAAATCTTGATGGAATGCGAAGAGCAGTTCAGGGATTAGAAGTTGTTCCTGCATATGTTTTAACTGATGGGTATGCGATCGAAGGTTTAGGTGTTCCAAATTTGGCTGTGTGGAAGGGCGATCAAGTTGTAGTTTCGATAAGTGCAGCATCCGTGATTGCAAAAGTAACCCGTGACCGAATCATGCGCGAAATGGATCTCGATTTTCCTCAGTATGGATTTGCTGGTCACAAGGGATATATCACCGCCACACACACCAAAGCCCTTAATGAACATGGGCCATGCGCGCAACATCGCACCTCTTTTGCCAATGTGGCAGCGCTCATCCACAAGTAAAGCAACAATGCGCTAAAGCATCGGTGGGTGTATTTATCGTGCCTCACCATGCACACAAAAAATAAACAACAGATCGGCGCTTTTGGCGAGCAAGCAGTTACCAACTTTCTAATTCAGCGCAATATCGAAGTCATCGAGCGCAATTGGCGAATCCGCGAAGGCGAGATAGACATAGTTGCTCTCAATGCTTCGGGTGTCTTTTCATTCATTGAAGTTAAAACTCGCAGCTCGGTTGCCTTTGGCCATCCCTTTGAGGCAATCAACCGAGACAAAGCACTTCGCATGCAACGTTTAGCGTTGGCTTGGCTAGCAACCCACGGTTGTTTGGGATGCGAGTATCAAATAGATGTAGCGGCGGTATTGATTGCCATGGATGGAACACCTTCCATTGAATATCGAACCAACTTGTTATGAGCCTGGCACAAACACAATCGGTGGCATTGTTGGGTTTAGATGGCCACGTTGTTGGAGTCGAAGTTGATATTGCTGATGGGTTGCCCGGATATTCACTGTTGGGATTGCCCGATGCAGCCTTATCTGAATCTCGAGATCGGGTGCGCAGCGCGATAGTTAACTGTGGCGAGGTATGGCCCAATCGTAAAGTCACCGTTTCATTATCACCAGCATGGCTACCCAAAAGTGGATCTAGTTTTGATTTAGCAATTTGTATTTCTCTGCTGTCGGCGCATGAAACGGTACCTGCAGAAAAGATTGCTGACATTGTTTTTCTTGGCGAGCTTTCCTTAGACGGTCGCATTCGTTCAGTCCGTGGTGTTTTGCCTGCATTGATCGCAGCATTTAAAGCTGGTGTAACAACAGCGGTTGTACCTGCCGAAAATTTGAAAGAAGCGCAATTGATGCAAGGTATGGACATTGTTCCGATGCATCATTTAAAGCAAGTGTTGCGTTGGCTACGCACTGGCGAACGTCAAGAAGAACAAGAGTTTGATTTGCAATGGGAACACAGCGATAGTCGCCTAGATTTCGCAGATGTTGCAGGTCAACCCGCTGCGCGCTTAGCTGCAGAAATTGCAGCGGTAGGTGGCCATCACATCATGTTGATTGGACCGCCAGGTGCTGGAAAAACCATGATTGCAGAAAGAATTCCAACGATTATGCCCGCCCTTTCAATTGCCCAGGCGCTCGAAGTAACGGCGGTACATTCGATCGCCGGAACACTTATGCAGCGATCTCCACTGTCATTGCTTGCACCAATTGTTTCGCCGCATCACACAACAACGCGTGTTGCAATGGTTGGTGGGGGATCACACGCAATAAAACCGGGTGCATGTTCACTGGCACATTACGGAGTTCTGTTCATTGATGAAGCACCTGAATGTGGGCCAGGGGTTCTTGATTCATTGCGCCAACCTTTGGAGTCAGGAACAATCACAATTGCG
>JBIKPC010000032.1:0-9092 GCA_044357675.1 Candidatus Planktophila sp. | reverse complement strand
GCGCGATGGAGCAAAATCAGTGTCGCCCTCAAATATCTTTGCGCTGATTGCAGGTGCAGCAAGTGCACATGGTGGTCGTCTAGTTTCAGATGTTGCCGCACCCGATAACGATGCTGAGAACCCGACTCTTGAAAATCCTGTCACTGCAGTGTGGCCACGAGATTACCTAGGGGATAAGCGCGCACAATTTGATGCAGCTATGGCATTAGTTAATGCCTCTGATGTTCATCCACTGATTGATTCGACAGATACCGAAGTAAATTCTTGGATTATGGATGCACATAGTTTGATTACCGAACAACGCAATCGCGCTTCAGATGTTGTTACCGTGCCGCTACCGACCAGACTTTCCACATCAACCTTGGTTGCCTTGCACGAAAATCCACAAGAGCTTGCGCTCAACATTCGCCGTCCAATGCCACGTGGTCAAGATCAGTATTCCCGTCGCGGCACCGCTTTCCACTTGTGGGTCGAGCGTCAATTCACGGATGCAGCCACATTGTTTGGGGATGAATACTTGGATTACTTGGATCCACTAGAAGATGATTCAAAGTTAGAGGATCTCAAGGCGGCCTGGCTAAAGAGCAACTTTGCTAATCGCACACCAGCATGGGTGGAAGTTCCTTTCGAAACAACTATCGCTGGCGTGCTAATCCGAGGTCGAATAGATGCCATTTACAGCGATGGAGATGGCTTTCAGGTGGTGGATTGGAAGACTGGTTCTAAGCAGTTGGGTAAATCTGCACAAGTTCAGTTGGCGATGTATCGCTTAGCGTGGGCGAAACTTTCTGGCTGCGATATTTCAAAGATCTCTGCAGCCTTCCATTACGTTCCAACTGGAGTAACCGACCAACCAGCTGATTTGTTGGATGAAGCTGCACTGATCGCTCTGATTGCTTCTGTTGGTTCCACACCGCCATCTAGTTAACACAGCAATCCAACACAGCAATTTAACAAAAATAGCAATCCAACTAAAACGGCAATTCCTCTAAAAAAATTGGTGTGGAAACTATTGTAACTAAGGAGATTATTCTGTGGGGATTTCTATTAGCAGCGGTAAGTGATCACTCATACCGGCATGTGCGTAAGAAATTTGTCGGATATCGCCGGCGGTGAGGGTTTGTGACAACATGTAATCAATCTCGACTTTTGGAAGCCAGCTTGGAAATGTTTTGCCACTTGTCAATGAATTCCATTTCAATCCTTTTACGACTTTATTAAATGGAATATTCAGATCACCCATCAGAATAATCTTTGCTTTATCAACACCCAAGTTGTGCGACCAACGCTTGATCTGAACCAATTGTCGGTAGTTAAAGAAAGGCACAAAAGAAAGATGGGTATTGATAATCAACCAGCCGTTATTCAAATGCGCAGCCAGTGCGCTACGGGGATGATCGCGAACGTAGAAACGTTTTAACTTTCCATCAACTGGAAACACCATGAACACACCAACAGGAGAACCCTTAAGCTCTAAGCGATGCCAGGATTTAACTGGCAACTGCGAAATCATTCCAATTCCATAACCAGGTTCACCTTCCTGACTTTTGTTTGTGACAATCTTTAGATCTAAATCTTCAGGTTTGCGCCATTTTCCATCAGGTGAACCCATGAGCGAAGGTGCAAAAGCCCAATCAGCGGCCCCCATTACTGTTGCAATATTGCCAACCTGATTGTGATTGCCAGATCGTTCAAGAAAATAATCAACTTCCTGAACTCCAATAACATCACTCTTTAGGTTCAGAATTTCTGCCTGTAGCAGGGCGACGGCATCAACTGATGCATCAGGGGGCATGGCCATTCCGTGCAGCAAATTCCATGAGGTTACGCGCATTGCCCAAGGCTAGTAGCGTTCACCCCTATGAGCGCGCAGACACCTGAATCCAACACAGCCTCGCTCTCGCCTATAAATCGCGAAAGCGAACTGCGCTCTGATCCCACACAATTGGCCGCATTGTGGAAATCCGCGCACATCATTCATTTGGTAGATGCACGCTTAAGCGCCGGCGATGATTCATTAACCTTTATCGATGCTGCTGCTGTTACTACAGCCCAAGAAATCTTTGTTGCAGGCGATCGCTTCTTCTTAGGAATCGGCCGCGATGATAATCAGGCATATTTTGCGTGGAACACGACCTGGATCAATCCACCGATTGATGATGGAACCGAAGAATTTGAGAAGCGAAAGTATGAAGGCTTTAAATCTTTGCGCGAACTCGGCGGTGCTTTAGATGTCGATGAATTAGCACTTGCCATGCACGCTGTTGGTTTAGCTAACTGGCACGCAACTCACACACATTGTGCGCGTTGTGGTGCACCGACTGTTAGCGATCTCGGCGGCAGTGTTCGCACCTGTCCCGACGATGCAACGCAACATCACCCACGCACTGATCCTGCTGTTATCGTTTTGGTAAAAGATAAAGATGATCGAATCCTTTTGGGTCACCAACCAACTTGGCCTGACAAACGCTTTTCAACATTTGCTGGTTTTGTCGAAACAGGCGAATCATTTGAAGAGTGCGTTTCGCGCGAAGTTTTTGAAGAAGCCGGCGTTTATCTGCATGACATTAATTACTTAACTTCACAGCCGTGGCCATTTCCGGCATCCATCATGATTGCATTTGAAGCGATTACTCATCGCCCAGAAGAAGCCCGCCCCGACGGTACTGAAATAACCGAAGTACGCTGGTTTTCACGTGATGAAATGAAAGCAGCCGTTGCTGCCCAAGATCTTTTATTGCCACCAAAAATTTCTGTTGCCCGTCGCATGATCGAAGCTTGGTACACACGTGTTGATGGATACGCCCGTGAACAACTGCGTGGTGGTGAATCGTGGAGGCCGTAGGAAATCTGCGCGCAGAAGAGATTCTTGAAGCGCTAGATAACGAACAACGAGCAGTCGCACTTGCCACACGCGGACCTGTTTGCGTCATTGCAGGTGCCGGAACCGGAAAGACCCGCGCAATTACACACCGCATTGCTTACGCCGCAGCTATTGGCACCATGGATCCGCACAAAGTTTTAGCTCTTACCTTTACCGCGCGCGCTGCTGGCGAAATGCGCACACGTTTGCGTTCTTTGGGTGTCCCAGCAGTTGCAGCCCGCACAATTCACGCAGCAGCATTAAAGCAATTGACCTTCTTTTGGCCCCAGGTATTTGGTGGCCGCACCCCTGATTTACTAACAACTAAGAGCGGTTTTTTAACTGAAGCGATAAAACGTGCTCAATTACAAGGCGAGCTATCAATTACATCCCGTGATTTACTGCGCGATATTGCAACAGAGATCGAATGGGCCAAGGTTTCACAAGTTTCCCCATCTGATTACTTAAGTGAATCGCTAAAGCGCACAGTCAAGCCCCGAATTAATCCCGAACAACTAGCCAAGGTCTATACCGCCTATGAAAGCGTCAAGCATCAGGAGCGCGCAATTGATTTTGAAGATGTATTGCTGCTGACAACAGCGATGATTGAACAAGAACGCGAAGTTCGAGAACGCGTGCAAGATCAATACCGATTCTTTACCGTTGATGAGTACCAGGATATTTCACCCTTACAACAACGATTAATCAACGCCTGGCTTGGCTCACGTCAGGAATTATGTGTTGTTGGAGACCCTGCCCAAACAATTTACTCTTTTGCTGGAGCAACACCAGTGTTCCTCAATTCATTTACTCAACGTTTCCCAGAAGCTGAAGTCGTGCGCCTAACAACTGGGTATCGATCAACCCCTGAAATTATCTTTACCGCCAACAGCATTTTGCGTAAAGGTGCAATGGGTAGCGAACTTGTTGCAATCAATGATCATGGCAGCAAGCCAACGATTACCGCTTATAACGATGAAGCGGGCGAGATTGCCGGAATCGTTCGAGATATTCAGCAACTAATTTCTGAAGGAACTCCTGCACAGGAAATTGCAGTTCTTGCCCGCACTAATAATCAATTAAATGGTTTGGAAAAAGCGATGAACACTGCCAACCTGCCATACCAAGTTCGTAATACTGAACGCTTCTTTGAACGCAAGGAAGTTCGTGATTTCTTAAAGCAGGTTCGCACTGCATCTGTTATTCCAACTGAAGGTGTTTCATGGCTTGATGAACTGCGCACCCTTGCTCAACCATTCTTAACTGGGGGAGCAATAGATGGAATTGCAGCGCTGCTTCATCTTGCACGCGAACTAGATGGTGATAGTGGATTTACTCCTAAGAATTTGCGCGCATACCTGCGCGAAGTCGAAGATCGTGTTCAACAAAATAATCCACCAACAATGCCGGTTACAACCCTTGCAACTTTGCATGCTGCAAAGGGTCTTGAATGGGAGCGCGTATTTTTGATCGGCGTGAGCGATGGAATCTTGCCTCTTGAAAACAACAGCACCACAGGTGATCAAGCATCTATTGATGAAGAACGCCGTTTGTTCTATGTGGGAATTACCCGCGCTAAATCTGATCTTCGCCTTAGTTATCGCGGTAAAGCTTCACGATTCTTGGCTGAAGCCGGGCTTACTAACTAGCTCTATTCCTTCATAAAGACCCTATGTACGCTCATTTATGGGGGGAATTAATTACCTTGCCAGTACCTCAACCCATGGTTTATCCTTATGACTTCATTCCCATGGCGGGCATGAAAATGACGGAAGGAACGAATATGTCTAACGCATCATTCGTATCAGCAAACGCAACGCGTTCTGCTGTGATTCCTTCTGCTCATACAACCAATAAGCCTTCTACTTGGCATGCTACGAAGCCAGCGTTTTACGCAGCTTTTTATGCCGGATACGAGGCCAATGGTGGTTCAATCGAATAATTCGATTTAGAACTGAAGCCAAGGGCCTCGAATCCACAAGGATTCGGAGCCCTTTTCCCATTCTCCGGAAAACAAATCTAAAAACAACTACAGAAAGAAGAGGTGAGAACATGAGCGTTCTCTTCAGTGAACTACTAGTACCAGGCTGGGCAGATGAGAAGATCGGTTTGGATGCTGTAACAGGCACATACACAGACGGGTCATCATTTAATTTGCCATGCCACACAGCAGATCCTGAGCTCTATTTTTCTGAGGATGAGATGCAGGTACAAGAGGCCAAGTCACTCTGTGGCGGATGTCCTGTGCGTGCACAATGTTTGGAAGGTGCGTTATCGCGCCAAGAGCCAGCAGGTGTGTGGGGCGGAGAATTATTTGAAGAAGGTCGCATCATTGCAAAGAAGCGCAAAGCTGGACGACCAACTTTGAAAGAGATCGCTGCACGCAATGCAGAGGGCGAACTCATTGAACTAAATGTTAAGGGCGATGAGCGTGAGGAAAACGCTGCTTAACCTGCGAACATATTGAGATTTGCTAATGATGGCCATAAGGCAAAGAGAATGGAGATCGGCAGGATAAGAAATACAACTGGAATCATCATTGAGATTTCAGCCTTACCAGCCGCTCCCATAACTCGATTTCGTTGATTACCGCGGGCTTCGACAGCATGGCGGGAAAGAACTTCAACCAGGGGAGCTCCTCGAAGTGTTGCGGTTACTAACGCATCGACGAAGCGGCGGATCATTACGGATTTAACTCGTCGGCCCATCGCATCTAGTGTTTCATTTAACGGCAAGCCAGAACGCACACCAGCCACGACTATTTGAAACTCTTTAGCAAATTGGCCATCTGCAGATTCTGCAATTCGAAGCATTGCGCTCATCGGTGTTTCACCAGCTGCTATCGCCAAAGTAAGCATTTCAACAATGGCTGGAAATTCTGATTCGATTAATTCTCGGCGCTTCTTAATACTTTTAGTAAGTTCGCGATCTAGTAAAACATAAACAAGTGCGCTAATTAAAGCGGAACTAAACAGTGCCAATAATGGACTATGAGTAAATATCAGCGATAGCGTAAATGAAAGCGCTAATGAGGATGCGCAAAACCCATATTGCCTGATTCTAAAATCTACGTAATCTCTTTCGGCGCTTCGTCCGAGTTCTTCCAACCGTGAGCGCAATTGTGTGCGATCTCCACTTTTCTTTGCATTCTTCCTGATGAATCGTCGTGCTTCCTCCATTGGATCAGTTTCGTCGCCTAAAACAATTAAAAACCCGGCAGGGATTGCTAATAGAGCGGTAATCAAGAGAATTGCACTCATCGAACGCCCCCCGCAAAAACACGTGGAGTCTCTGGCAATCGACCCAATCGGTTCATCCAGATGTAAGCAACGCCAGTCATCACTAATCCCGCAATTAAAATCAGCACACCTGTGGTCGTTGAGTATGCAGCTGCGGTGCTGGGTTGCGTTGAAAGCAACAAAAGAAGTATCCACGGCGCAGCAGCTGAAAGGTGAGCAGAATTCTTGATCCACCCATGCTTAACTTCTATCTCCCGGCGCAGTGCTAAATCTTGGCGCAGGAAATCTCCCAAGGTTCTGAGTATTTGCAATAACTCACTGCCGCCTAATGCTTTCGAAATAATTAACGCTTCAAATATTTGGTCGCTTCCATGGTGGGAAAACTTGGCCTTTAACTCTTCAATTGTCTGTGTTAAGTCACCACTTCCATACAAGCTTGCCTTGAACTGAGTGAATGCGGGACGAAGTACTTCTGGGCCTCTTGTTGAAAGCCCAGCCAAGGATTCGGTAAGTGAGAGGCCAGATTGAATTCCAGACATTAAGTGATCAATAACTTCAGGCCATGCCGCAATGAGAGCCGCCTCATTCAGGTTGCTCTTGACTCGCACAGTTACAAAAGCAATACCGGCTGCCAAGACACCGAAAGCAAGTGCGATCACTACCGAACGGGTCATCAATAAAACAACTGCAGTAGAGATAGAGGCTGAGATTCCAATTCGCAATGAGAGTTTCATAGGTGCCACCATTGTGAAAGAGGTGCACCGATAGCTGTAAATCGATCTGGATTGGGAAGCGAACCAACTCCTCGCTGATATTGCTTGCCATCCCATTTCCAGAGCATCTCAATTTCAGCACGATCATTTTCATAGCGACCGGTAACTGCTGCAACCTCATTTATCCGCCTGGTTCCATGTACATCCAAAGTGGTATGAACAATCACATCGATTGCAGATGCAACAGTAGGAGCAATAAATTTATGCGAGATATTTTCTCCAGCTAATAAAGGCAAAGTTTGCAGTTTAACAATCGCATCTCGCGGAGAATTTGCGTGCAGAGTACCCATTCCAGGTAACCCGGAATTAAGTGCGATCAATAAATCCAGTGCTTCGGCTTCTCGTACTTCACCGACAATGATTCGTGATGGTCGCATTCGCAATGATTCTTTGATCAACCGTCGTAATGGAATCTCACCTTCGCCTTGTAGATTCGCACTTCTTGTTTGCATTTGCACAACATCAGGTAATTGGGGAGTTAATTCAAAAACCTCTTCAATAGTTACAACTCTTTCACCACGTGGAATAGCACCAGCCAATGCATTTAAAACAGTTGTCTTTCCCGCTTGAGTTCCACCGCTGACTAAAATATTTAGACCAGCTTGCACGCAATAAGCCAGCGCAGTGCCTATTTCAGGGGTCATCACCCCACGATCTACCAAATCTTTGACACTTGAATTGCGCATTAAATGCTTACGAATATTGACAGCCCAATGCTGAGCAGTGATTTCAGGGATAACAACATGCAGACGACTGCCATCGGGTAATCGAGCATCTACAAAGGGGTGCGAAAGATCTAAACGCCTGCCACTCCACATCAATGCTCGTTCCACAATATTTCGCACATCATCTGATGACAACAGCAAGTTGGTTAATTCGCTGCGACCATTGCGTGCAATAAAGATGCGCTCAGGTGAATTAATCCAAATTTCTTCAATTGTTGGATCACTCATGAAGGGGGCGATCGCGCCGAAGGTTATGTTGAGGTCTAGTTCCATACGCGCAAACCTATGTTCGACGCATTAAGCCGGAAATAACCTCAGAAAAGCCGTGGATAAAGTGGTTCCTATATTGCGCTGAGTGATCTCTAATAGACCTTAGCGAGTAATCAATTCTGCACGATCAAGTCGGTCAAGAAGCTTTATTGAGTCTTCATTGTTTTGAGCAAAAATAGTAGCAATCCTGATGTGGAGAGTGTGATTAACGGTTAGTGAGGCGGCATCAAGGAGTCGATTAACAAACAGTTCAGCGTTGCCATGACCATCGCGGACAATGATGACAACCTCATTTACTCCTAATCGGCCGATGCAATCTTCCTGCCTAGTTAATTGCGTCAGTTCATGTGAAAAGTGCAAGATGTCATACGCGCGAACTTGCTCAGATTCAGGGTTATCAAAAAGGATTTTTATCAAGGCGAGCGGCTTTTCGGTACGGGTTGCTAATGAAATTTCACGACGTAATTGGTCGTAAAAATACGATGGTGACGCCAAATGTGTTTGCGAATCGTGAATTCCGTCATGAGAAAAGAGCATTGTGTCCTCTCGTAAGTTAACCTGTGACTATGAGTCAAGATCCTGCCAAAGCCGCTAAAGCCCGCGCACTAGTGGCATCCCTACTCTTTGTTGAGGCAGGCGTTGTATTTGCCCTCGCAGCATGGCTGTTGGTGCTCACAGTTACTTCAGATTCCTTCGAATTGCTTCCACTATTGGGAGTTCTGCTTTTCGCTCTCCTAGGCGGCGGCGGACTTCTTACCTGTGGCCTTTTCTATAGGAGCGGCGCTTACTATGGGCGCGCTCCTGCAGTTTTAGCAAACTTAATTGCCTTGGGCGTAGTTTCTTATCAAATAGAAGCGCACCTATGGTTTGTTGCAATTCCATTAGCTGCTTTAGCTGGAACAACTTTAATTGCAGTGTTGCGCGCCATTCCAACTGATTCAACTGGAACAACTATTTAAAAAAAGATTTACCACTCGACAATCTGATTGTCTTCCCACAAAACTCCTGTTGTATCACCAGGATTGAATTCTCTAGTGGCCAACCACAACGCACACGCTGCACCTTCCTCGGCACTTCGTGGCGCATCGGCTCCACCCATGTCGGTGCGTGAATGATTTGGACACACTGCATCAACCAAGACACCGCGTGCACCTAATCCTGTTTCATGTGCAAGGTTTCGAACTAGTGCATTAACTCCAGCTTTACTGATTCGGTATGGAGC
>JBIKPC010000131.1:0-2552 GCA_044357675.1 Candidatus Planktophila sp. | reverse complement strand
TTATTCGATGTGAGACAATTGTGCTTATGCGTCGCACTATTTCAGCATTAGTTATTGCAGCATTAGCCGTCTCACTAAGTGGATGCGGCGCCGGTAACAATGCGTCGACTCGCCAGGTAAAGCAAGTGACAGATGGTGTGGAAGGTTCAATCACAAAAGATGGCAATAACATCAAGATTCTTAATCTTCTTGTGGTTGCTGCAGGTGGCGGAAATGCAGTTTTGGTAGGAACAATTATCAATAATGCCGATGCAGAAGATGCACTATTAGGTATTGCAATTAATGGCACAACCCTTGCTTACACAGGCACCAATGCTTTGCCAAAGAATACGCCAATCATTTTTGAAGGCGATCGGGCAAATGCAAAAGCTGTTTTAGCCGGATTTGGTGGAGCAGCTGGTTCAAATGTAAAGGTTGGTTTGTTCTTTGCAAAGGCTGGGGCAATCACACTAAATGCAATCGTTCGTGATACTCGCGATGATTACGCCGGTGTCACCGCTGCGATTGATGTTCCGATGGTTTCACCATCGCCAACACCTACAGCTACACCAAGCAAGTAATTAAACTTTAGTTAACTAGCTACTTCTTCCCCTGATTAGCAACTGCTGCAATTGCATCTTTGGCAGCGGCTGGATCTAAGTACTCCCCGCCCTTAACAACTGGCTTAAAGTTTTCATCTAATGTGTAGTACAGCGGAATGCCGGTAGGAATATTTAGTCCAGCAATATCCTCGTCGCTAATTCCATCAAGGTGCTTTACCAACGCGCGAAGTGAGTTTCCGTGCGCTGTGACCAGGACTCGCTTGCCAGCTTTTAAATCAGGAACAATCGCTGAATCCCAATAGGGAAGCATGCGGGTAATCACATCTTTCAAACATTCAGTTTTTGGCGCTTCAATATCGGCATAACGAGCATCATGTGCCTGGCTGAATTCGTCGTTGTCATCGATCGGTGGAGGTGGCACATCAAAGCTGCGGCGCCACAACTGAAACTGTTCTTCGCCGTACTGGGCCAAAGTTTGTGCTTTGTCCTTACCTTGCAACGCACCGTAATGACGCTCGTTTAGCCGCCATGAACGCTGTACAGGAATCCAGTGACGATCACATGCATCGAGTGCTAACTGAGATGTATGAATCGCACGGCGCAACAAAGATGTATGAAGTACATCTGGCAACAATCCGCGCTCTGCCAACATCGCACCACCGCGACGGGCCTCTGCTTCACCTTTATCCGAAAGTCGAACATCTACCCAACCAGTGAAAAGGTTCTTGGCATTCCATTCAGATTCGCCGTGGCGCAGAAGTACTAGTTCGAAGTTAGTCATGGGTGCAGTCTAAACCAAATGTTTGAATGCATCTAAATTGGCCAAGGACTCACCGCGTGAAACCCGCCAGGCCCATTCGCGACGGATTGCATTAGCAAACCCAAGTTCAAGAAGTGGGTTAAATGAACTGTCGCTGTACTGTAAAACAGATCCAACTAATCGATCTAGCTCGCGATCTGTAACGGCAAACAATGGCAAACGCCCAACTAAGAAAATGTCACCCAGTTCGTTGGTAGCAAAAGCAATGCCATACATACCAGCATTTTTTAACATGCAATAGGCATGAACACCGGCTTCGTTGTCATCTGGTTTGCGGATAACAAAGGCGTTGATACTTAATGAGTGATCACCAACTATTAGCGCGCAGTGTGTCTGTAACTTCTTTTCACCAGGTAGTGAGACCAAAAAGGTATTGTCATCTTTACGTTCGAATTCCAGATCATGAGAATCCAAAAACTCTTCAATTGTGATGCGGGGGTCGATCGCAGCCATTTACGCTTCCAGAGATTTGCGGGTTTGAGTAATTACTTGATCGTAAATATCTAAAGTGCCACGGGCGGTTGCATCCCAGCCAAAGTGAGAAGCATGCTCGATGGCACCCATTGAAAGCAGTACGCGGCGCTGTGGTTCTTGCAATAAACGTGAAATTACAGACGACCATGCTTTGGGATCATGCCCGTCAACTAGAACGCCTGAAATACCATCGGCAACTGCGGTGCGAAGTCCACCTACTGCTGTTGCAACAACTGGTGTTCCACATGCCTGTGCTTCAAGTGCCACTAAACCAAAACTTTCACTGTAGCTAGGGACCACTACTAAATCTGCTGCGCGATACCACTGGGCTAAATCCGCACGCGGAACCGGGGGCGCAAAGCGAACAACATCATCGATTGCTAGCCATGTTGCAAGCTCTTTCAAACGATCGACTTCTTCAGTATTTGCACCTGATGCTCCACCAATAATGTTAACAATTAATTTATGTCGCAAAAGTGGAGAATGCTTCAATAATTCACTAGTTGCGCGAATCAAAACTTCTGGACCTTTATGTGGCTGAATTCGACCAACAAAAGAAACGACTAGCGAATCCTGTGGCACATCAACAGTGGCACGTGCAGCGCTTCGACCTTGGCCGGGCGTGAATGTGTAAAGGTCTACACCCGGGCTAACAACGTGCACGATGTCTGGACAGGCATCGTAAAGGGATACCAGGCTGGCAGCTTCGGCGTCAG
>JBIKPC010000130.1:0-2559 GCA_044357675.1 Candidatus Planktophila sp. | reverse complement strand
GACCCGATGCCCGCCAGGTATCGGTTGACTCAGTGAAATTCTGAGACCGACGGTTAAAGTCCGGATGAGAGGAAACCAACAAAGGGTGGGCTTGCGCCTACCCTTGCTGCGCCTTTTCTATTGAAATGGTTCTCGCACCCACCCCGGTTACTCGTTTCTAGAGTCGGGGGATTTAAAAATGGATTACACAGTTGCAATGCAACGTGCCATTGCCCTTGCCGAAAAAGGTTTAGGAAAAACCGCTCCCAATCCAATTGTTGGCGCAGTAATCATTGATGCCGCAGGAAATGTTGTGGGCGAAGGTTTTCATGATCGTGTGAACTCTGCCGATCACGCCGAAGTAGTTGCTATTAAAGCTGCAGGGAACAAATCTGTGGGTGCAACAATTGTTGTGACTCTTGAGCCATGCAATCACACCGGCAGCACAGGACCATGTGTGCAAGCGATCATTGATGCGGGTATTACAACTGTTGTCTTTGCAGTTAGCGATCCCAATCAAAAGGCAGCAGGGGGAGCAGCTGCGCTTCGCATAGCAGGCATCACTGTGATTGAAGGTGTCATGAAAGATGAAGCCGCTTTTTCAAACCGTGCTTGGCTCATGAAGATTAGAAAGAACCGCCCATTTTTTACCTGGAAAGTTGCCGCAACCCTTGATGGCAAAGTCGCCGCAGCTGACGGAACATCTAAATGGATTAGCAATGAGACATCACGTGCTGATGTGCAAATACTGCGTCGTCAGGCAGATGCGATTCTTGTAGGCACTAACACCGTTATTGCAGATGATCCACATTTGATTCCTCGGGGATCCTTTACGGGTTATGGAGCTAATCCAATTCGTGTTATTTGTGGAGAGCAAACCCTGCCAACGAACGCACAGGTCTTCGATAACGCTGCAGACACAGTTGTTGTGGCTACTAAAGATTTAGATGTGTTGGTGGAAAAGCTCAATGAACTAGGCATCAATCATGTCTTTGTTGAAGCAGGACCAACACTTGGCAGCGCGATGTTAGATCACTGCTTGCTGGATGAATTAATCATGTATCGGGCACCTACTCTTTTAGGCACAGGCAAGCACTTCTTTACCTTTGATTACCCAACGACGATTACTGACCAAATGCGGATGGATCACATCAGCACTGTAGTTCTAGATGGCGATGTTAAGTCGGTCTATCGGATTAGGAATGGTGAGTGATGTTTACCGGACTTATTGCAGAACTTGGGTCAATTACCGCTATTGAAAAGAGCGATACCTCTGCTGTTTTCACGATCAACGCACCTGGTTTGATTTCGCAGATCGCAGTTGGTGATTCTGTTGCCGTAAACGGTGTGTGCTTAACCGCCACATCTATTGATGGCACAGCGTTTACCGCAGATGTCATGATGCAAACTCTTGCCCTGACATCTCTTTCACAAATCTTTGTCGGCAGCCCAGTTAATCTGGAATTAGCTGCCCAGCTAAATGCTCGCATGGGTGGACATTTAGTGCAGGGTCATGTTGATGGAGTTGCAACAGTTGTGGGCTTAACGCCGGGGGATAAGTGGGCGCAGTTTGATATCTCTGTGCCGGCCAATTTAAGCAAATACATCGTCAACCAAGGCTCTATTTGTCTAGATGGTATTTCTTTAACTGTTGGCGAAATCAACGACACCAACAATGTGGTTACAGTGTGGTTGATTCCTGAAACACTGGAGCGCACAAATCTTTCAACGCTTTTGCCAGGGGATTTAATCAACGTCGAAGTAGATGTGTTAGCCAAATATGTTGAACGCTTGCTGAAGAAAGGCGATCAATGAGCGCATTTGAAGCAGCCCTAGCCGCCTATAAAAATGGCGATTTGATAATTGTTACAGATGATGCCGATCGTGAAAACGAAGGTGATCTAATGATTCTGGCCGAAAAGGCCACACCAGAAAAAGTAGCCTTTATGGTTCGTCACACAACCGGAATCTTGTGTGTTGCTATGACCCAAGAGCGTGCCCGCCAATTACATCTTCCATTGATGGTTGAAGAAAATCAGGATTCAAAAAAGACCGCCTTTACGGTTAGCGTTGATTACAAGCCAGGGATAACAACTGGCGTTAGCGCACATGAGCGATCCAACACGGTGCGAGCACTTGCAACTGCACAATCCGTTGCCTCAGATTTCATTCGCCCCGGCCATATTTTTCCGTTAATTGCAGATAACGGGGGATTGGCAGCCCGCGGTGGACATACCGAAGCCGGTGTTGCGCTGTCACAAATCGTTGGGGCGCAACCGTTGTGTCTGCTTTCTGAAATTGTTAATGATGATGGTTCTATGGCACGTGGGCAATCACTGAGCAACTTTGCCGCTGAGCACTCGATTCCGGTTATCTCTGTTGAACAATTAAAGGCCTACGTTTTGGCCAACCCAGTTGCAGCAACAGTGAACACAACACAATTCACATTTGAGTGGGCACAACTTCCACTTCGCAGCGGCATGTGGAAGATCGCAACATTTCCTGGATTACGCCAGCGCGAACATGCAGTAATTGCATTTGGCAATGCAGGCGCAAAGCCGATGGTTCGTATTCATAGTG
>JBIKPC010000031.1:0-9172 GCA_044357675.1 Candidatus Planktophila sp. | reverse complement strand
TGGCGTGCGCGAATTTGGGCTATTTCTTGATGATATTCCAGCTCGTTTACAAAGCGAGAAAGATAGTGCAAAGTTTAAAACCATCATGCAGGCTCATAGTTATTACTGCAACGCAGTCTGGGCAGAGCTAAAGAAGCTAGATTCTGAGAACACTTTGGCAATATGTCCATTGCAGTATCACGGCAAAGCTACCGAGGAATACATTACTGAATTTGGCAATGCGCTAGATCCAGATTTAGCACTCATTTGGACAGGACGCGAGATTTGTTCTGAATATCTTGATGTCGCTGATGCGAAAGTATTTCAAGCAAACACCAATCACACACCTTTGTATTGGGACAACTACCCTGTAAACGATGTAGCAATGCTCAACGAATTACATGTCGGTCCCATTGAAGGACGTGAAAAAGGTTTAGAAAGTTATTCACTGGGATACTTTGCAAACCCTATGGATCGATTTGAACTATCACTTATTTCATTAAGCACTATCGGCGACTACTTGTGGGATACCCAGGGCTACGAGGCGCAAGATTCTTGGGAGTACTCACTTGCTCTGCTGATGGATAATTCCGGTGATCGAGCAGCAATCCGTAATCTACTGCGTGGGTGCTTTGAATCATGCCTTCGAGTAAATCCGGCACCAGATTTCTACGCTATGTTAGAAGAAGCCTCCTTTTCCTGGAAAACAGGCAAACCTGCTCAAGCAGCACAAATCGTTGAAACCCATTCAAAGCAGATGCTGAATGATGTTGCAACAATAAATTCCGCGCAATTTTCGCAACCCCATTGGCGTGAAGAGTCTTTGAAATGGCTGACAAAGTATGAGGCCGTCGGAAAAGCACTTCAAGAAGTAGCAAGTATTTTAAGTTCCTGTGGTGTCTCCAAAAATTCAAATTTGAGCGGAACAAAAGAGAATCTAGTCACGATAACTTCAATTCGTGCTTCTCTAAATTCAGATCCAACTCGTATTTTTGGCAGTGGTCTAGATATGACTTTGGCAGAGTTAGCCGATGAAATCCGTTGGTCACTAACTGCTTAGGGCTTCTTTCCATTCACTGTTGACGTACTTCCACTCACCTTCAATCATGGTCGCACACACTGTAAATTCTGAGTCCAGAAGTACTAAATCAGCCAATTTTCCTACTTCAAGTGAACCAATTTCTGAATCTCTACGCAGAATCTTTGCGGCGTTTAGTGAGGATATTTTGCTTAATTCCGAAAGGGTTAAGGGAGCGAATTTAGCTGCATTTTGATAGACCATATTCATAGAAAGCGCGCTTCCAGCGAGGGTGTCTGTGCCTGCCAGAACGATCTTTCCGCCAATCTTTGTCACCGCTCGGTCTGGTAGCGCGCCATATTCCCCATCAGGAAGTCCTGCCAAAGAGGTTGCATCTGTAATCAAATTGATTCGATCAACACCTTTGGACTTTAATGCAATTCTAAATATCGCCTCATGAATATGAATGCCGTCTAAAATTAACTCAGCAAAGATTTCTGCATTGTCTAAAACGGCTCCAACCGCTCCTGGATCACGATGAGCAAGTGGTGACATGGCGTTAAACAAATGAGTAGTAGATCGTGCTCCTGCCTTTATTCCCTCGACCGCTTGCGCGTAGGTAGCATTTGTGTGCCCAATTGATGAAACAATATTTTTGTCTAACAAATATTTTATTGCATCTAATCCACCAGGAATTTCAGGAGCGATTGTCACCATTGAAACAAAATTATCTGCCGCCAAAATAACTGCCTGAATTGCTGACAAATCACCAGTTTTTAACTGTGCAACTACATGGGCACCGGGCTTATGTTCTGAGATAAACGGACCTTCGGTATGAATACCTAAGACTTTGGAACCATTTTTGTTTGTTTTTGAACTATTCGATAAGGCTTTCAATATCGCCAATAAACTTTCGAATTCCATAGTGTGTGTAGATGCCAACATTGATGTGGTTCCATTTTTCAGATGGAATTCCCGAGCTAAGTTGTGCTCAGCTGGATCAACTGATGTGAATGCTCCACCATTGCCACCATGAACATGTAAATCTATAAAGCCAGGTGTCACAGTTGCTTTGTGAGCATCAAAGACTAATTCCGTGCTGCTAGTAGAAGGCTCACCTTCTGCAACCTTTACAATCCTGCCCTTGGAAATCTCCAAAAAACCATTAGAAATTACATGTTCGGGCAGCGCAATTCGAGCATTTCTGATTACACAAGTACCCGATTGCACCTTGAATACCTGATTACTAAACTGTGATCGCTGGAAACTTCAAGGGCGAATTCGCCTTATCACCATGGTCCAAATTCGCACTTACTAGTAATGGCGCAGGCAAAGAATTCAGCAGGAATAACTTAGTCACTTCAGCGTTTATTGCTTGAGCGATAAGCACAAAACAAACGGTTGAAGCCGAACAAATACTCTTACCATCAGGTAACTCGGCAACGGCGTCACCGATTACCGATCCATTATCAAGGGATAGATCAACGACTTCGCTGAGCATCAAACCAGATGGATGTCTTGAGTCAACTGATTCACTGTGTTTATTTGAGCTCAAGGCAATTGTTTTAATTCCACGCCTCTTGCATTCAAGTGCCATTTCTACAATTGCCCCATTGCGACCAGATTGTGAGGCAATTATGACCACGTCATTTGCTGTGACTTTATGGTGATCCAAAACTTTTGGACCATTTTCAGGAATTCTCTCGGGTTGTGAATCACGAAGATCCCAGAAGGCATCTCTAGGCTCTTGGCGGATATCTTGTAGATGCATTGATTGAAATATAGCCAAACCACCCGCTCGACTTGAAAACTCCATCGCCAAAGCTTGTGCATGGCCAGCCCCGAAAGTAAACACCCTGCCACCGCCGGCAACAGCAGCAAATATCAACTGCCCTGCTTCCTTAATTTCCGGTAATTGTCTTTTGACGGCATCTAATCCGAGGTGGGCAATTAATTCAGCTATCAAAACTGAATCAATATCTTCAACTCTATCGACCTTCATGTGTACTCCCTTTTTAGATTGGTAACCCGAAATCCTTACTTGCCGTACCCATCTGAAAGACCCTTAATGAATTGCTTCGAGAAGATTGTGAATAAGAGGATCAGCGGAATTGCACTAAGCACTAAGGCCGCAAGCAAAGCCTGCCAATCATTATTGTAAGTACCAACAAATTGCTGGATACCCAGTGTTAACGTCTGAGTTTTAGGTCCTGCGGTAAGAATCAGAGGGAACCATAAATCATTCCAGACCGGCAGCATGGTGATCGCAGCCACCGCAGCAACACCTGGCATAACCAGCGGAAGAACTATTAGGAAAGTTCTAAACTCATTTGCGCCATCAATGCGCGCTGCTTCCTTTAGTTCATTAGAAATGGTTCGAAAATTGGTAACCATTAAAATTACCCCAAGCGGCACAAAGATTCCTACATAAACAAGTATCAGAGATATATGGGTGTTTAAAATATTAAGCCAAACCATCATCTTTATAATTACAATAGTTCCTAGCGTAACTGGCAACATGATGCCAATTGTAAATAAGCCGGCAATCATTTTTGAAAGTTTTGTCGTGTACTCAGTTATTCCATAAGCTGCTAAGCAGGAGCAAACCACTGTCAATAACGTTGCTCCCACAGTAATAATTGCACTGTTTGCGTAGTTTCTAACAAAGTTTCCTTGTGCGACCGCACGTTTAAATCCATCTAAGGTAAAAGTCTCAGAATTAGGAAGTTTTAGCGGTCCAGTAAAAATTCCTTCCATTGTTTTAAATGAATTGATGATGATTATAAAAATTGGTCCAATTGCAATCATCGCAAAAAATAGCAAAGATAAATGGACTACAAGATTTTTTGATTTGATTTGAAATCTAGCTTTTTTCTGAATCATAATTGGCTCGCCTTCAAACGGCGTTGCACAGTCGCAAAATATACTGCCGTGCCCAATAAAATTATGAAGAATATTACCGTCGCTGTTGCAGCGCCAAGATTCTGATTTCCTAGATCAGCACCCCAACCAAAGAAGGTTCGATAGAACAACGTGCCCAGAACATCAGTGGCATAGTCCGGACCTGGCATTCCACCATTCAAGGCATAGATGATGTCGAAACCATTGAAAGTCCAGATAAAAGTTAAAATCGTAATAATCCCAATTTGAGGAGCTATAAGGGGGATTTTAATTCGAAAGAAAATTCTGAGATCTGATGCACCATCGACTTGAGCGGCTTCGATAACATTGCTTGGAATTGCAATTAAAGCGCTGTAAAGAAAAACCATGGGAATCCCCATGTATTGCCAGACCGACATCAAGGTAATTGTCGGAAGCGCAGTAGCTGGTTCCCCAAGTAGGGGATAGTCAACTATTCCCCACAGTGGGCTAATGATTAATCGCCAAATGAAACCAACAATTACAACAGAAAGGGTTGTTGGGATAAACAATAATGTGCGATAAAAACTGGTCATTCGTCGAACTCGACCCGAGGTCAAGAGGGCTGCCATAAATAGAGCCGTTGGAAGTTGTATTGATGCTGCAATTAGGAAAAATTGACAGTTATGCAGAAACGCATAAAGGAGTCTTTCGCTTGCTTCATCATTCGTAAATAGGAATACAAAGTTTTGTAAACCAACAAAGACATCTTCTTTGTAGAAGCTGATATAGATCGTTGAGATTAATGGAAAAACTGCAAAAAGTAGAAAAAAGGCCAAGGCTGGAGCGGTAAACAGTAAAAGTTGTCTGTGGCGCCTACGTGCCAAAGTATTAGATTTCAAGTACTCCCCCAGTTGATTTGCCAATAGATAGAAAGGTGAAGGTGCTCAGACCCACTATGGGTCTGAGCACCAACATCACTTACTTCTTTTTCTGTGGTGGATACCAGGATTCCAACGACTTTTGAAGTTCAGCCGCTGCCTGTTTTCCGGTCATCTTAGTAGTCATCATCACATTCAAAAGATTTGTTGTGACTGAGAACCAGTTAGGTGTACCGGTATTCATCTTATCCATGCCGATTGGAGCTGTAACGATCGCTCCATCGCGCAAGTTAAGCCAGGCCTGTGCTGTTTTATTGTCGATTGAAATCTTCTCCTTACTCAAAGGGAAGAATCCAGGTAGGTTATTTGCAAGTGCCTGTCCAAACTGCTTAGTTGAAAACCAAGTTAGAAGTTTTTTAGCTTCGACTTGGCTTGGGCTAGCAGAGTTGATTCCAAAGCCGAAATCTGCAAGAACCTGAACATATGGCTTGTCACCAGCTTTAGCTACTGGAGCGCCAAATACACCAACATTTGATCCTGGTGGAGCCATTTCTTTTACACTCCATGAGCCATCAACTGCGATTGCAGCGCGGCCAAGAATGAATAGCTGCTCAGCATCTGAGTAGGAGACAGATGAAAACGCTTTAGGAAGATATGGCTTCCATGAAGCTAGAGCTTCGAATGCAGCAACATACTCTGGATCCGTAACTTTTCTTGTGCCATTGTCAAGAGCAACTCCACCGGCATCACCCTTCCAGTAATAAGGTCCCACTAATTGAAGACCCAATTGATCTAGTGCCCAAGAATCTGCTGATGCACCAGTTGCCACAAGTGGTGTGTACTTTCCATTTTTCTTTATCTTCTCAAGCACTGCAATAAATTCTGCTTGAGTCTTAGGAACAGTTAACTTCAATTCCTTAAAGATATTTTTATTGTAGTAGAAGCCTGCACCTACTGAGGCTACTGGCATGCAATATGGAACACCCTTAGCGTCTGCCCATGATTGCTGTGATTGTTTTGTGAAATTTTGAAGTCCAGGTAGACCAGTTATAGGAGTTAAGTGCTTATCCTTTATCAAGGCCTTAGTTAAACCATATGGACGACACATAACTATGTCAGCGGCAGTCTTGCTCTTCATCCGCAAAGAAAGTGCAGAGTCATACTCGTTTGAAGGACTTGGTGCGAATACAAGTTTTACATTCGGATTAGCTTTTTCGTAAATTGGAATCAAAATATCTTTCCAAATTTTTGCATCATCCGTACGCCATGAATCAATGGTAAGAGTTGTTGTTGCTGCAACAGCTGATGTTGTGATCAGTGATGCAGGGACTAGCAATGAAATACTCATTGCAAATACTAAGCTTTTACTTCTAATTTTCATTTTCACCCAATCGCAGTAGTTTGTCGGAACTTTCAAAAACTTTTGCTGAGTGAAATCTTTCACTGCGCTCAGCTAAAGTCAATCATTTCTACTTGTTAGGATCTAACATTTTTCTAGACCATATATGAAACTGGTATACCTAACTAGTTTGCCCCGATACGGGTGGTTACCTGTTCTAAACCTGGCGCTTTATTCATGGCCATGATTTGGGCACCTGTGATGGCGCCACCTAAAGGTTTTTGGTATGAAGCCTCAGGTAGAAATTGGGCCATAAAATCGTGGAACGGTTTTTCTACAAGTGGTCCAATGTTAAAAACTCCACCAGCCGTGGAATAGCTAAAAGGCGTGCCTACTAAATTTGAACGTCGAGCGGCAGCTTGCACATTCATAGCAAGATCTTTAGCCGCGCTGCGCAGGATCTCGATAGATATTTCGTCGCCCTCGTTAGCCGCTTCAGCAACACTCTTGCTGAACGATGCGACTACTTCGATGGGGTTTGGTGCTCCATAAACGCTCGCGGCAGTATTTTCCAGCGTGCCGAAACGCTCAATCATCGCTTTATGAAGAGCGGCCGATCCGGGTAGCCCATCATCAACCATCGCTGCGATCTTTAACCCTTGTCGCCCAATGTCATGACCACTTCCACGATCTGCAATTAGTGGGCCATCGCCATCAATTCGATACGCAACACCTTGTCTTGAAATTGCCATCACCACAGCTCCAGTTCCTGCCGCAACCACAACGCCAGGTTGATTTCCAAGTGCGCCTAAGTAATTCATTACGACATCACTTGCAATAGTAAATTGATCAGCCTTTACCAATGATGAGATTGCTTGAGCGGCCAGCTCATAACTCGGTGCTGCTTGAGCACCGTTTAAGCCAAATGCAACCCCAGTAAATCGCGCGGTTTGTGGAAGTTGGTCAAATGTTGTGCGCAAGCTATCGACAACACGCTCGTAGCCGTTGACGCTACCTATTATTTCTAGACCAGGCCCACGACTTTTCGCGATTTCAGATCCATTTGAATCGACAATAACTGCTTCGGTCTTAGTTTTTCCACCGTCCACTAACAAATACAATTCAGTGTTCTGATCAATGCTTTGCATCATGCTCTTTCCTGAACGGGATTGCTGCTTGAGAGAATCTAAGTAACTTTTAGTGTAATTCAATTTTAGAGTAAATAGTCAAGATATTTAACCTAATATCACCCCAACACCATTACAGTTTCCCCATGCTGACGCCTTATCGCAAACTTTTTGCAACCCCAGGCGGTCTCGCATTCTCAATTCCTGGATCAATTGCGCGTTTACCTATCGCCATGACTTTCTTATCGGTCACTTTTGTTGTGCTTTACGA
Source organism: Candidatus Planktophila sp. (assembly GCA_044357675.1). Lineage (GTDB taxonomy): Bacteria > Actinomycetota > Actinomycetes > Nanopelagicales > Nanopelagicaceae > Planktophila. Next base: position 1,698 of record JBIKPC010000031.1, on the reverse strand, counting down.
AACAAACTCATACACATTAGCCGGGGCAATCTCCACTGGGGCAGCCCTAGTTAACGCCGCTTTTTCCCCACTATGGTCCAGAAAAGCTGATCAACTTGGCCAAGCTAAGGTTTTACGCTTCACAATTCCCCCATACATAATTTTTGGTCTACTTTTTATCTACGCAATAACTCACAACTTCCCCACAATAATTTGGATGGCCTTCATTTTCATCGCAGAAGCATTCTTACCCAACATCGGTGGACTAGTACGACGACGTTGGCTGCACACTCTGGAAGATAAAGAAGATGGTCGCGAACTCATTAACACTGCTTATTCCTTTGAAGCACTTGTTGACGAAATAGTCTTTATTGTGGGCCCACTTGTGGCATCTGCAGCAGCAATCTCTATTGCGCCACAAGCTGGTATGTATTTTGCATTTTCATTTATGACCGTCGGTACCGGTCTCTACATTTTGCAGAAGAAAAGCGAACCACCACCTCATCCAATTGTGAAAAGTGAGAAGAGGACAGCAGTTCTTGCAATTCCATATGTTCAGGCGGTTTTCTTACCCTACATTTTCCTTGGAGTATTCTTCGCCTCCGCCACTTTAAGCACAATTGCGTTTGCGGATAAACTCGATGCTAAAGGTTCTACTGGAATACTTTTAGCAACCTGGTCAGCTGGTAGTGCAGTCGCGGCAATCATAAATGGTGCAATTAAACTGAAGATAACTAATGGTCAGAAGTTTATTTATTTGTTGACAGCGATGTTTTTCTTAACAATTCCACTTCTTTTCGTAGATTCAATATTAGTCCTTGGCATAGTGCTTTTCTTAAGTGGCCTCGGTGTCGCACCAATACTCATTTCTGGTTATGCAATAGTTGAAAAATCCGTTTCTCCCGCAAAGATTACGGAAACTTTCGCCTGGATACTCGCAGGCCTGCAGATCGGAAACGCACTACCGGGTCCAATTTCTGGTTACATCATCGATAACTATGGTGCAGGTACATCTTTCATAGTTCCAGTAATTGCACTTCTACTCGCAATTCTTTCCCTTCTCCCCTATCGCAAGGTTTGGCGGGTTCTTATAAAGATTTGATTGCATGTTCCCTGCAGCCCACCTATCATTTAAGTAAATACCAAACCAGTTAACAAGAGAGGAAGACAATGACTTTAACTAAAGCCTTCGCAGCTATGTCAGCAAAGGGTAAATTAGAACCGTACGCCTTTGAAAGACGAGAGCTAAGAAGTGACGATGTTGGATTCCGTATTGATTTTTCTGGTATCTGCCACACTGATATCCATCAGGCCAGAGAAGAATGGGGAGAAGCAAATTTCCCTATGGTTCCAGGGCACGAGTTTGTTGGAACTGTAACTTCAGTTGGAAGTGGTGTATCAAGATTTAAAATTGGTGATCGAATTGGCGTAGGAGTTTTTATAGATTCCTGCAGAAAATGTAAGAACTGCTTAAATGGATTGCAGCAATATTGTTTGGAAGGATATACCGACACTTACAATGGCAATGAAAGAAATAGCGAGCAGGTTGCTTTTGGTGGTTATTCAAATTACTTCGTAATTCCAGAGAGTTATGCTCATAAGCTTCCCGCAAACCTTGATATGGCAGCGATGGCTCCCTTGCTCTGTGCTGGAATCACCACCTACTCCCCGCTAAAAAAATGGAACGTCGGTCCAGGAAGCCGCGTTGCAGTTGCTGGA
>JBIKPC010000030.1:0-9305 GCA_044357675.1 Candidatus Planktophila sp. | reverse complement strand
CTTCAAGAAAGCGATCAACGATTCGTGATTGACGCGCCTGATCATCCAGTGCTTCTCCAACAATCTTTGAAGCAAGTTCGACAGCGAGTGCACCAACTTCATTACGAAGTGATGTAACTGCCTGCTGGCGTTCTGCTTCGATTGAAGCGTGAGCTGCTGCTGTTATGCGAGCCGCTTCTTCTTGTGCTTTCGCACGAAGATCTTCAATGATTGCCGCACCCTGAACGCGAGCTTCTTCGCGAAGAGTCTGTGCTTCTGACTGTGCCTTCGATAGCTGTTCGGTGTACTGATTCAGCGCACGTTGTGCTTCAACCTGTGCCTTTTCTGCACGCTCGATGCCACCTTGAATTGCCTGTGTTCGGGATTCGTATGCCTTTTCAAACATTGGCACAACGAACTTGCGAAGCACAAGGAATAGAAGTGTGAACGCGATGGCTCCCACAATCAATTCAGCTGTGTGCGGAATTAAAGGGTTGACCTTTCCCTCCGCGGCTACATTAACAAATTGCATCAGTTGTCCTTAAGTAAATTCTTCGAATTAGAGAACGAATGCGAGTACGAGACCGAAGAGTGCGAGTGCTTCAGCAAGCGCGAAACCTAGGAACGCGATTGGCTGTAGAACGCTACGTGCTTCTGGCTGACGTGCAACGCCGTTGATGTATGCGGCGAAGATAAGTCCTGTTGCAATACCAGGACCGATTGCTGCGAGGCCGAAACCAACAAGGTTGAGTGTGCCTTCCATTTATTTCTCCTTATTTCCTATTAGTGCTCGTCGGCAAGGGCGCCGGCGATGTATAGAGCTGCGAGCAGAGTAAAGATGTACGCCTGCAAGCATTGGACCATGAATTCAAAGAAGGTCAACACAATGCCGATACCGAAGGCAAATGGGCTGATCAACTTCAAACCAATAACACCTTGAAGTAGATGTTCTCCACCCAAGATAAACACGAGCAACAACAAGTGGCCCGCAAACATATTTGCAAAAAGACGAAGTGAGAGCGTTAGTGGACGCACAACAAAGAAGGTAAGAATTTCAAGAGGTGTAATCAGAATGTATGCAGCTTTTGGAACGCCAGGCATAAACAAGATTTCCTTGAAGTACTTAAATGCACCTTGCTTGCGAATTCCTACGTAGTGGAAGACCAAATATGTAGACAACGCTAAAACATAAGGGAACGAGACGTGCGACATTGTTGGGAACTGAATCAACGGAATGATTCCAAAGAGATTGTTCACCAAAATAAATGTAAATAAGGTAAATAGGTATGGCACAAAACGCATGAATTCGTGACCGATGACCTCTTTAGCTAAGTTTTCGCGTACAAATGAGTACACAGATTCACCAGCAAATTGAAACTTGCTGGGGACAATTGCTGCTTTGCGCGCCGACAAAATAAAGAATGTTGAAATTAAAATTACAGAAAGAAAGACAAGAAGAATTGGTTTGGTTGTGTATACATTGTCACCAAAAATTGGAGGGAGTTCGAAGTCTTTGGTGCTTGGTGGGACGAATCCTTCACCTTCAGCAGAACGCAGTAGAACGCGCACGCACACTCCTCACAGGCCACTTAAGCTGGTCGATCTAACGGGAAGACGGAGCAACCCTATGGGAGAGGGGTTATTTATGAGAAATCGAAATGGGTTTAGAAACTGTGAGATTGAGCGTGGGCGGTGGGCTATTCGCGACCGAAACGGAGCCAGACCAGGTAGATCGCACCGCTGATTCCCACAAGCATGCCAAGCAGGGTGAATATCCCCTTGTCCAGCCACTTATCCAGCCCATAGCCGATTCCGCCCCAGAAGATCAGGCCTGATAGCAAGTATCCAAAGATCGACCACATTGCATTTTCATCGCTATTTGCCATGTGACTCCTTCTATTCCTCTTCGGGCTTCTTGGTTGCGGGCAGAGGTAAATGTAGGCGTAGTTTCATATAACTGGCAATCTCGCCCCACAGCCAGGCGATTGTCAGGGCCACAGCTGTGACCCCAAAGGCGATCCGGTTAATCGTGGCCCGATCCGTGTACTTGGCGATGGCCCATAACAAAAGGCCGAGGGCAAACAGCTTGGCAAAGTAAGAAAACAGCGCCATTGCCATAGTTGAGATCGGATCCAAATTACGAGTCATGCGAGAGACTGCGATGTGAATTACAAAAAAGATGATTACTACGAATTGCGCAAGAAGCGCGCCCCAGAAACCACTTTTTCCCTGAACAACTGCAGAGGTTACAATTGCAATAAGGCTCACAACGAGTGTTGGAACAAATGCGCCTCGCAATAATTGTGACTCATTGCTTTGCTCACTCATGCCGACACCTTTTTCTTATACTTCATTACACCCGCACTTAATAAAGCCAAAAATAATGCAGTCAGAGCAGCAATCCACCATGGGGCAAAAGCTAAGACAGTTACCGGAAATGCAATTGTTGCAGTCCATAAGTACAAAATTAAAATAGTTTGTCCAGTTGAGTTGCCGGCACTTAGCAATCGGTGATGCAGGTGCAAGTTGTCCGGTGCAAAAGGTGACTTACCAGCTTTTACGCGACGGATCACTGCCAAGACTAAATCCAAGAATGGGATCGCAAGCACTGCAAATGGAAGTAAAAGTGGCAACAAAGTTGGTCCTAATTTTTCTGCAGAAATTGCATTGGGATCAACCTGGCCAGTTAAAGTAATTGCAGCCACTGATAGCAATAGCCCCAATAACATGGATCCGCTATCCCCCATGAAAATCTTTGCTGGGCTTAAATTATGTGGCAAGAAACCAAGGCAAATACCTATGAGCACCGCTGTTATTAGCGATGGTGCGCCCGCGCGACTAAAGCCATAATCAACCGCTAACAGATATGCAAAAGCAAAAAAGGCAACTCCTGAAATCGCAACAACTCCTGCTGCAAGTCCATCCAAGCCATCAATAAAGTTAACGGCGTTAATTACTACTAGCACAATTAACACTGTTAACAATTGTCCGATGCTTGGGGGCAAGGTAATGACACCGTTTATCGGAAGCCACAAAATTTGAATTCCATACAACAGCAAAATGCCTGCAGTAAAAACTTGCCCCGCAAGCTTTGTTAAGGCATCTAGTTCGAAGCGATCATCTGCCATTCCCAACAAAACAATTGCTGTAGATGCCAGAAATATTCCCTGCGCTTCATGCCCAATAGATTTTCCAACTAGAGGCAGATTACTAACGATCAAAAAGGTAAGGGCCATCGCAGCCCACATGGCTACCCCGCCCCAGCGCGCAGTTGGCGTGCTGTGAATATCGCGCTCTCGTATTCCTGCAACTGCGCCAAATCTAACTGCTTGAGCTCGAACGATTGGAGTAATCAGGTAACACAAAGCCGCTGATATCAGCAGGGTTACTAGATACTCACGCATTACTAAAGGTTATGCCTGGTAAATAGGAAAACGTGCTGTTAATGCATGAACTTCGGTCTTTATCGCAGCATGTGTTGCAGCATCATCAGTTTTGATAGCGCGTGAAATCAACGTTGCAATCGTCTTCATCTCCTCAACACCCATTCCCTGGGTTGTTGTTGCAGGCGAACCAACGCGAATACCACTTGTGATGCCAGGCTTTTCTGGATCATAAGGAATTGAGTTTTTGTTCATCACAATTCCTGCAGCCCCACAACGCTCGTCGGCAACCTTGCCGGTAACGCCAGTGCTGCGAATATCCATTAACGCTAAGTGTGTTTGAGTGCCGCCAGAAACTGCGCGCATGCCTTCTGCTTCGAGTGCTGCAGCAAGTGCCTTGGCATTAACGATGACATCGGCTGCATACTTTTGGTAAGCAGGTGTTGCGCACTCTGCGAGCGCAATAGCTTTGCCTGCAACTGCTGACATGATCGGTCCGCCCTGCATTCCAGGAAACACCGCCTTATCAATTGCAGCGGCATGTTCGCCCCTAGCCAAAATCATTCCACCGCGCGGACCACGCAAAACTTTGTGTGTTGTGAATGAAACAACATCTGCATATGGCACTGGAGAAGGAATTGCCTTACCTGCAACCAGCCCAATGAAGTGCGCCGCATCTACCCACATGATTGCGCCAACTTCATCGCAAATTTCGCGAATCTTTGCAAAATCAACAAGTGATGGATAGGCAGTTGCGCCTGAACAAATCATCTTTGGCTTGGTGCGAATCGCCTGATCGCGCAATTCGTCATAATCAATCAATTCGTTATCTTGGCGAACACCGTATGACTCGATGTTGAACCACTTACCTGAAAAGTTAACTGGAGATCCATGGGTTAAGTGACCGCCATGTGCCAAAGACATTGCGAGCACGGTGTCCCCTGGCTTTGTAAATGCTTGATAGACCGCAACGTTTGCCGATGCACCTGAGTGAGGTTGAACGTTGGCATGTTCTGCGCCAAACAAACTCTTTGCACGATCAATTGCTAGGTACTCAGCCTTATCAACCTCTTCGCATCCACCGTAGTAACGCTTACCTGGATAGCCTTCTGCATACTTATTAGAAAGTGTGGAACCAAGTGCGGCAAGTACTGCGCGTGAGGTGAAGTTTTCAGATGCGATCAACTGCAGGTTGGTCTGCTGACGCTTGAGTTCAGATAAAAGAACCGCCGCGATATCAGGATCCTGCTGGGTCAATAGATTGAAATCTGGGCCATAGAAAGTTTCGGACATGCCCAAACCCTATAGGGCGATGGGGCCAAACGGCGGTTGGACTAGACGGCTGTAGCCCCTGGAACGATCGCTTTGATCTCTGCTAGCGAGACTGCTCCGACACGAAGAACGCGTACGCCAGTTTCATCAGCCTCGATGACTGTTGAGGCTAGACCCTTGCGCAACTTTCCATTATCAAATTTCAGGGCAACATCTGAATCCAAAACCATTACATCGCTGAGCGCTTGCGGAGCAGCCATTCCCTTTCGGGCTGCACTAGCAATGGCCAATGGGCCAGTTTGTGAAACCAATGCCTTTGCAAACTTTGCTCGTGGAATTCGAACACTGACACGATCTAGCTGATTGTTATCCCCTAGATCCCAGCTAAGTCCAAGTTGTGGACGCAAATTTAGCGACACCATTCCGGGCCAAAACTTTTTCATCAACCCTTTAATTTCAGGTGTGACTTCACGAATGATGCCTTCAGTAGTTTTGACACTGCCAACAATTACTTGCGCTGCTGTGAACAAGGGATCTCCACGCAACACATGCATTGCACGTACTGCATCTGCTCTAAATGCATCGCACACATATGCGTAACTGTGTTCCATCGGAATTACGATGATGAATCCATCGGCGATCGCTTTGCCGGCCTTGTTAACGTGGCGTGATAGTTCACCTTTTTTAAGATCAATATCTTTTGCCATGACTACCTCCTAACCGCACTAGTCCAACGGGGACGACCTACTAGGTCATCATGCAGGGCAACCTCTGAAAAATCTACTGATAAGGCATCAGCGATTGCCGAGCCTTGATCCTCGGTATGTTCAATCACCAAAACTCCCCCGCTTTTTAGCAAACGCGCTGCTGCGGCAATAAATATTTGTGGCAGTTCCATTCCGGTTGGTCCACCAAACAACGCGATATGAGGCTCAAAGCCGGCTACATCTCGAGGCAATTCTTGTGAATCAGGAACATACGGTGGGTTAGCAATAACAACATCGCACTTAACCCCGGGTAATACATCTGCAACATCGCCTTCTACTACCCGAACATTTTCTGCAATCATCGAAACGTTTTTCTTCAGCCAAACCAGCGCTTCGGGGCTTTTTTCTACTGCAATAACCCGTGTTGTTGGAGCTTCGGTTGCAATTGCCAAAGACAGTGCACCAGAGCCTGCACCTAAATCAATAACACTTACCGGCGCTGGCAGATTTTCGATGTGCTGCAAAACAGCTTCTACAAGAAGCTCTGACTCGGGGCGAGGAACAAGCACACCTGGACCAACTTCGATGTTCAAATATCTAAATCCCGCCGTGCCTGTTAAGTACTGCAAAGGTTCAAAGTTAAGGCGACGATCCAAAAGATCATAGAACTGTTCTTCAAGAACATCTTTGTCTTCAATGCCAAGCAGGGTTGATTCAACCAAGACAGTGTTATGTAGATCCATTCTCGACAATCCAAGAACATGAGCTAACAAGTGCTCAGCATCTACTTCAGAAATTCCAGATTCAGTTAACTGCGACTTAGCATCTCGCAGAATCTCTTTGATATTCATTTAACTGGGATACGCGCGTTAGTTAGCATTTGCCAAACGTGCAGCTTTGTCGGCATCTAGCAAAGTTTGAATCATGTCATCTAGATCCCCATTAAGGACAGCATCTAAGTTATTTGATTTGTAGTTAACGCGGTGATCGCTAATACGATTTTCTGGATAGTTGTAGGTGCGAATACGCTCTGAACGATCAACAGTTCGGACCTGGCTCTTGCGCTCGGCAGATGCAATAGCTTCTGCCTTTTCTTGTGCATCAGCTAAAAGACGAGCACGCAAAATACGCAGCGCTGATTCCTTATTCTGTAACTGGCTCTTTTCATTCTGGCAAGAAACAACGATTCCGGTAGGAACGTGAGTTAAACGCACCGCTGAGTCAGTTGTATTAACGGACTGTCCACCAGGACCTGATGAGCGATAAACATCTACCCGCACATCATTCATATTCAGATCAACATCCACCTCTTCTGCTTCAGGAAGAATCAAAACTCCTGCAGCCGAAGTGTGAATACGGCCCTGACTTTCAGTTTCAGGCACACGCTGCACGCGGTGTACACCACCTTCAAACTTCAAACGGGCATACGGAGATTCTCCGGGGGCGGCCACACCTTTTGATTTAACTGCAACAGAAATATCTTTATAGCCACCCATTTCGCTTTCAGTGGCATCAATGATTTCAACTTTCCAGTTGTGCTTTTCTGCATATCGCATGTACATACGTAATAGGTCTCCGGCAAAAATCGCTGATTCATCGCCACCTGCACCTGCTTTAACTTCCAAAATAACATCGCGATCATCATTGGGATCACGTGGCAATAACAACTCTTCTAGCTTTGTAGCAGCTGCATCACGAGTTGCTTCTAGTGCAGGAATTTCAGCGGCAAAATCTGGATCAACAGCTGCCAGTTCTGCAGCCGCCAACAAATCATCTTCAGATGATTTCCATGCTTTGAAACCTGCAACGACCGGACCTAGTTGGGCGTAGCGACGTCCAAGCTTGCGCGCATTTGCTTGATCATCATGGATAGAAGGATCAGCCATCTTCGCTTCTAGTTCGGCGTATTCGCGCACCATTTCATGTGCTGATGCAAAACGATCATTGCTCATTGACTGCTCCTTTCTTTGTCCGTGTTAAACAATAACTACTTGGGAAATAAAAAAACCGCGACCGCACCCCACGAGGGATGCGATGCGGTTCCTTTAAAAAGCTACTTTGCTTCTTTTTTTCCAAAACGCTCTTCGAACTTAGCCACGCGCCCACCAGTATCAAGGATGCGCTGCTTGCCTGTGTAGAACGGGTGGCAAACAGAACAGACTTCAACATAAATTGTTCCGCTAGCTACTGTTGAACGAGTTACAAACTTCTCGCCGCAACCACAAGTAACTTGGGTGTCTTTGTACTCTGGGTGGATCTCTGGCTTCATGGTTATTCCTTTTTTCGTGTTTGGGTCCTGCTCCTAAGAGGATGTCAGGTGAACCAAACGGACGGTTAACAGACCCCAAGGGTAAGCGATAAGCCTACATTTGAGAAATTTACGCTTACTTTGAGTCGTCTGGACCCGAAGTTGTCTTCTGAATCTGCATCAAGAACTCGACGTTGGACTTAGTGCCCTTCATCTTTTCAAGGAGCAGTTCAAGTGCAGCCTGTGGTTCTAGTGCGTGCAAGACGCGACGTAGCTTCCAGACAATATTGAGCTCTTCTGAACCCATAAGAATTTCTTCCTTACGAGTACCTGAAGCAACAACGTTAACTGCAGGGAAGATTCGCTTGTCAGCCATACGGCGATCAAGGATTAATTCCATGTTTCCAGTTCCCTTGAACTCTTCGAAGATAACTTCATCCATGCGAGAACCTGTATCAACCAGAGCGGTTGCAAGAATCGTTAGCGATCCGCCATCTTCAATATTACGAGCAGCTCCGAAGAACTTCTTTGGTGGATACAGCGCAGCTGAATCAACACCACCAGAAAGAATTCGACCTGATGCAGGGGCAGCGATGTTGTATGCGCGACCTAGACGAGTAATTGAGTCAAGTAGAACAACTACATCGTGACCTAGTTCAACAAGACGCTTTGCGCGCTCGATTGCAAGTTCTGCAATTGTTGTGTGGTCATCTGCAGGGCGATCAAAGGTAGAAGCAATAACTTCACCCTTTACTGATCGCTGCATATCTGTAACTTCTTCTGGACGCTCATCAACTAGCACAACCATCAAGTGACACTCTGGGTTATTTGTTGTGATCGCGTTAGCAATTGATTGCAGAACCATTGTCTTACCAGCCTTTGGAGGCGAAACAATAAGACCGCGCTGGCCCTTACCAATTGGTGCAATTAAATCGATAACACGTGTAGTTAGAACATTTGGCTCTGTTTCAAGGCGTAAACGCTCCTGCGGATAAAGCGGAGTTAACTTTCCGAACTCAACTCGGTTACGTGCCTCTTCCGGAGTCATTCCGTTAACTGTTTCAAGAGTAATAAGTGCGTTGAACTTCTGCTTAGTTTCACCTTCGCGAGGTTGGCGAACTTGGCCTGTTACAACATCTCCCTTGCGCAGTCCGTTCTTTCGAACCTGCTGCAAAGAAACGTAAACATCGTTTGGTCCTGGCAGGTATCCAGCTGTGCGAATAAATGCGTAGCTTTCAAGAATATCGAGCAAGCCACCTACTGGAACTAGAACATCATCTTCGCCAATAACTGGCTCGCGCTCTTCGCGCGGAGCACGATCACGGTTGCGATCGCGGTTGCGGTCACGTCCACGACTGCGGTCGTTGCGATCAAAGCGGTCATTACGTCCGCGGTCGTTATTGCCACGATCGTTGTTACTTTGCGGCGCTGAATCCTCATCGCCATCATCATCAGAATCCTGATTGTTGTTTGCTGGCTTTGAATCCTTCTTGCGGTTGTTGCGTGCTTCGCGGCGTGCTTCGCGTTCAGCTTTTGCGGCATCGCGGTTCTTTGCCTGCAGGTCAGCGATCGCTTCTACAAGTGCGTCTTTCTTCATCTTTGCTGCGCCATCGACACCTAGTTGCGTTGCAACTGTCTTTAACTTTGGAAGGGTCATGGCAGCAAGCTCTGGACTTTGTGAGCGAACTGGTTCAATTTCTGTTGTCATGAATATCT
>JBIKPC010000129.1:0-2629 GCA_044357675.1 Candidatus Planktophila sp. | reverse complement strand
GCCGAATGGAGAGCCTCCTTTGATGCTGCCCTGAAGGCCGCTGGCCCGGTGCGCGCTCGCTACTTAATGCTTAACTTGTTGCAACATGCACGAGAGAAAAATGTTGGAATTTCTGCATTACGTGCAACTGATTACATCAACACCATTGCTCCTGAACATGAAGCACCATTTCCAGGAGATGAAGATTTAGAACGCAAGATTCGTCGCATTAACCGTTGGAACGCTGCCATGTTGGTTCACCGTGCACAGCGCCCAGGCGTTGGTGTGGGCGGACATATTTCAACCTATGCCTCATCTGCTGCGTTGTATGAAGTTGGTTTCAACCACTTCTTCCGCGGGCAAGATCATGCTGGCGGCGGAGATCAAATTTTCTTCCAGGGACATGCAAGCCCTGGAATGTATGCACGCGCATTTCTTGAAGGACGTTTATCTGAAAATCAGTTAGATGGTTTCCGTCAGGAGCTTTCGCATCCAGGTGGCGGACTTTCTTCGTATCCTCACCCACGTTTGATGCCAGATTTTTGGCAGTTCCCAACTGTGTCAATGGGTATCGGTCCACTCAATGCAATTTACCAAGCACGTTACAACCGTTACTTACACAATCGCGGAATCAAAGACACTAGTGATCAAAATGTGTGGGCATTTCTTGGCGATGGTGAAGTTGATGAAGTTGATGCATTAGGTGCAATCGGCCTTGCAACCAGAGAAAAACTAGACAACTTAACTTTTGTAATTAACTGCAACTTGCAACGCCTAGATGGCCCAGTGCGCGGTAATGGAAAAATTATTCAAGAACTTGAATCAATCTTCGGTGGAGCTGGCTGGAATGTTATTAAAGTTGTGTGGGGTCGCGGTTGGGATCCATTGTTGGCTCAAGATCGCGAAGGCGCACTTGTTAAGTTAATGAATGAAACCCTCGATGGTGATTACCAAACATTTAAGGCCGAATCTGGCAAGTATGTTCGCGATAACTTCTTCGGTCGCGACCCTCGAACAGCTGCCATGGTTGCTAATTGGTCTGATGATCAAATCTGGAACCTAAAGCGCGGCGGACATGACTATAAGAAATTATTTGCTGCCTACACAGCGGCGACTGCCAAGAATGGCCGTCCAACAGTTATCTTGGCTAAGACTGTTAAGGGCTGGACACTTGGTTCTCACTTCGAAGGTCGTAACTCAACGCACCAAATGAAGAAGATGACGCTGGAAGATATTCAAAAATTCCGCGACACATTGCATTTGGACATTCCTGATTCTAAGTTGGATAAGTACCTACCTCCGTATTACTTGCCAGCACCAGATTCTCCAGAGGCAAAATATGTGGCAGAACGTCGTGCGGAACTAGGTGGATCAATCCCACGTCGTCGCACACAGTCACGTCCCCTAACAATGCCTGATGATTCTGTTTATGAATCTGTAAAGCGTGGTTCTGGTCATCAAGAAATCGCAACCACAATGGCCTTTGTTCGCATGCTTAAGGATCTGGTTAAGGATCCTGGACTAGGCGCACGCATTGTTCCGATCATTCCTGATGAAGCACGTACCTTTGGTATGGATTCATTGTTCCCATCAATGAAGATTTACTCACCACATGGTCAGAAGTACACAGCTGTTGACCGCGAATTAATGTTGTCCTACAAAGAATCAACATCCGGTGTAATTTTGCATGAAGGTATCAACGAAGCGGGATCTGTTGCCTCCTTTACCGCTGTTGGTTCTTCATACTCAACACATGATGAACCGATGATTCCTATCTACATCTTCTATTCGATGTTTGGTTTCCAACGCACAGGCGATGCCTTCTGGGCGGCTGCAGATCAATTAGTTCGAGGATTCGTAGTTGGCGCAACAGCAGGTCGCACCACTCTTAACGGTGAAGGTTTGCAACACGAAGATGGTCATTCACTTCTACTTGCAGCTACTAACCCTGCCGTTGTTGCATACGATCCAGCATTTGCATTCGAACTTGGGCACATCGTAAAAGATGGTCTGCGTCGTATGTATGGTGAAAATAGCGAAAATGTTTATTACTACCTAACTGTTTACAACGAGCCATACGTGCACCCGGCTGAGCCAGAAAACCTAGATGTTGCTGGCCTGCTTAAGGGAATCTATTTGTACTCACCAGCACCAAAATCACGCAAGAAAAGCGCTCAGATTTTGGCATCAGGTGTAGGTGTTAACTGGGCTATCAAGGCGCAGCAACTTCTTGCAGATGATTGGGGCGTTAATGCTTCAGTATGGTCAGTAACTTCATGGAATGAACTTCGCCGTGATGGTCTTGAAACAGATCGCCACAACTTGCTTAATCCAAATGACAAGCGCACCGCCTATGTCACTAAGAAGCTTGATGGTGCCAAGGGTCCAGTAATCGCTGTTAGTGATTACATGCGTGCGGTCCAAGATCAGATTTCTCCATGGGTCGAACAACCTTTCTACTCACTCGGAACAGATGGCTTCGGCTTATCTGATACACGTGGGGCGCTTCGTCGTCATTTCAATGTTGATGCCGAATCCATCGCTGTTGCCGTGTTGCAGCAACTATGTAACCAAGGTGATATCAAGCAAAGCATTGTCACAAAGGCTATGAATAAGTATCGTATTCATGATGTCTCAGCTGCAGATGCTG
>JBIKPC010000029.1:0-9479 GCA_044357675.1 Candidatus Planktophila sp. | reverse complement strand
GAAGAACTTGCTAGTTGATTTAACTCCATTCATCGCAAAAGACAAGACAATTAATGTCAAGGATTTTTATCCTGCACTTCTAAATGCAGTTAAATTCCAAGGACGTCAATTAGCGCTGCCTTATCGCTTCAATGTAGGACTTCTGTATTACAACAAGGCCATGTTTGATGCTGCAAAGGTTAAGTATCCAACAACTAAATGGACACAGAGAGATCTAATCTCAGCTGGTCAGAAGTTAACAAGTGCTTCTCAGTGGGGCATTGCTTCAACTCCTGGTTGGTGGGGTGAATGGTTAATTCACGTTCGCCAATCCGGTGGAGACTGGCTACAAGATGGTGCAGTAGCACTAGATAGCCCACAAGCGATTGCTGGACTAACTTTCTTCCGCGACAAAGTTACAAAATACAAAATGTCTCCGGGACCAAAAGATGATGCAGTTGGCGGATTCTCTGGTGGAAAGACCGGTATGGAATATGGTGGTCACACAGGTAACTGGCCTTCATACAACGCTGTTTCAACTCTAAAGTGGGATATTCAAGTTCTTCCACGTGGCTCTAAGTCAGCTAAGGGTGCTGAATTAGCACTTGAGGCCTGGGGCGTTTCAGCCAAGACTGCAAACAAGCAAGCAGCTTACGAGGCTGTTAAGTTCTTAACATCAGTTAAGTTCCTTACAACTCAGTGGGATGGCTTGCGTCTTCCACCAACACGTCAATCTGTGGCCAAGGCCGCACTTGCCGTCCCTGTTGCAAAGCGTCAATCGCCTCAGAATCTTGAAGCGCTATTTGGCGGAATTGCTACCGGCATGACACTTCCACGCACAATTCCATTTATCAAGGTGACACAAGAAGTTGTGCAACCTTTGATCGACAAAATGCTTGAGGGAACTTTGACTCCTGCACAAGTTGGCGATCAAGCAACTGCTGCAGCGAATAAAGCACTTTCAATCCTGCAGTAATTAGTTCAGTAAGGCGGCCAAGGGCATGCAGCCCTTGGCCGCTTCAACTAAGTAATGGAGAGCGATATGAGCGTCAGGAATCGTAAAGAGACCAGGAACTTCTTTGCGTTTGCTGGCATCTCAATTATTGGCTTTTTAGGATTTTATATTTACCCCATAACTCGAACAGTCTATTTAAGCTTCACAGATACCAGCATCATGGATCCGATTCACAAAATGATTGGCTGGAAAAACTTTGAACGAGCAATTATTTATGATGATGTTTTTCATCTTGCTCTTAAAAACACATTTCGCTACGCAATTTTCGTGGCAGCTCTAAAACTATTTCTTGCACTGATTGCAGCAATTCTGCTTAACAACAATTTGAAGGGGATTGGCGTCTTTCGCACAATTTTCTTCTTGCCTTTCATAATTCCGACTTTTGCAGTTTCGTATGTATTTCGGTTTTTCTTTCATCCTGCCAATGGTTTGGTCAATGAATCCCTAGGAAAAGTCGGTGTTGAAGGCATTGGATGGTACGCAGACTCGCGCACTGCAATGCTCACCTTAGTGATCTCCAGCCTTTGGGGTTTCGGAGTACCAATGTTGATTTTCTTGGCCGCTCTGCAGCAAGTACCTAAAGAACTTTATGAAGTAGCAAATCTGGATGGTGCTTCGAGATGGATCCAATTCAAAATTATCACCTTCCCGGCAATTAGCGCAGTATTTTTATTTAATGTAATTCTTGCAACCGTTGACTCTCTGAAAAGTTTTGATCTTGCATTCTTAATGGGCCGCGGAGAGGGATATCCAGCGAATTCAACACTTCTCTACTCAGTGTATTTATTTAATCAAGCATTTCGAAATCCGTGGAGCCTGGGGTATGCATCTGCACTCGCACTTATCTTCTTTGCAATTCTGCTGATCCTCACAGCGATCAATTTCCGCATTGGCAAGCTCTATGTAAAGAGTGAGAACTAAAATGAAGCAAAAATCTGTGAAAGTTAAAGTAGCTCTGTACGGTGCATTAGTTCTACTTTCCCTCAGCTTACTTTTGCCACTTGTTTCATTGATACTCACATCCTTCAAAACTTTTGATGAATCAGTCGGTGTATATCGTTGGGTTCCAAATCAATTTAACTTTGATAACTACAGAGATGTCTTTGCATTAGAAGGCTTTAATTACTGGTCGTACTTGAGAAATACCTTACTGATCTTTGTACTCAAATCTGTGGGTACAATTTTGACCTGTACGTTAACTGCTTATGGATTAATTAGATTTAAAGTTAAATACAGCAAACTTCTCTTTACCGTTCTTCTTTCGGTAATTCTGTTGCCGGGTGAGTTATTGGCGATTCCTATGTACCAAGTGTATTTATCAGCTGGTTGGTTCGATACTTACTATCCGCTGTTTACAGCATGCTTTTTTGCCACTGATGTTTTTATGATCTTCATGTTTCGACAGTTCTTCATGTCGATACCTCGAGAACTTTTTGAGGCGGCAGAAACCGATGGCGCATCAGAATTAAAAATCTATTTTAGAATTCTCATGCCACTGAGCAGGCCAGCAATCATGACGTGTCTAATTCTCTACTTCACGGGTACCTATAACGACCTCTATGGGCCTCTCTTGTACATCTCGTCTCGTGAGAAATGGACGATGGCTCAAGGAATCAAATCGATTGAAGACATTTTCAACTTGGGGCCTCGTGACTACATAGTTCCGTGGAATTTGGTATCTGCGGCCACACTTCTTTCGCTGATACCTGTTTTCTTGGTATTTGGTTTTGCTCAAAAACAATTCATGGACAGCATGGCTCGAACCGGAATAAAGGGATAAGAATGAATAATCTATCTAGACGTGCACTACTACTTGGTGGAGCTACCGCAGTTTTGGCTGGGGGAGTATTCAAGTACTTGGGTGGTAGCGCTTCCTCAATGAAGGCTTTTCTAGTATCCCCCAAGATTGCGGAAATGCCAATCAAACAGGTAACAGGCGTTCTTATCGACTGGAAAGCGCGATCAAAGTTAGCGTATGACCTGTTATTTGATTACACAGCAAAAGGCCCCCATCTACCCGTTGTTTGGCTTGATACTGAACGTCGAAACTACAACTTCGACATGTTTGCACTTCCTGCTTATTTAGCTGATTACCGGCAAAACCCAGATCGCGCGGGTTCACACGAAGCACTGTCAGGTCTAGGAGCCGTACTTGGTGCATCTCTTGCAGGTATCAATATGCGCGATTATGAAGGCCGTAACTTCGTAAAAGAGTGCCTGGGCTATCACCAACAAAACAGGGTAGCCAAAATCGTTTTTAATCAGACAGCTGATAGCGGAAGTGAATCATCTTTTTGGTACATGATTTATCCGAACATTGCTTTTTTTGCAATAAATAGTTTTTACCCAGATGAACCATTGTTTGATTCAGTTTCTAAAGATATTGCTAATGAATTTGTACAAATGTTAGATCACCTTAAGTCTATCGAAGGTGAATTTACATTTGAATTTGCTGGCTATAACTTCTTGAACAAAGAAGGAGTTTTTGGTGGGCACCGTGAACCTGATGCAGCAGCTGGTGTCGCATGGGTGTTGTACATGGCCTATTTACGATTCGGTGACAAGGAATATTTGGATGGTGCTCAACTTTGTTTGCAGTATCTAGATGACCGTCCTGTCGAACAAAATCCGTTCTACGAAATTCTGCTTGCCTTTGGCGTGACTATCGCTGCTCGAATGAATAAGACTGAAGGAACTTCTCATGATGTCGCCAAGTTCTTCGATTGGATTTTCGATGGTTTCTCGGACTCGCGTGCTGGCTGGGGAATCATTTCGGATGTCTGGGGATTAACTGAAGTTCATGGCTTACAGGGGAGCGTTACAGATTCTGGCGGCTACGCATTTGCTTTCAATACATTTAATACCGTTGCAGCGATAGCTCCGCTGCCAATCTACGCACCGGAATACGCATCACAAATTGGCAAGTGGCTCTATAACGTGGCACTTTCTGCACGTTTGTTTTATCCCGATCAAGTTCCACCGGAAAACCAAAGTCAACCAGAACTTCGCGAAACCTACGGGGGAGCTTTTGCCTATGAGGGAATAAGAAAGGAGTGGGCTTTTGTGGTTCCTTACGCAACGGCGGATTCTCGAAGAAATACCTGGGCTGAAACTGACTTAGGAATCTATGGCTCGAGTCTTGTAGGAGTAATGGCGGGATTGATTCACCACGTCGAAGATTCTGGCGTAGTCGTTTTTGAAATATCCAAAACCGATTTCTTTGCCGAATCTAAGGAGCCAGTTTACTTGGCTTACAATCCGAATGATTCAGCCACAAAATACTTAGATCGAGAAATACTTTCAGGCGAATCCATACTGATCGCTACTACTTGAGTAGCGCATCTAAGTACAAGCTGATACTAATTATTTTTACTGGAGGAAGAACGTGCTGCGCGCGATAAGAACAGCGCAAAGACAAGAGCTAAAACGATCCCGGTATTGACGCCCATTTCAATCAATGCGCGGTTGAAGTATTCAGCTGTTTTCTCTTTTTCCATCGTTAGAGATGCACCGACTGTAAGAATATGTCGTACCGCTGCAATTACACCAATGATTAAAAAGTTATCAAGTTGGAAAATTCCATCAGTGAATCTCACGATCACTGTGCGCATGATTTCTAGAATAATGACAACAAAGAGGATGTCGTTGATTCCTTGAATCATCCCCACTGGAAAGAATGGACGGGTCTCGATCAATCTTTGTAAGCTATAGCCAGCAGCCAAGACGGAAACAATGAACAAAAGGATTCCAAGGAAGCCATGCAAGATATCTTCCAGCTTGTCGATGAAAGTGACTGGGATTAGTGATTCATCACTTTTGAGCAAACCCTTGACCGACTTATATTTCATGATGACCACCCTTGTTAGCAACACACAAGGGTATGCACGGGCTTAAGCCGTGGCAAGGGATTTCGCTAAAAGGCCCCTGCAAATGTGCGTTTATGGTGCAAATGCATCCAATTTGCATGTCGACATCTGGCAGGCCTACCAATAACATTTGCACTGGTCACGAGTTCCAGCATCAAGCCCCGGCTAACTGGACGGCAACCCTCCACCGCGGCGGGGTGCTCCGGGTGAAGACCAGGCCGACAGCGCGTATGTCGGCAAGCGTGGGTCTAACTAACTGCACTCATCACGTTAGTTTGGTTAGTGAAGATCCCCTGACACTTTAGGAGATTGAGTTGAGCTTAAGAAATAAGAAGTTTGGAATTTTCGCAGCAGTTGTAATTGCAGCTGCATTAACACTTACAGGTTGCTCATCATCTGATTCAGCAACATCTGAAAGCGCATCATGCGCAAAGGCAGATCTTGCAACAGTTACTGATGGCAAGTTAACAATCGCAACTGGCGAGCCTGCGTACTACCCATGGATTATCGACGATGCACCAGAGACCGGAAATGGTTTTGAAGGCGCAGTTGCTTATGCAGTTGCAAAGCAACTTGGATTTGATGCAGCAGATGTCGTTTGGGTTCGTACAACTTTTGATTCAGCTGTAACACCTGGAGAAAAGAACTTTGATTTCAACTTGCAGCAGTTCTCGATTACAGAAGAGCGCAAGGCAGCGGTTGATTTCTCATCTGCTTATTACACCGCTCCACAAGCAATCGTTTCATTCAAGGGAAGCAAGATTGATGGAAAGACATCACTTGCAGATCTAAAGGGTGCAAAGCTTGGCGCAGCTGTTGGAACAACATCTCTTGATGCGATTTCAAACCAGATTGGTGCAACACCACAGGTATTTAACGACAACGCTGCTGGTGTCTCTGCACTAAAGAACAAGCAGATCGACGGACTAGTTGTAGATCTACCAACTGCTTTCTACCTATCAGGAGTTGAAGTTCCAAACGGTCTAATCGTTGGACAGCTTCCATCAACTGGTGCCGGAGATCAATTCGGTCTCTTGCTCACAAAGGGCAGCGCACTAACTTCATGTGTATCTGGCGCAGTAGATGCGATCACTACAGATGGCACATTGGCAGCAATCACAGAGAAGTGGCTAGCAACAGATGCTGGCGCTCCTGTACTGAAGCCATAATAGAAACTAAGAAGTAAACACGGTAGTTTGGCGACCATGTCAGAGAAGCAAAGCTCTGCGTGGTCGCCGAGCTCACGTGAGATACAACGTCGCCAATCCAGGCGCGCGATAAGCCGCAAGCAAGCAGGTATTGCTGCGGCTTCTACTATTTTTGTGCTTGGAACGCTGGCGCTAATACTTGTTACTTCACCTGGTTGGGAAACTGTTAAAACTACCTTCTTTGACATCGAATATGGAAAAGAAGTATTCCCGACAGTAATTAAGGGTCTTTGGATCAATTTGCAGCTTACCTTTATTGGTGGGGCAGCGATTGGTGTCATTGCACTTGGTTTAGCGTTGCTGCGAACAACAAAATCACCGGCACTGACTCCCTTTAGATTTTTAGCAACCGCCTACGTTGATATTTTCCGTGGTGCACCACTTATCTTGATTATTTTGCTAGTTGGTTTTGGTGTACCGGCACTTGGGCTAAAAGGTGTTTCGAGCAATGTAATTTTCTTGGGAACAGTCGCAGTTGTACTTACTTATTCGGCGTATGTTGCCGAAGTTATCCGTAGCGGAATTTTATCGATTCATCCCAGTCAGCGAGCAGCAGCCAGATCTTTGGGATTGACTTCGGGTCAAACAATGCGCTTTGTTGTTTTACCGCAAGCAATCCGCCGTGTTGTGCCACCGCTGCTAAATGACTTTGTTTCGCTACTTAAAGACACAGGTTTAGTTTCAATTCTTGGCGTTACAGATGCTGTGCGTGCCGCACAGATCAACGCAAGCCGTACCTTTAATTACACACCCTATGTAGTTGCTGCGATTTTATTCTTGCTCATCACGATTCCGATGACCCGGTATACAGATCGCGCCATCAGACAGCGCACCAGTGCTCAGAATTCAGAAGGTGCGATCTAATGAACAATGTTTTAGAACTAGTCAATATTCGCAAATCCTTTGGAACCGAGCTTGTGTTGAATAACCTTTCCTTAGTTGTTCCTGAACACACTGCAACTGCATTAATTGGTGCATCAGGTTCAGGTAAATCTACGTTACTTCGATGTATTAATTTGTTGGAATCAATTGATGATGGGCAAATCTTCTTAGATGGTGATGAAATCTCTGATCCCTTGATCAATGCAGATGATGTACGTCGACGATTAGGAATGGTTTTTCAATCATTTAATCTTTTCCCCCACAAAACAGTTTTAGAAAACATCACCTTGTCGCCAATAAAGGTGCATGGCAAGAGCAAAGATGAAGCGAATACAGCAGCTCTTGAATTGCTAAAGCGCTTTGACCTTTCAGATAAAGCTGATCAATACCCTGATCGCCTAAGCGGGGGACAGCAACAACGCGTTGCAATTATTCGTTCATTAGCTGTAAATCCTCGCTTGTTATTGCTTGACGAAGTTACATCTGCCCTTGATCCAGTTTTGGTCAACGAAGTGCTAACGGCTGTTCGCGATCTAAAGAGTGATGGCATGACGATGGTCTTGGCAACGCACGAGATGGGGTTTGCCACTCAGGTAGCCGATGAAGTCTGCTTCCTAGAGTCTGGAAACATCATCGAGCGTGGAACGGCAGATCAAGTACTGCACAACCCTCAGAATCCAAAGACGCAGGAGTTTTTGAAGCGCGTGCACCAGGCTGGCCGGTTGTAGAATTGACAGATACCCCCGGGGGTATGGTACTTTTACCTTAGTTAATCAACTAAGGAGAAAAAGATGTGCTCACGCGTTACATGTCATGTGTGTCAGAAGCCAACGTGGTCTGGTTGTGGCGAACATATTGAATCTGCACTAGCTGGCGTTGCAGAAGCAGATCGTTGTAAGTGCTGAAAATGGCAACGAAAAAAATCGCTCACGTCCTATCTGATGAAGAACAGATTGCGGCAATTGCAAAGAGAATAAAACGCGCTCAAGGACAGCTTGGCGCAGTGGCCCGAATGCTTGAAGAAGGTCGCAGCTGCGATGAAATTGTGATCCAAATGTCAGCGGTCTCAAAGGCTGTAAACACAGCTGCCTTCACATTGATTTCAGCGAGCCTCAAAGAGTGCCTTGTTGAAGGTAAAAACAATTCTGAAGCGGTTACGGCACAGTTACAAAAACTATTCTTGAGTCTTGCGTAAGGAGATTTCATGAAAAAAGTATTTGCTTTAATCTCTTCCCTGTTACTTCTTGTAGGTTGTTCAACTAGCACGGCGGGAGCCACAAACATGAATGTTTTAGATTTTTCAAATAAAATTACCGAATCAGGTGTAGTGATTTTAGATGTGCGTACTCCAGGTGAGTTTGCCGAGGGATATATAGAAGGTGCTCGAATGATTGACTTTCAGGGCGGTAGCTTTGAGACAGAAATCGCGTCTCTCGACAAGAACGCAACGTACGCCGTCTACTGCAGAAGTGGCAATCGTTCTGGCCAAGCCGTCAAGATCATGCAGGATGCTGGATTCCTTAATCTATTTAACCTGGAAGGTGGAGTAATCGATTGGGCAAATCAAGGAATGCCGCTCGTAAATAACTAATGAGAATTGTTGTTATTGGTGGGGTTGCTGGTGGAATGTCTGCTGCGACGCGTCTACGTCGTCTGAATGAAAAAGCAGAGATTATTGTCTTAGAAAAAAGTGGACATGTTTCATATGCAAACTGCGGCTTGCCTTATTACGTAGGCGGAGTTATTGAAGAGGAAAAGGATCTGCTTTTACAGACCCCAGCATCACTTCATGCTCGCTTCCGACTGGATGTCCGAGTAAGCACCGAAGTACTTGCAATTAATCCCGCTAAAAAGACAGTCGCTATAAAGAATCTTCTGAATGGCGAAACCGCAGAACTTGATTATGACAAGCTGATCTTGAGTCCTGGCGCATCACCTGTTGTCCCACCAATTCCTGGCATTGAACGAGGAATGACTCTCCGCACCGTCGAAGATGTAGAAAAGATTGCAGCCAGTGTTGGAAAGAATCCAGCAAGTGCAGTTGTAATCGGTGGCGGTTTTATTGGTGTGGAAATTGCAGAGAACTTAATTCATCGCAAGATTCCAACCGCTTTGGTCGAAGCAACACATCAAGTATTGATGCCGTTGGACCCAGAATTAGCAACATTAGTTGCACAAGAGATGAGAGCACACGGAGTCGATCTACGACTTGGCGCAAGCGTAGTAAAAATCAATAGTGATTCAGTTGAACTTTCAAATGGTGAAGTTTTGCCAGCCGAGATCGTTATCTTGGCGATTGGCGTGCGCCCCGAAATTGGATTAGCAAAAGCAGCTGGTCTTGAAATTGGAGTTCGTAATGGAATCAAAGTTGATGATTTCAATCGCACCAGCAATCTTGATATTTACGCGGTAGGAGATGCAGCCGAAAAAACCGATGCACTTGATGGAAGCGCGACCTTAGTTCCGCTAGCCAATTTGGCTAATCGTCATGGACGTGTTGTTTCAGACCACATAAATGGTTTAGCAGTT
>JBIKPC010000007.1:0-24234 GCA_044357675.1 Candidatus Planktophila sp. | reverse complement strand
TGATTCGCTTTTGTTAGTCACGATTTCTACAACATCACCATTGTTTAGGCGCGAATCAAGTGGCACTAATCGACCATTTACCTTTGCACCGGCGCATCGCAGCCCTACATCTGTGTGGACTGAGAATGCAAAGTCAACCGGTGTTGAGCCACCTGGTAGCGCTACAACGCTGCCCTTTGGTGTGAAAACAAAAACTTCTGGTGAACCTAAATCAAAACGTAACGCCTCAAGAAATTCTGAGGGATCTTCTGTTTCTTTCTGCCATTCGTGTAACTGGCGAAGCCACAACATCTCGGGTGAACTATCTGTGTTCTCCGGACCCTGCTTGTACTTCCAATGGGCTGCAATACCGAATTCTGCTCGTGCATGCATGTCATAAGTGCGAATTTGAATCTCGATAGCTTTACCGGTTGGACCTATAACAGTCGTGTGTAGCGACTGGTACAAATTGAACTTAGGCATCGCAATGTAATCTTTGAAACGACCGGGCACGGGACTCCATCGAGCGTGAATGGAACCAAGCACTGCGTAGCAATCGCGAACATCATTAACCAGAACACGGATTCCGACAAGATCATAAATTTCATTGAACTCGCGACCTCGTACAACCATTTTTTGGTAGACCGAGAAGAAATGCTTTTTTCGACCTGTAACGGTTGCTTCAATACTGTCCCTAGAAAGATCTTCCTTCACCGAAACGATTACTTGCTCAGTTAAAGCATCTCTGGAAGGAGAACGCTCTGCGACTAATCGCGAAATTTCTTCGAACTTTTTTGGCTCCAAAACTTCAAAAGAGAGATCTTCAAGCTCCCATTTGATGGCATTCATTCCAAGGCGATGAGCAAGTGGAGCGTAAATATCTAGAGTCTCTCGCGCCTTCCGAAGAGCACTTTCCTCAGATACAAATTTCCAGGTTCGTGCATTATGCAATCGATCTGCCAGCTTTATTACAAGTACTCGAATATCGCGTGACATCGCAATAACCATTTTGCGAACAGTTTCAGCCTCAGCTGTTGGCCCATACGCCAACTTGTCGAGCTTGGTAACGCCATCAACTAAATTTGCGACTTCATCACCAAAATCACTGCGCAATTGTGTCAATGAATACTGAGTATCTTCAACTGTGTCATGCAGGAGTGCAGCGATCACCGTTGGCTGATTTAAACCTAGATGAGCAAGAATCTCGGCCACGGCAACTGGGTGCGTTATGTATTCCTCACCCGATTTACGCATTTGACCTTCGTGGGCTTGTCGCGCAACTTCAAATGCGCGAGTTACCTCACCAGAATCTACAGAGGCGTGATTTTCTTTGAGAGCACTGATTACAGGTGCTATCAAAGTATCCACAAAAAACCTTACTTACGACCCTTGCGCTTAGGTTGATTACGTGGGCCACGGCCATTAACAGCAGCGACTGTTTCAACTGTTGCTGCGATAGTTGAACCACCGGAGCGAGCGTTCACACGCTTTGCAAGAGCTTGCATTGCTGGCTCTTTCTCACGTAATTGAGCAAGAATCGGAGGCGCAATGAAAATCGAAGAATAAGTACCAACCAACAAGCCAATAAACAGTGCGAGTGACAAGTCTTTAAGCGTTCCAGCTCCCAATAATCCAGCACCAACAAAGAGAATTGAAGCTACGGGTAGTAACGCAACAATCGATGTATTTGTAGAACGAACAATTGTCTGATTCACAGCAAGGTTAACCGCCTGGGAATAGGTCTTTGTAGAAGTCGAAGTGATTGACTTTGTATTCTCTCGAACCTTGTCAAAAACAACCACAGTGTCATACAACGAGTACCCCAAAATTGTCAGGAAGCCGATAATCGTCGCCGGTGTGACATCAAACCCAACGAGTGCATAAATTCCAACGGTAATGAAAACGTCATGGATCACAGCGATAATTGCAGCGATTGCCATCTTTGGCTCAAGAGCCATAGCGAGATAGATCATTACAACGAGCAAGAAGCCGAATAGACCGTAAAGCGCCTTACGCGTGATTTCCTTACCCCATGATGGTCCAATTATTTGAGTATCAATTGTAGACGCACTTACAGAAAACTTTGCTGCCAAAGAATCCTGTATCGCATCATTCTGAGCCTGCTCTAAAGAACCAGTTTGAACACGAACTTTGTTATCACCAATTAACTGAACAATGGTTTCACTTGAAACGCCAGCTTCTTCAACAGCTGCTCGCGCTTCTGTAACTGAAGGATTTTGAGTTGTGACGGTGAAAGATGAACCGCCCTTAAACTCAATTCCGAGGTGAAGACCTTGCACTGCAAGCGCTCCGATAGACACAACGATGAAGAGTGCAGAAACCATGTACCAGCGACGACGTCGACCAATAAAATCAACCGAAGTTTCTCCACGATATAGGCGTCCACCTAGTCCAGATAGCTTTGACATGTTATGCCTCCTTCGCAACGGACATACCTAAGCTCTTTGGTGAGAATCCAGAGAGAGCATGACCTGAGTTAAAGAACTTACTTCTAGAAACTAATACCAAGGCTGGCTTTGTAAACCAGAAAATAATGATCAAGTCGATGATCGTCGTGAGACCCAATGTGAATGCGAAACCGCGTACTCCACCTACTGAGAATACGTACAGTAAAACAGCGGCGATTAGAGATACGAAGTCTGCAACCAGAATCGTACGACGTGCACGGACCCAGCCTGTTTCGGCGGCGGTGCGTAATGTTCTTCCTTCACGCATCTCGTCTCGAACACGTTCAAAGTAGACAATAAACGAGTCAGCTGTGACACCGATAGCAACGATTGCGCCAGCGATTCCGGCCAGAGTTAATGTGAATCCGATCCACTCACCCATTAGCAAGAACAGGAGATAGAGCATCAAGCCTGCAATAGCCAGTGACCCAACGGTTACAAAACCTAGTGCGCGATAATACAAAAGTGTGAAAATTACTACCAAGAGCAAGCCAAGTGCACCAGCTAATAAACCAGCATTTAGCTGATCAGCACCAAGTGTTGGCGATACTTGTTGTACTTCGCCACGATCAAAAGCCAATGGCAATGCTCCGTATTTAAGAACATTTGCAAGATCTTGGGCTTCTAACTGGGTAAAGCTTCCTGTGATTTGCGCACTTCCTGATGGAATCGCCTCTGTAATTCGAGGAGATGAAACAACCAGGCCATCTAGAACAATAGCGACTTGATTTGTTGGTTCTGGAAGTGAGGTAACACGAGAAGTTAGCGCAGCAAATGCTGAGGTTCCTTCATTGTTAAATGTCAGACTGACAAACCAAGCACTACCAGCTTGTGTATCTAACCCAGCAGATGCTTTAGTGATTTGGCGACCTAATACTTCAGCTGGTGCCAAAATGTATTTAGTACCACCGGCACGATCACATGTAACCAAGGTATCGGTCGGTGCATCCACGCCGGTACCTTGCAAATTTTCAGCCTTTGTACAATCCAGAGTTGCAAACTTTGCATTAACTTCTGCGGTTACGCCGGCAACGGGAGTCGCTGCAGCATCGCCGGTACTTGGAAAACCTGAAGCCGATGCAAGCACTTGACGAAAACGCAGTTCAGCGGTCTGACCAACTAATTCAACGACACGACGACCTGTGTCACCAGGAACAGAAATAACTATTTGGCGATTTGTGCCACTTCCCTGTGCTGCGACTTCAGATTCTGCTACACCGAGAGAGTTAACGCGTTGGCGAATAATTGATACAGCTTGATCAATCGCCTCACTCGTTACCTTTCCTTCATCACCAGGAGCAATTCGTGGTTGCAATGTGACAGAGGTTCCACCTCGAAGATCCAGTCCAAGGCGAACTGACGTAGCTCCTTGGATGAAAACTAGGCTTGCCATGGCAACAAGAATCAGGCCAAGAATCGCCAGAGTGCGAACCGGGCGTGAACTCGTCTTAATAGGTTTATTAGTTGTAGACATAGGGCGAGAGTCTAGGCGTCAGGTGCTGGTAAGTCGAAAAGCGTCGAAATCTCAGCGGGTGGTGTTCGTCCTATGTGGCGCCAACCCTGCGCAGTAGCCACTCGCCCACGTGGGGTTCGGACCATAAAGCCATTTCTCACTAGGAAAGGTTCGGCTACAGATTCTACGGTTTCGACCTCTTCGCCAACGGCTATAGCTAATGTTGAAAGTCCTACCGGTCCCCCATTAAATCTCTCAATCAAGGCAACGAGCACCCCACGATCGAGGCGATCAAGGCCAAGTTCATCAACTTCATACATCTCTAATGCAGATTTAGCATCAGTTAAAGAAATGCGGGCACTTCCTTGGACTTGTGCAAAATCTCTAACTCGACGCAATAATCGATTGGCAATACGTGGAGTTCCACGGGAACGGCCAGCAACTTCAACTATTGCATCAGTGTCAATAAATATTTTCAGCAATTCGGCGCTACGAGTAATTACGTGGGCGATATCTGTTTCATTGTAGAAATCAAGGTGCGCCGTAAATCCAAAACGATCTCGCAATGGGCTCGGTAACAATCCGGCACGTGTCGTCGCTCCAACTAAGGTGAAATGCGGAAGTTGTAATGGAATAGCCGTTGCTCCGGGGCCCTTGCCGACAATTACATCAACCCGAAAGTCCTCCATCGCTAAATAAAGAAGCTCCTCGGCTGGCCTAGGAAGTCTATGGATTTCATCTAGAAATAAAATTTCACCTTCTACTAATGACGAAAGTATTGCCGCCAAATCTCCGGCATGTGTAATTGCAGGACCACTTGTTATGCGAATCGGTGCTTGCATTTCGCTAGCTAAAATCAAAGCAAGAGTTGTCTTTCCTAATCCCGGTGGACCTGAGAGCAAAATATGATCGGCTGGAGAATTTCGATGACGGGCAGCGGTTAACAACACATCGATTTGTTCACGGACGCGTTGTTGTCCAACAAAATCGTGCAGTGTTTTAGGACGCAGTGCATGTTCAACGGCTGATTCTTCGCCCTTGACTTGAGGTGTCACTAACCGATCATCAGCCACGAGCACTCTTTCCGCTGGCAAGGGTTAACTTGAGTAGTTCACTCAACTCTACATTTGACGCATCAACCCCATCAGCTTGCAAAGTTGAAACAACCTGTGAGATCGCACCATCAGATTCCTTTGGTGAAAATCCAAGTGAAACAAGTGCGCTGGTCAATTGTTCGCGCCACGCTGGTTGATGACCCTTGTATTGATGTACAGCTGAAAGATCACTTAATTTACCCTTGAGTTCAAGAATCAAACGCTGGGCACCTTTGCGACCAATTCCCGGAACTTTCTCGATTGCGCCAATATCTTCTTGTGAAATAGCCCTGCCTAAATCTTCAGGAGTCAACGCTCCCAGGATCGATAGTGCAACCTTTGGGCCTATTCCAGAAACGGTTTG
Source organism: Candidatus Planktophila sp. (assembly GCA_044357675.1). GTDB lineage: Bacteria > Actinomycetota > Actinomycetes > Nanopelagicales > Nanopelagicaceae > Planktophila. The sequence goes on along the minus strand of JBIKPC010000007.1, from coordinate 18,876 downwards.
TACTAACTCAAAGAGTGAGCGAGATTCATCATTGATAAACCCAAACAAGGTGAGTGAATCTTCGCGAACAACTAAAGATGTAAATAATTGAACCTGTGACCCAAGCGTTACCTGTGCTGCAGTTTGCTGATTTACCAGAACAGAGATTCCGAAGCCACCAACTTCGATAACTAATCGGTCAGATGAAATTGATCGGACTGACCCGTTAAGTAAAGAAATCATCGTGCACGCAACTTTTTCAAACGTGATTGTTCTGCTGCCAACGCTTGCGCAATTTTACTGTTTCCTCCACCGCGCCAAATGTGACAAATTGCTAATGCAAGTGCATCTGTTGCATCAACTGGCTTAGGAATCGTGTCAAGATTAAGAATCTTTTGAACCATCAATGCAACTTGAGCTTTATTGGCTCGTCCACTACCTGTAACTGACGCTTTAACTTCAGATGGGGTGTGCATCATTACTGGGATTCCAGCCTTAGCTGCAAGCAACAATGCGATTCCAGCTGCCTGTCCGGTTCCCATAACTGTTCTGACATTGTGTTGTGAAAAAACACGTTCGACGGCAATTACATCTGGCTTCCAAAGATTGATCCATTCGGAAAGTTGCTGATCTAAATCCAGCAGTCGCTGATCAAGTGCTGCATCTGTCGAAGTAAGAATGACACCTACTCCAACTAATGAAATGGGAGAACCAACCGCGCCTTCAACTATGCCAACGCCGCAGCGAGTTAGACCTGGGTCAACGCCCAAAACTCTCATGCTTACCCCTGCGCTTTCTTCCTTGGTTCAGTCTTCAAGCCTAGAGATAATGAGCAACTACTTAATCTAGGCTCGCCATAACCTCATCGGAAACATCGAAGTTGCTGTACACATTCTGCACATCGTCGAGCTCTTCAATTGCATCAATAAGTTCGAAAACCTTCTTAGCGCCGTCAGCATCGAGTGGAATAGACATGGATGGTAAGAACGAAGAATCTGCTGATTCATAATCGATGCCAGCATCTTGCAGCGCGGTGCGAACCGGAACTAGATCAACGGGCTCACTAACAATTTCAAATGCTTCGCCTAAGTCATTTACCTCTTCTGCGCCCGCTTCAAGTACTGCTTCGAGAATAGAATCTTCAGTCAGTGCGCCATCTTTTTTAACTATTACTACGCCCTTACGATTGAAAAGGTAGGACACGGATCCTAGATCCGCCATCGATCCACCATTGCGCGTTACAGCGACTTTAACTTCTGATGCTGAACGATTTCGGTTATCGGACAAACATTCGATCATGATCGCTACGCCATTTGGACCGTAGCCCTCGTACATGATCGTGATCCAGTCTTTCGCGCCAGCTTCAAGTCCGGCTCCACGTTTGATCGCGCGATCAATGTTGTCTGCTGGCATTGACGATTTCTTTGCTTTGGCAACAGCATCAAAAAGTGTCGGGTTACCATCCATGTCGGCACCACCATTGCGTGCCGCAACTTCAATTGCACGAATTTGCTTTGCAAACACCTTTGCACGGCGACTATCAATGATCGCCTTCTTGTGCTTGGTCGTCGCCCATTTGGAATGGCCGGACATTGGAACACCTCAATCTCATGACAGTAATGTCTGCTTTAAATTATGGCCTTACTTTACCTTCTCGAGTGCGGGGCGTGCTACTTCCTCAATAAAGTAACGATGAATTCGATGATCCCCCGTTAATTCTGGGTGAAACGAGGTAGCAAATAATGTGTGTGAACGTACTGCAACCGGATGTGTATCAACAGAGGCAAGAATTTGCACCCCATCCCCTGTTCGCTCGACCCAGGGCGCGCGAATGAAAACCGCACGAATTAGATCTGAAGAGCCATCAGCAAATGGAATGTCAGACTCAAATGAATCCACCTGACGGCCAAAAGCATTTCTGCGAACCGTAATGTCTAATCCACCAAAACTCTTTTGACCTTGCTTCGAATCCAAAATTTCATCTGCCAAAAGAATCATTCCGGCACATGAACCATAGACAGGCATTCCTAATGCGATGCGATCTTTGATTTGATCAAAGATTCCAAACACTTCAGCCAACTGCGCAATAGTTGTTGATTCTCCACCTGGTAGCACTAAAGCATCTACCTGATCCAACTCGATAGAACGTCTGACCGTACTTGGAGTTACTCCGCAGGCGATGAGCGAACTAATGTGTTCGCGAACATCTCCTTGCAGAGCTAAAACTCCTACCTTCATCGTTTAACGAATTACCAACCACGATCGGCAAGACGATGTGGTGCTGGCAAATCCGCAACGTTAATACCGACCATAGCTTCACCAAGACCACGTGATGCATCTGCGATCACCTTTGGATCATCCCAAAATGTTGTTGCCTTTACGCAAGCCGCTGCACGCTGTGCAGGGTTTCCTGATTTGAAAATTCCAGAACCAATGAACACGCCGTCTGCACCCATGCTCTTCATCAATGCTGCATCCGCTGGTGTAGCGATACCACCTGCAGTGAAAAGCACAACTGGAAGTTTTCCAGTTTCAGCTACCTCTTTAACTAATGCGTAAGGTGCTGCCATTTCTTTTGCCGCAACATACAACTCATCTTCGCGCATCGATGACAAGCGACGGATTTCTCCACCGATCTTGCGCATGTGCTGCATTGCATTTGAAACATCGCCAGTTCCTGCTTCGCCCTTTGAACGGATCATGGCGGCACCTTCGTTAATTCGACGAAGCGCTTCTCCAAGATTTGTAGCGCCGCACACGAACGGAACCTTGAAGTCCCACTTATCAATGTGGTTTTCGTAATCTGCAGGTGTTAATACTTCAGATTCATCGATGTAATCAACGCCTAATGATTCCAATACGCGTGCTTCAACAAAGTGACCGATACGTGCCTTGGCCATTACTGGAATCGAAACAGCTGCCTGAATCTTTTCAATCATGTCAGGATCAGACATACGAGCAACGCCACCTTGCGCACGAATATCAGCAGGTACGCGTTCAAGTGCCATAACCGCAACCGCTCCGGCATCTTCAGCAATCTTTGCTTGTTCAGCGTTAACGACATCCATGATGACGCCGCCCTTAAGCATTTCTGCCATTCCGCGCTTAACGCGAGCCGTACCTGTTACTTCAGCCATGTTGAATCACTCCGCTTCGATCGAAAGATAGGTGGCAATCCTACTTTGTCTTAGCCACGGGTGGCGAGGCGAAATCAGGCTCACGATCTGTCAGGGCGATCCAAATCTGACCTGGATCGAAGTTCATAACTGAACCATCGGCGAAGGTAAAGGTGGTTCCAAATTCGGCAGAAGGTCTGTTCCAGGTCGTTATGAATCGTTGGCCATCGCGCAGGACATAAGCCTTACCTGTTCCGACCGTTTGTGAAAATGGGGTTACGCCCCCGACTTTGTCCTTGTATTCAGAGGCAGTTATAGAAACCATCTGGATCACTAAAGTGGTTGGACCTAATACAACTCCCGAATCTGCAACATTTACTGAATTGTTGTGTGATAACAACCAACGTGCATCTTCAGCTGACCACGTTGCGGAATAAGTAGCCGCTGGCCAATGCATCACCGCTTCCGTGGTCAGTGCGCCACCTTCTTGAAGAGCTCCAAATTCAAATCCAATGTTCTTTGCACTATCTATTTGGAAATTCTTCTCTTTGACTAGTTGCATCAACAGATCTGCTCGTAACACCATTGCATACGGTTGTCTGCGATTTGGATCTGTTGTGAAAATTGTTGGGCTTTGACGTTGAGCGCCCAAGTCCTGAAGGTTGGCGGCAGCAATAACTGGAAGCAATTTCTTCTGTGCGCCACTGTAGGCAAATGCAACACGACCCAATTGCGACATAATTTCTATGTCTGAAATACGCGCACTTCGGACTGGACCTATTCGCTGTGGAATCACAGATGAAAAAACTGCTGCCAAACGCGTTAGTCCACCTTCAACTTGTTCGATGTAAACGATGTCCGCATCTTCTAACCCAATTTGTGGATGAGCTTGGGTTGTATCGTCAATTTTTACAACCAGCACTGGACCGTTTGTTCCCTCGCGACCGCTTAATTCATTTGTCATCACCGGGTCAGAAGCCAATTTCGATACAACTGAACATCCAGTAAGAAGCAAGCTTGTTAGAGACAAAAAGACAAAGACTCGTCTAGAGAACATCAGATTCAAACTCATAGGTGACAGGCAAAGGAGCAGTTCCTGCCAAACGGAATAGTTTTACAATAATTTTGCTGCGCACCATTTGTGTCCGTGTCACCGCATCGGTATGAATTGCGATTGCAACTCGTATCTTGTCGGTGAGTGCAGACAACTCGGTTAATAGGGCGTTATCGGCGGCTGTAGATAAGTGCTCAGAGTCTTCAAGCAATAATCCCAAAGCTCCAGATAATCCACTTTCGGCGGCCGATCTGCTCTCAATATTTGCATCTCTTGCTTGGTACGCCGCACCAGTTAGCAGCAAGGATGAAGCGGGATCAGCAATATCACTGTGCGCTATTTCTAGCGCGACAGCTGCTCGCTTTTGCAACAGAACATCGAGATTGGCCCAACTTGTTTCGACTCTGTGGTGCAAGCGGTCCAGACGTGTTGCAAGGAAAGTTAGATACCAGAGAGAAACCAACACTAGAAAAGCAACCAAAAACCAATTCGTCATTACTTCTCATCCTTCGTCAAGAATCGGTTCCATGAACGTGTATCCGAAGCGAGCTTAACTTTGTCACTTCCTACAATTGACATCTCGTACACAGAATAAATTTGCTGAGCAATTTTATCCCAATCGAAACTTTGTCCTCTGGAACGTCCTGCAGTAGCAAGTTTGGATCTCTTGGTTTCATCCCGAAGTAAGTCGATGATGACTTTTGCTAGATCCGTTGAATTCTCTGATTTGAACAGTGCCCCATATTGTCCCTGGCCTAATAAATCTTCGAAAGCGGGAATATCACTTGCAACCACACAGGCTCCCCCAGCTAATGCTTCGGCAAGAATGATTCCGAAAGATTCTCCACCCGTGTTGGGTGCAACATATATAGCGACAGAAGACATGAAGTTTGCTTTGTCTTGTTCTGAAATTTTTCCCAAGAATTCAAAGCGATGACGCAATTGTGGATCTATGCTTTTTTCCACTTCTGTCGGATCACCCGGTCCTGCAACAAAAACTTTTACATCAGGAGCAAAACGCGCGATTACAGGTAGCGCTTCCAGTAAAACACTTAAGCCTTTACGGGGTTCTTCAAACCTTCCAATGAAGCCAATGGTGTTGCCCTGCCATTTTTCTTGTGGGATTCCATCGTGATAACGAGAGGCATAAATTCCATTAGGAATAACGATTGCATCTGTGTCTAGATGATCTGTGAGAGTTAGTCGAGCAGCTTCTGAAACCGCGATCCGGGCTGACAATTTCTCGATAGCAGGTTCAAGAATTGGGCCGATTGCGAAAATGATCTTCTGGCGTTTCGCAGCGGCATGGAAAGTTCCTACCATTGGTCCATCAGCTGCCCAACACGCTAACAATGAAATTGAAGGAATCGCTGGTTCGTGTAGATGCAATAAATCAAAATCACCATTTGAAATCCATTGACGCACCCGCGAAAAAGCTACTGGGCCGAAGAGAACGCGCGCAACTGCTCCGTTGTACGGAATAGAAATCGGCTTTCCTGCATTGACCACATAGTCCGGCAGTTTTTCTTCATCTATTGCCGGCGCGAGTACAGAAACTTGATGTCCGGCTTGGATCAAAAATTCTGCCAAATCACGAATATGGTTTTGTACACCACCTGGTGTATCCCAGCTATACGGACACACAATTCCAATCTTTAGGGAACGATTGAGCATCAGCTGCGCTCCTTGAAGTCGCCATCAATCCAAATGCGTTGCAACATGTGCCAATCCTGCGGATGAAGAGAAATTCCGGCTTCGAATTGATTCGCCATCCTTTGCACAATTTCCACAACTTTTTCTTCATCGCTCCCCGTAGTGGAAATAGCAACTTCATTGAAATCTATGTGGATTCCAGATTCTGTGTACGAAACGAATGCTGTGATCAATGGAGCATTAGTTTTTAAAGCCAATAATGCTGGACCGGCAGGCATACGAGTCGGTCCACCAAAGAAATTGACATCGATACCCGACCTAGATAAATCTCGATCAGCAACTAGAGCGACTAATGCTCCTTGTCGCAACCGCTGCGCCAAAGTACCCAAAACTCTGCCATCTAAAGGCAGGACCTCCATACCCATGGCTTGTCGATAACTCAGAAATTTCAAGAAAAGTTTTTCTGGTTTCAAATGTTCTGCAACGGTTACAAGATGAATTCCTTTGGCACAAAAGTATGCTCCGGCATGATCCCAGTTGCCCGCGTGTGGAAGAGTAACGATTACACCGGTTTTGGCTGCGATTGCGTCCAATAAAAGATGTTCGTTGTTGACCGTAACGGTTTCCTGGACACGCTGGGTCGACCAATCTGGAAATCTAAAGGTGTCACACCAGTAGCGCATATAGGAACGCATGGCATCGAAGACCAGCAAATCTAAATCAAGTGCAGTTATGTTCGGTTGTGTGCGCCGCAGATTAGAGCGTAAACGAGACACACTTTTGCCGTTACGTTTAGTTAAATAATCTGCAGCTACATAAGCCAAGCGATAAGCGGTGCGTTCAGGGAGCCAACGAACAATTCTCCAGCCAGCAAAATAGGCGTATGCCGATAGAGCATCTTTCACTTATCGTGCTCGCTTAACTATCAACATTCTTTGAACAACTGTATAAGTGCCTAGCACTGCAAGTAACCACATACCGATCGCCATTATGTACGGAACTCCTAAGCCAGAAAATCCTATTGCGGCCAAAGAAATTATTAATCGCTCGGTTCGCTCTGCAATACCTCCGGAACATTCGATTCCAAAACATTCTGCCTTAGCCCGAATATACGGAACCAATATTCCTGTCACCAAAGTGACCATCACTACGATCGCAAGCGAGTCATCGTTGTTGATCAGGTAGATCGAAACTCCCACAAGTATTGCTGAGTCAGTAATTCGATCAATGGTGGAGTCAAGAAACCCGCCCCATTTGCTAGATCCCTTATGAGAAATACGGGCCATGGTTCCGTCAAACAAATCACTAAGGGCCATGATGCAAATAATCAATGTTCCGATGAAGAACTCGCCTTTAGGATAAAAATATAAAGCCGCTGCTACAACTGCCACGGCTCCAGTCCATGTCACCGCATTAGGTGTGATTCCTAGGCGCAGGGCGGCAGAGGCCACAGGTGTAATAAACCGAGTGACCGCTGGCTTCAAACGTGCGCTTAACATCAAGGACCATCGTAGGCTGACCCCGTGCAATCTCAAATAAACGACCTGCGAATTCATGTTTACGGACACACCAGCGCTGACCCTGACCAGGTTGCAGCACAGTTTGGCGCTCAGACTTCCCAAATTGCGGTTGCCGAGTCCGATCTTGCGATCTTCACCATCGATCCATCGGCGGGCATAGATCAAGCGACCATAGATATGTGGCAAGCACTCGATGAATACCAGGTGCCTCGTCTAGTTGTCGTGACCCATTTAGAAAAACTTGAAGCAGATTTTGATGATGCGGTGATGATTGCGACTCGAGTCTTTGATCAAATGGTCACACCATTCTTAGTCTTGCATGATGAGGCCGGAATGCCAGCTGCACTCATTGGATTATCTGATCTGCAAATAATTGATTACTCAACGAAACCAAAAACTTTAAAAAGCAGTGAGGAAGAGCATCAGACGCTTGTACAAGAGTTTCGTGATGAGTACTTAGAGTTGCTGGCAGCTTCGGGTGATAATGCATTTAGTGCTGGTCTGCTTTTTCCCGCTATTCCTTTATGGATTGAGCGTGGCATCGGTGTGGATATTGTCAACGACTACATACAGCAGCTAATTAGGTAATCACCAAGCTGCAGCAATCTCCGAACGCGTCACGGTTAACAGTTGTGGAAGCACCTTCGTCTTACCAATAATTGGCATGAAGTTGACATCCCCACTCCAACGCGGAACAACATGCTGATGAATATGTTCGGCAACACCAGCTCCAGAAATAGCTCCTTGATTCATTCCAAGATTAAATCCAGCAGGATTTGAAACCTTACGGATAGTTTTCATGGCATGGGCGGTCAATTCGCTAATCTCATTGCGTTCCTGATCTGTTAGATCTGTAAGGTCCGGGACATGTCGGTAGGCACAAATTAAAAGATGTCCTGGGTTGTATGGATAAAGATTCATGACAACAAATGCTGAAGTACCCCGATAAACAATTAATCCTTCTTCATCCTGCAAGGTTGGGATGCGACAAAATGGGCAACCAACATCATTTCCCTCTAAAGGACGGTTTTCTCCCCGTAAATACTCCAAGCGATGGGGAGCCCACAAACGCTGCCAACCATCTGGCATTCCGGCACCGTCGATTGATTCACTCACTATTTAAACCTGAGTACGTTCCTGAACTACTTTTTTGATTTCAGCGATCGCATCCTTGACAGGAATACCGTTTCTTTGTTCACCATTTCGATAGCGGAAAGAAACAGCACCAGCTTTTTGATCCTCTTCGCCAGCTATAACCATAAAAGGAATCTTTTGCATTTGTGCGTTGCGAACCTTCTTTTGCATTCGATCATCTGATGAATCAAGCTCAGCGCGGATACCAGCCTTGCGCATTTGCTGAATTACATCGCCCAAGTAATCACCGAATGCATCAGCAACTGGAATACCAATTGCTTGAACTGGTGCAAGCCACGGCGGGAATGCCCCGCTGTAATGCTCAGTTAAAACACCGAAGAATCGCTCGATAGAACCAAACAACGCACGGTGAATCATTACAGGACGTTGACGTGTTCCATCAGTGGCGGAGTACTCCAATTCGAAGCGCTGAGGTAATTGGAAGTCAACCTGGATTGTGGACATCTGCCAGGTGCGACCGATCGCATCTTTTGCTTGTACTGAAATTTTCGGACCATAAAAAGCTGCACCACCTTCATCCAAAACAAGTTCCAGATTTTGAGCCGTTGCTGCTTTACGCAGAGCCTCTGTTGCTTCAGCCCAATCAGAATCTTCACCAACAAACTTTTCAGGATTCTTCGTCGATAACTCTAAGTAAAAATCATTTAAGCCATAGTCGCGAAGCAGATTAAGCACGAAGGTTAAGAGCGAATCAAGTTCGCCAACCATTTGCTCCTTTGTGCAATAGATGTGTGCATCATCTTGTGTGAAACCTCGTGCACGAGTAATTCCGTGCAACACTCCAGATTTTTCATAACGATAGACAGTTCCAAACTCGAATAAACGAAGTGGAAGTTCACGATAAGAACGGCCACGAGATCTGTAAATCAGATTATGGAACGGGCAGTTCATAGGCTTCATGTAGTACTGCTGACCCGCTCGCTTAACAGTTCCGTCCGCGTTGTATTCCTCATCCAAGATCATTGGTGGATACATTCCATCGGCATACCACTGTAAGTGGCCCGAAGTTTCAAACAAAGCAGCCTTGGTTAGATGAGGTGAGTAAACGAACTCATAACCCTCTTCTTCGTGTCGAATACGTGAGTAATCCTCCATCGCTCGACGCACGATGCCACCTTTGGGATGGAAGACAGCAAGTCCTGAACCGATTTCTTCAGGAAAGGAGAAGAGATCTAGTTCGGTGCCTAAGCGGCGATGATCTCTTTTCTCTGCCTCGGCTAATAGTTCTAAATATGCATTGAGTTCATCTTGGGAAGGCCAGGCTGTTCCGTAAATACGTTGCAACATTGGATTCTTTTCAGAACCACGCCAATATGCAGCCGCAGTTCTCATCAACTTGAATGCAGGAATTAGTTTTGTCGACGGCAAATGAGGGCCTCGACATAAATCGCTCCACACGGGATTTCCATCTCGACCTAAGTTGTCATAAATAGTTAGCTCAGCTCCACCAACCTCGACCGAGGCCTCTTCGCCAGCTGGTCCCTTAATTCCAATCAGTTCGCATTTATATGGTTCGTGAGCCAATTCCTTTAGTGCATCTGCTTCGGTGGTTACGCGTCGTTTGAAGCGTTGACCCTCTTTAATGATTTTGCGCATCGCACTTTCGATTTTTGTTAAATCATCTGGATTAAATGTATTTTCCGGATCGAAGTCGTAATAAAACCCATCCTTAATTGGAGGTCCTATACCTAGGCGTGTATTTGCATAAACCTCTTGCACAGCTTGTGCCATAACGTGAGCGGTTGAGTGTCGCAAAACCTCAAGGCCAATAGGTGAGGAAATTAAGACTGATTCGACAATGTCGCCGTCAACTAAATCAGTCCACAAATCCTTTAGAACACCGTTGACCTTGCAAACAACAACCTCTTTATTATCGGCAAAAATATGCGTAGGACGTTGATCGGCTTCTACCTGAAGTTTCGCACCATCAACTGTGATCGCTATCTGAGACATGTGCTTAGCCTACCGAAGTCCTTAGCGCCATCGCTTCTATTTCATCCCTAAATTCGAGTGATTGGGATAATTCTCTTCCATCGATGGACGAGACTGGCTGTGCGATCCGTAAACTGCTCAACAAAAAGGCAGACTCGATATCTGAAACTTCAGATGTAGCGATAGATCGAACCACAACATCAAAATTTTCAATGACTAATGCGCGCATTACTCCGGGAAGTACGCCATCTGAAAGAGGTGGCGTGCACCAAGTGCCTGCAATCTTAAGGAGGACGTTGCAGACCGAACCCTCACAAACTTTGCCTTCAGAACTTGTCACCAACGCTTCATCAAAACCATTCAATCGAGCTTGTTCTAGAATTTCGAGGCGATGCGTATATGGATAACTTTTTACAGGCACGCCTTGAATGACTAACGGAACGGGATGGATCGCGACCTTGGCAGCTGAAAAAACTTCTTGGTAGGCAAGATGAGCAGCCGCCCAATTTCCTGTTGCATCAAATGAAACCCGGAGCAGTCCGGTCGCATGAATTTCAGCCTCCAGCAATGTGGTAATCGAATCCCGCACAACTTCTTCGCTCGGCAAAAGGATTTTTTCTCTTCTCGCGGCATTGACCGCTCTTCGCATGTGACGCGAAAGTGCCCACGGTTTTCCATTAACGGTTTTTATTGTTTCAAAAATACCTGCACCGTTGAGCCATCCAAGTGGTGAAATTTGTGACTGTTCTTGCGGAACGAGTAACCCATTAACAATGACTTTCACAATAGCTCTCCCCCGGCGATAGAGATTAATCGTCGTGCTTTCAGTTGAGTTTCTTCCCATTCTGCCGTTGCGTTACTAGCCCAGGTTATTCCAGCACCGGTTCCGAAATTGAGCTGCGAGTCTTTCCAAAAAGTTCTAATTGCAACAGACAAAATGGCTTGATCCCCTTCGATCCATCCAAGTGCACCGCAGTAAGGTCCTCGTGCTACTTCATTCTCACTTATAACCTGAGTAGCTGAAGACTTTGGCGCACCGCTTACCGAACCTGGTGGAGATAAAGCAGTAAAAATTTCCCTCCACGAAATGTTGTCCAATAATTCGCCTTGAACATCAGAGACTAGATGCTGCAATCCTGGATGTTCTTCACTGGACAGTAACCGTGGAACTTCGACGGTTCCGCTCTTGCAGATTTGGCCCAAGTCATTACGCATCAGATCAACAATCATTACATTCTCGGCTTGGTCTTTAGCGCCAAATTGTTGAGAGTGTGTTGGTTGAGTGCCTTTTATAGGTGAAGTCATGATCGTGGAACCTTTTCGGCTGAGAAAAAGTTCAGGTGAAGCGGATGCAATCATCACATCGGGAGTTTCAAGATAACTGGCCCACGGCGCGGGATTGTTCTTCAAGATTTCAGAGAAAAGTCCGCGCATAGATTGACCGTCATCGTCGTGAGTCAGTCGCCTACATGCGTTTACTTGATACACCCAACCGTCCGCGACCGCGTTTCGGATTCGTTCAACATAGTCAATATATTGATCAGCTGACAGCGACGAACTCCACGTGCCTTTCAGTGGAATCCATGGAGTGTTAGGAAAAGGTGCTTCAACAACAGTTGCGAATTTTGCAGCGGTGAATTGATTTTCAAATGTGGTGGACACAGCCCAAAAGCCACCATCTTCCAAACAGACAGGATCATGTGAGACTTCGACAAGATCGGTGGCTAATCTGCCACCCATCCAAAAGAGTGAAGAATTGTCCGCATATGGCACGGGCTAACGCTAACCAATCAACCTCACTTTGGCGCTTACGCCTCTCCTGCGATAGATTTACCCTCCTCGCGGACGTAGCGCAGTTGGTAGCGCGGAACCTTGCCAAGGTTCAGGTCGCCGGTTCGAACCCGGTCGTCCGCTCTGATAGTCGCCGTATAGAAGGCATTCTTTTCGAAGAATTAAATCTTGCGGCGATATTTCTATGGTCGGGTGGCCGAGAGGCGAGGCAAGGGACTGCAAATCCCTCTACACGGGTTCAAATCCCGTCCCGACCTCCACTATTTATGAAAGAGTTTGCTCCACACATACCGGAGGAGAACACACGATGTCCGCTGATGAATCAACTCGACCTTGGGGTCGTTATGAAATTTTGCAGGAAAGTGAACTTCATAAGGTTAAGTGCATCTATGTCAAACCCGGAAACCGTTTGTCGTACCAACGTCACCAAAAACGTCGCGAGCATTGGTTCATTGTTTCGGGCATTGCAGATGTTGTGGTCGATGGCGTTAATTTTACAAAACTTCCGGGTGAAACCGTCGAAGTAGAAATAGGACAGCTGCACCGAATTGGTAACAACGGATCTGAAGAGTTGGTCTTTGTTGAAATCCAAACCGGTACATACTTTGGTGAAGATGATATTGAGCGTGTTGAAGATGATTACGCCCGCTAGTTCACTTTTATATAGCCAAGTCACTGTTGTATAGTTCGCACACCTAAGGATCGTTGGCTCAGCGGTAGAGCACCACATTGACATTGTGGGGGTCACTGGTTCGATCCCAGTACGGTCCACTTAGATAGTCCATCGTAAAGACTAGATATGGCTCACACTTAACATATCTAACCCCTAATAATCAAAAGCCTACTCGCGAGTTCGGCTCATCAATCTTTAGAGTTGATACATGCAGACAGAAGTTAAATACCCAACCATTATTCAAGGTGGCATGGGTATCGCTGTCTCTTCGTGGCAACTAGCAAAAGAAGTAGCCATCGCGGGTGAATTGGGAGTCATTTCCGGAACAGCTATTGATTCTGTTATTGCGCGCCGCTTACAGGACGGCGACATCTCAGGAGATATTCGTCGTGCGATGTCACATTTTCCGAACCAAAAAACTATTGCAGAGATAATGGATCGTTTCTATGTGGAAGGCGGACGTCCTGCTGAAAAGCCCTATTTGGATGTTCCAAAACTAAGCATTAAGGGAAACCTTTTCTCTAACAATTTATTGGCTGTATCAAGTTTTGTGGAAGTTTGGCTGGCAAAAGAAGGTCATTCCGGAGTTATCGGAATGAACATATTGGAAAAAATTCAGCTTGCAATTCCTGCTCAGCTTTATGGTGCAATGCTGGCAGATGTTGATTACATACTCATCGGTGCTGGAATCCCAGCACAGATTCCGCATCTGCTCAATGAAATTTCTGTCGGTAATAAAGTTGCGATGAAAGTTGAAGTAGCAGATACGAAAGACAAGCATTATCTACATTTCGATCCACAAACACTTGGAATCGAAAACTTTCCAATCAAGCGCCCGCTCTTTCTGGCAATCGTTTCATCGCATGCTTTAGTTGCATATTTGAATAAAGATGAAGAAACTAAACCTGATGGATTTGTCATTGAATTTCACGTAGCCGGAGGTCACAACGCTCCCCCACGAGCAAAAAATGCAGTCGATGAAAATGGTGAAGCGGTATACAACGATTTAGATATTCCGAACCTTGAAAAAATCCTTGCCTCAGGTTCACCTTTCTGGCTTGCTGGTGGTTTTGCAACTCCGGCAAAACTTGTTGAAGCCTTAGCCCACGGTGCTAAAGGTGTGCAGGTTGGTTCAGTGTTTGCGCTTTCAGGCGAATCAGGTTTCACTCATGAAAATCGTTCCAACGTTATCAATTCGCTAGCAGATCCAAAGATGAAAGTTCTGACAGATGCCAGCGCCTCCCCTACTGGTTTTCCATTCAAGGTAATACAAAACAATCAGACCCTTTCCAATGACAATTTATACAAAGAACGTACCCGCATCTGTGATCTGGGATATTTGCGAACGATGTACCAACGCGAAAAGGGTGGGATCGGATACCGCTGCCCTGCCGAACCCTTAGATAATTTTGAATTTAAGAATGGTCAAGTAGATCAAGCTCAAGGATCAAAGTGTCTGTGCAATGCACTTATGGCAGATATTGGTTTGGGACAGGTAAGACCAGATGGTCGAGTCGAGATTTCGCTTTTAACTTTTGGATCTGATCTTGAAGGACCACGCGCTATGCGAGATAAGTACCCCAATGGCTGGAACGCAGTTCAGGCAATAAATTTCTTAAAGGAACAAATAAACCAATAGAACGATAGTTTTAGGAGCTTAAGCCCTGTATGAAAGTAAGGCTGTTCTGAAAAATTAACTCCTGGTCATAATCCATGGTTGCAACATGATAGCTATTTACCAATTCGATCCGTGTCTTATCCTTTGAGCCAATTTCAGCCAAAATGATTTCGGTGTTTGCAACCGGCAAGGTGTGATCTTCTACTGAATGGAACAACTGCACAGGGACTGTGACTTTTCCGAGATCTCGGCGTGTTATTCGGAGCATCTTTAGCAGTTGATAAATACCACGCGTCGGCAACGCGTCATAGCCCCACTCGGTAATTCCGGGACGTTTGATGTCGTCTCCAACACTTGTGCGCAACTTCTGAAAGCGTGACAAGAAGAATGCCAGCTCAACCGGAATACCTTTAACGTAGATCATCGGATTAACTAAGATTATTCCTGCGATGGAAGCATTGTTTGACTCGGCAACATTGAGCACCGTACCGCCACCCATTGACAACCCAACCAAAAACACTGTGTCACATGTTTTTTGAAGTTCACTCAATTCGAATGTGACCTTGGCCGGCCATTCATCCCATTTAGTGTTGTTGAGGTTTTCAACCTTACTTCCATGGCCAGGCAATAAGGGAACTCGAACTGTGTACCCCTTTGAATGCAGGAACTCGCCCCAAGGGCGCATAGAAGCTGGCGAACCTGTAAAGCCATGAACTAAAAGAACACCTATATGTGCGTTCTTACCGGAACCGATTGCGGCCCAATCGTTTATCCATCCTGCAGGTGCTCCTTCAACGGCCATAAGAAAATAATACGACCTGACCGATGTCAGTTCAATGACATACGATCGACCTTATGGTGAACATTGGTGAAATCCAGTTATCGCAAATCACCTTTGCCGTCATAGATCTTGAAACATCTGGTGGCTCTCCTAAAGCTGGAGCGGCTATAACCGAAATTGGTGTAGCAAAAGTTTGCGGAGGCAATGTACTAGGAACTTTCCAAAGCTTTGTTGATCCGGGCCACTCTCTGCCTGCCTTCATTACTCAACTCACTGGCATCACCGATGAGATGCTGTTGTCGGCTCCTTTCATCGATGAAGTACTTCCAACACTTTTTGAATTCCTGGGTCCCGCCGAAAACACTGTTTTGGTTGCACACAACTCACCTTTTGACATGAGTTTTCTAAAAGCTGCAGCACTTATCCACGAATACCCATGGCCTGATTACCTAACAGTTGATACCGCACGCTTGGCTCGGGCGGTGCTCGATCGAGATGAAGTTATCAATTGCAAACTTTCAACCCTTGCAGAATTTTTCAACGCACATACATCGCCGAACCACCGTGCCCTCGATGATGCTTTAGCAACCGTTGATGTACTGCATGGAATTATTGAGAGACTGGCCGGCCACAACGTGTCGACCTTTGAGGAAATGCGAAACTTTCCCTCAAAAAAGAAAAAAGCTAAGCGTTCAATTTCTGACTAAGTTCAGCCCATTTCGCGACTAGGCGAGTTGATGCACCGGAATCAATCGCATCTATCGCACGAGAAACTCCACGTGCAATTCGATCATGAAGATTTAGTTCAAAGTCAGCTTCGTATGCGGCAATAGCTGCCGCCGCATTGAGAACTACAGCATCTCGTGGTGCACCCTTTTCACCTGCAAATATCGCTTTTGTAATGCGCGCATTTTCAGTTGAATCTCCACCGACAAGTGCTTCGATTGGCGCTCTGGAAATGCCAAAATCGAGTGGATCAATCAGGTCGTTTGAGATCTCTCCATTACCAATTGAAAAGACAGAGGTAGTGGTTGCAAGTGTGATTTCATCCAAGCCATCATCGCCCCGGAAAACAAAGCCATCTACACCCCGATCAGCTAACACCTGCGCCATCACTGCGTGCATTCGTTCATTTGCAACACCGACTGCTGCTGCCTTAGGTCTGGCAGGGTTTGCCAACGGGCCTAACAGATTGAAGACAGTTGGGATACCGAGTTCTTTTCGCGCTGGTGCAGCAAAGCGCATCGCTGGATGAAATACCGGTGCAAAACAAAATCCAATTCCAAGTTCTGCAAAAGTTTTTTCAACACCAGCACCATCAAGGTTGATGTTGACCCCAAGTGCCTCTAATAAATCTGCAGCCCCTGACTTAGATGAAGCAGCACGATTTCCATGCTTTATGACTTTTACGCCAGCCGCTGCAGCAATGATGGCCGACGTAGTTGAAATATTGATTGTGTTAGCACCATCTC
Organism: Candidatus Planktophila sp.; assembly: GCA_044357675.1. Classification (GTDB taxonomy): domain Bacteria; phylum Actinomycetota; class Actinomycetes; order Nanopelagicales; family Nanopelagicaceae; genus Planktophila. The sequence continues at coordinate 2,132 of JBIKPC010000007.1, read as the reverse complement.
CACCAGTGCCGACGGTGTCAACCGCTCGTTCCTTGATTGAAATTGGAGCGCTATGTTGATACATCTGTGTAACTAATGCTCCCACTTCATCGGGAGTTTCACCTTTGGATTTGAGTGCAAGCAAAAAACTTTTGATCGACTCAAGGTCTGCTTTTCCTGTGAGAATTTCATTCATGCACCACTGAACATCTGCGGTTTCAAGATTCAAACCGGCCTGCAACCGTCCGATGTGCAGATCCCACTGAGCGTGCGTCATTGAATTATTCAAGCAGAAACAAGTGTGGTGCCACGCAATAGTTGCGCAGCCGTTGTAGCAAGAGTAAATGGATCAATTGGGTGAACCACAGATGCCTCTGCCATTGACCAAGCTGCCAGCCAAGCATCTTCTTTACGGCCGGTAATAACCAAAACTGGTGGGCAATTAAACACTTCATCCTTCAACTGGCGAGCGATCCCCATGCCGCCTTCTTGGGCCGCCTCACCATCAAGGATGAATAGGTCCACTTGGCTATCGATGCTTTTACTGTCTACAAAAGCACGTAATGCAGACCCTGTAGCGAATTCATGGATTTCGTGTTCTGGAAGATCTACGGCAACTCGTCGTCCCAAGGCTGAGGCAATAGATGCACGAACCGATGAATCATCGGAGTAAACAACGATCTGCTTCTTGGACTCTGACATGGCCAGAGTCTATTCTCGAACTGCTGATCTGGAATCAATTTTTTGCACTGGAGCCAGCACTTTTATAGTGATCCGTTTCACCTCAGATGCGCTCAAAATCAACGCCCTGTGGGCTTGATAGCAAGACGGCGAGCCTGATTTCGGGAATAATCGCCCCTATGTCCAGCACAGTTGCACACCAGAAAATCACACGCCCTAACGCCGTAGCCGTGGGCACGATCGTGTGGCTAGCAAGTGAACTCATGTTTTTTGCTGCCTTGTTTGCAATGTATTTCACTATCAGAGCTGTGCAAGGTCCCGAAATTTGGGCGCAATCAACAGAACTTTTAAACATACCTTTCGCAGCAATTAATACAACGATTCTTGTTCTCTCATCCGTTACCTGTCAGTTCGGAGTTTTCGCTGCTGAACGTTTTCAGAATTATCGAACCGGGAATTTATTTCAAATCAATAAGTGGGGAATGCGCGAATGGTTCGCCACCACATTCTTGATGGGCGCTATTTTCGTATCAGGACAAATTTATGAATACGCAATGTTGGTATCTGAAGGCAAAACACTTTCATCTGATGCTTACAGCTCAGCTTTCTACGTTGCTACTGGTTTTCACGGTTTACACGTAACTGGTGGATTAATCGCATTTCTAATCGTCATGGTTCGTGTTTCAAAGGCACGACGATTTACACATCAGCAGGCAACAACTGCAATCGTAGTTTCGTATTACTGGCACTTCGTCGACGTCGTATGGATCGCACTCTTTTCCGCGATCTATCTCATTAAGTAGTAAAGGAATCAAGTGAAGCGCATATCTCGCTACCGTCGCCATAAAGCGGCTGGACCATTTCTACTTCTCTTAGCTCTCTTGGCTATTGGGGCAACATTTAGCGTTGCAAGTGCGACTACATCAGCAGAAACAACTTCTGCAGATCGCTCAGTTCAGATAGAAGAAGGTCGTCAAATATTTCTCAAGGGTTGCTCCTCTTGCCACGGATTAAATGCTGAAGGCGCTCAGATTGCACCAGCACTCATTGGTGTTGGCGCAGCTTCAGTAGATTTTCAAGTTGGAACAGGTCGAATGCCCATGGCCGATATGAGCACTCAGGCAATGCGCAAAGAGCCTCTTTATGACGCTGAAGAAACGGCAGCATTAGCTGCATATGTCGCATCTCTTGCTCCTGGTCCAGAAATTCCGGCAGAGTCATCGCTTAACTATGAACGTGATGGAAGTACCGCCGAGGGTGGAGAATTATTTAGAAACAACTGCGCGATGTGCCACAACTTTGCTGGTCAAGGCGGGGCGCTTTCGCAAGGAAAGTACGCTCCAACTTTGATGGGTGTCGAACCAAAACATATTTATGAAGCAATGGTGACCGGTCCCCAATCCATGCCGGTATTCAGCGATAAAACAATTACACCAGAAGAAAAACTTTCAATCATTAAATGGATCAAAGCT
>JBIKPC010000066.1:0-4702 GCA_044357675.1 Candidatus Planktophila sp. | reverse complement strand
AGGAACCAAATCTTGGTGGTGCATCACTTGGTCGTGTAGGTCCAGTTACTGAAGGATTATTAGGTTGGGTTCTAGGACTCGGTCTTCTTATTGGTGTTGCTGTCTGGCTAGCTATGAAGGCGAAGTGAATTATGTCTAATGAAATCGAAGCGATAAAAGATCCAGGCCTACCTGCTCACGTTCATCGTAAAGCAGATACTGATCCAAAAGCTGCTAAGCGCGCCGAACGGCAAGTAGCTTCCATGTTCCTGATGTCAGCTTTGGGGACAGTTTTACTTATTTTCTCATTTTTCTTTATTCCTGATGATGTCTTTGTCTTTGTACCAATTTTGGGAAATCAGAATGCGCATCAACTCGGCCTCGGACTTGGCATGGCTATCTCGCTTTTCTTTATTGGCATGGGCGCGATCCACTGGGCTAAGACTTTGATGCCAGATACGGAAGTAGTAGCACAGCGTCACGAGTTCCGTTCTGAAGATTCTGATCGTAAAGATTTTGTAATTGCAGTAAAGGAAGGCGCTGCCGCTTCAGGACTTGGACGCCGTTCACTCATAAAGCGATCACTTGGCGCTGCACTTGGTTTATCTGCTCTATCTCCATTGATTCTTTTGCGAGACTTAGGACCTTTGCCTGGCAAGGAACTAGAGCAGACAACCTGGAAATCTGGCACTTATTTGGTAACAGACCCTAGTAACCGCCGTATCAAGGCATCTGATCTTCAAGTTGGCGAAGTGGCGCAAGTGCTTCCAGAAATTGCTGACCCAGAACATCGCAAGCTCAGTGATGTCGCGAAGGATGCAGTGCTGCTGATTCGTCTTCGCCCCCAAGAGTTCAACCTTGAGGCTGACAGATTGGCGATGACTCATGAGGGGATCATTGCTTTCTCAAAGATTTGTTCTCACATGGGTTGCGCCGTTGCGCTGTATGAACAACAAACAAAGCACCTGCTGTGTCCTTGTCACCAATCAACATTTGATGTAACCCGTGCCGCCAAAGTTATCTTCGGACCTTCTGCCAGGCCATTGCCTCAGTTGGATATTACAATTGACGCCGAGGGGTACTTGATAGCTCGTAATCCATTCTCCGAACCAGTCGGACCTAGTTTCTGGGAGCGAAACTCACAATGACAGTTGAAGCACGTTTAGGTTCTGCAGCGAACTATGTAGATGAGCGCACAGGTGCCGCTAAGTGGATGAAGAAGAACCTACAAAAGGTATTCCCTGATCACTGGTCTTTCCTGTTAGGCGAAGTTGCTCTGTACTCATTCATCATTTTGTTGCTGTCTGGAACTTTTCTGACTTTTTGGTTTGACCCTTCTCAGCGTGAAGTTATTTACGAGGGTAGTTATGAACCGCTAGAAGGCATAAAGATGTCGGCTGCTTACGCATCAGCTCTTCACATCTCCTTTGAAGTTCGCGGTGGGTTGTTAATGCGCCAAATTCACCACTGGGCAGCGTTGATTTTTATGGCAGCGATTGTGGCTCACATGATGCGCGTGTTCTTCACTGGAGCATTCCGCAAGCCACGCGAAGGTAACTGGATTATTGGTATTGGACTCTTGACATTAGGAATTGTTGAAGGATTCCTAGGCTACTCACTTCCAGATGATCTCTTGTCCGGCACTGGAATTCGTATCGCCGAAGCAATCATTCAAGCGATACCGGTGGTGGGTTCTTATCTTGCCTACTTCGCATTTGACGGAGCCTTCCCAGGTGAAGCCTTTATTCCACGCATTTACACGGTGCACGTGTTGTTATTGCCCGGAGCATTCTTAGCGTTAATCACCGTCCACTTAATGTTGGTCTGGTACCAAAAGCACACACAGTTCCCAGGACCAGGTCGTACAGAAAAGAATGTTGTTGGTTATCCATTGATGCCTACTTATATGGCAAAGGCTGGTGGATTCTTCTTCATCGTCTTTGGTGTGACTGCGTTCTTGGGTGCTGTAGCATCTATCAATCCCATTTGGCTTTTTGGTCCCTACACGCCAGGACAAATTACTGCAGGCTCTCAGCCCGATTGGTATATGGGATGGCTAGATGGCTTAGTCCGTATGGCTCCCCCGATAGAGACCCATGCCTTCGGTCACACTATTTCGTGGAATATCTTGATACCGGGATTGATTATCCCTGGCATCTTGTTTACTGGAATGGCGTTGTATCCATTTATTGAAAGTTGGATAACTGGCGATAAGCGCGAACATCACCTTTTAGATCGTCCGCGTAATGCACCGAACCGCACCGCACTTGGTGCCATGTCACTTACTTTTGTGATGGTTACCTTGATCAACGGTGGTAACGACATCATTGCGACGCACTTTGATCTTTCGATTAATCAAATTATGTGGGGTACTCGCTTTGGCGTATTCATACTTCCTCCCCTTGCATTTGTGATCACGAAGCGCCTTTGCTTGTCATTGCAGCGTGCTGATCGTGACTTAGTACTGCACGGTCGCGAGACCGGAACACTTCTACGTTTGCCTCATGGTGAATTTGTAGAAGTTCATGAGCCGATTTCACCTGAAAAGGCGTACCTACTGACATCACACGAGCAAGCTCCACCATTGGAATTGCCAGCAGTTGATGGACGTGGAGTAAAGCGCGCCGGTGCTCTAAGGAACAAACTACGTTCTCGAATGAGCGTTGCTAATGCCGAAGCAATTCCTAAGGTAACCGTTAACGATCTGAAAGAGATCGAACACCACTAACTAAGCAATTATGCTTCAGATAGGGTCTTTAAACGCACTAGAGACTTAGCCATCCACTTTGGGTTGTGCGCAATAGCTCCAGTGATCTTTAACCAACGGGCTGCGTAACCAGGGATTGCATTAGCATCAAAAGATTCGGTGACTTGTGTGGACCCATTACCTAATTCAGCAAGTTCGTATGTCCAAGTCCACTTCATTAAGTGACACCAGCTGATCTTTCTATTCTCTTCAAAAGCTACAACGGTATTTTTAATGCGATATGGAACCTTAATCTTCATAGCCATTGAGAACTGTGCCCCTAGGAATAATCTGTTAGGGCCTGACACGGAGTTTTGAATAGTGTCCGATCCATCGAATAGTCGATGGGATGCTGGATTGGCCAATAAATCAAAGATTTTATTGGCAGGTGCGTTGATTACTATCCGAGCCGCAGTTGTGTTTGGAAAATCGGTAGCGAGAATTTCTGCCCGTGCATCACTCATTAATGTGCCGAAGAGCTCGTTGGCTTTTCGTACTCAGTAACCATCCCGATAACCGAAATCATTAGTGCACCCAAACCAATAAGTGAAAGCCACCAACCCACCAATAATCCCAAACCAAGGGTGCAGGCACTGAGCGCAACTGGCAAAGGCCACCAAGAATGTGGACTATAGAAACCAAGTTCCCCTGCGCCATCTGCAATTTCTGCCGTCAAATTATCTTCCGGAAGTTCTACACCAATTCGCTTTTGTGTGAACCACACATAAAAACCAATCATTCCCGCCAAACATGCTGACAAGAGCAAGCCGCTAATTCCTAATGGTTCACCGCCGATGACCACATAAATGACAGTGATAATCGCGTAGAAGACTGCCAGTCCGCCGAATAATTTCCAAGAAGCCTTCATCGTCTAATGCTTCCCTTCGATCTTGACATGTGGGTGGTGTAAATCAAATGCCGGACGTTCGCTAGAAATGCGTGGCATAGATAAGAAGTTGTGACGAGGTGGTGGGCATGAAGTTGCCCATTCGAGTGAACTTCCATAGCCCCATGGGTCATCAACCTCAACCTTTGGAGACTTACGTGTGATCCACACATTGATAAAGAACGGAATCATTGAAAGTGCGAGCAAGAAAGAACCAATTGTTGAAACTGTATTCATGAAGGTAAAGCCATCGCCCGGTAGATAATCAGCGTAACGACGAGGGAAGCCCTTGATTCCTAACCAGTGCTGAATCAAGAAGGTTAGGTGGAATCCCACGAACAAAGTCCAGAAGTGAATCTTTCCTAGACGTTCGTTAAGCATGCGACCTGTCATCTTCGGCCACCAGAAATAGAAGCCTGCGAACATTGAAAACACAACTGTTCCAAAAAGAACATAGTGGAAGTGCGCTACAACGAAGTAACTAGCAGAGACCGCAAAATCAAGTGGTGGTGAAGCGAGAATAATTCCTGTCAAACCACCGAATAAGAAAGTAACAAGGAAGCCCATAACCCACAACATCGGAGTTTCGAAGGTGACGTGACCTCTCCACATTGTTCCGATCCAGTTAAAGAACTTAACACCGGTAGGAACACCAATCAAAAATGTCATAAAGGAGAAGAATGGAAGTAAAACTTGACCGCTTGCAAACATATGGTGCGCCCAAACTGAAACTGAAAGAGCTGCGATTGCAATAGTTGCCGCAATAAGACCTAGGTAACCAAAGATTGGCTTGCGAGAAAAGACTGGCAAAATTTCAGTAACAATTCCAAAGAATGGAAGAGCGAGAATGTAAACCTCGGGGTGACCGAAGAACCAAAATAGATGCTGCCACAGCATGGCTCCGCCATTAGCTGGATCAAACAAATGGGATCCATACAGTCGATCAGCTTCTAGCCCTAAGAACGCAGCAGCTAGAGGTGGAAATGCCAGTAAAACTAAAATTGATGTTAAAAGAACGTTCCATGAAAAAATCGACATACGGAACATCGTCATACCTGGTGCACGCATAGTGAAAATAGTCGTAATGAAGT
>JBIKPC010000128.1:0-2663 GCA_044357675.1 Candidatus Planktophila sp. | reverse complement strand
GATGTGTTGCAATCTTTAGCAGTTGCCGCGATTCCAGTTTTATTAATCATTGTTCAACCTGACATGGGAACCGTATTGATTATTTCGGCAGCGGTTGTAACAATTATCGCCGTCTCGGGAGCACCGGCGCGCTGGGTTACGGCATTGTTGTTATTAGCCGTCTTGGGTGGATTTGTTGCCGTTAAAGCTGGAGTCATTAGCGAGTATCAAGTAAACCGTTTGCAAACATTTGTAGATCCCAATGCCGATACTCAGGGCGCTGGATATCAATTGCGCCAAGCACGTATCACCGTAGGATCTGGTGGCTTGTTGGGCACTGGATTATTCAATGGTCCACAAACAAGTGGACGATTTGTGCCAGAGCAACAGACAGACTTTATTTTTACCGTTGCTGGCGAACAACTTGGTTTCTTAGGAAGTGGTGCAATTTTGATTTTGTACCTCATTTTGCTGATGCGCGGCTTTTCAATTGCGCGTCGAACAAATGACCCCTTTGGACGATTAGTGTGTACCGGCGTAATCGCCTGGTTTGCTTTCCAGATTTTTGAGAACATCGGAATGACCTTGGGGTTGATGCCGATGACCGGTGTGCCTTTGCCATTTATTTCCTATGGTGGCTCATCGATGTTTGCCACCTTGATCGGGATTGGCTTGCTGCAAAACGTTCACGCTCGTTTACGGGGGTAAATAGGCAAAACGCCCTGCCTCTGCCATAATTAGGGCACTAGTTCAGCGCGGCTCGCGATCAATCGCGAAACAAGCCCAGCGCGAACGGTACGGAAAACCCAACAGGATTTTTTAAGAAGACAGTCTGCACAAGCAGACACAAAGGATTTGGTGCCATGGCGATTGAGCCTAAAACACCGCGCAAGCGTGCGGTTAAGAAAGCTTCAACAAAAGTAGACATCCCAGTTGTGGATGTTCCCGAGGAAAAAAAGACTCCTCGTAAAAAAGCAGTCGCTATTCCCGTAGCAATCTTTCAAGCAGCTCCCGAAAAGCCAGTTGCCAAGAAAGAAGCAACGGAAGTTAAGCCTCGCAAGAAGGCTGCTGCCAAGAATGAGCCAGCAGAGATTTCCGAAAAGCCGGCTGCATCATCAGATTCAGACTCTGGTGATTCTGAAGAGCGCGCCAACCGCAATCGCCGTCGCCGTCGTGGTGGCCGTGGTCGTCGCAAGCCAGGTTCAACTGATGCGGCTAACACGGAAAATGCAGATGAGAATTCAAGTGAAGAAGCAACGGATGAAGATTCAGCTGAAGGCTCTACATCTACTCGTCGTCGCCGTCGCCGTCGTGCAACAGGTGAAGGCGTAACACCAGGGGAGACCATTGAAGAAGATGGTGTCATCACTGTGGTTAAGGTCCGCGAAAAGCGCGAACGTCCAGTCCGTGCCGAGCGCACTGAGCGCAGCAATAACAACCGCAATCGTCGTGATCGCAATGATCGTAATGATCGTTACGACCGCAATGACCGAGGCGGTCGCAGTGATTACCGCGAGCCATATCGCAAGCGCGGAACAATCATTACCGACGGAGAGTTTTTAGCACGTCGTGAAAATGTTGATCGCGAGATGTTGGTCCGCCAAATTGCAGATCGCACACAGATTGCTGTTATCGAAGATGGCGTAATGGTTGAGCACTACGTCAACCGCAATAGCAACCAGTCATACGTTGGTAACGTTTATTTAGGTCGAGTACAAAATGTGCTTCCATCTATGGAAGCAGCATTCGTTGACATCGGCAAGGGACGTAACGCAGTTCTGTATGCGGGTGAAGTTAATTGGGATGCTGCTGGAATTTCAGAATCAGCACCTCGTAAAATCGAAACAGTTTTAAAGACTGGCCAGCCGGTATTAGTTCAGGTAACTAAGGATCCAATTGGGCAAAAGGGCGCACGCCTAACCAGCCAAATTTCCTTGCCAGGACGTTATGTTGTCTATATTCCAGGTGGCGGAATGTCAGGTATTTCAAAGCGTTTACCTGAAGAAGAACGCTCACGTTTGAAAGCAATCTTGAAGAACTTAATTCCCGAAGAAGCTGGTGTGATTGTTCGTACCGCTGCCGAAGGTGTGAGCGAAGAAGATTTAACTAATGATGTTGCACGTTTGAAGGCGCAATGGGATGACATTTATGCAAAGAGCCAGAATGCAAACTTCCATCCACCTGCCGCCCTATATGAAGAGCCTGATCTGGCTGTTCGTGTTATCCGCGATATCTTCAATGAAGATTTCCGCAAGCTAACTGTTCAGGGTTCAACTGCGTGGGATGAAGTTACAAACTACCTAGGCTTTATCGCACCTGAGTTAACACAGAAAATTGAAAAGTACACCGGCACAGGTGACTTGTTTGCTGACTTCCGCGTTGAAGAACAACTTGCAAAGGCCTTTGATCGCAAGGTGTATCTACCTTCAGGTGGTTCACTTGTAATCGATCGCACCGAAGCGATGATTGTTATTGACGTTAACACCGGTAAGTTCATCGGTAAGGGTGGAAACCTGGAAGAGACTGTTACCAAGAACAACTTGGAAGCGGCAGAAGAGATTGCACGCCAGCTACGTCTTCGCGACTTAGGTGGAATCGTTGTTATCGACTTCATCGACATGATTCTTGAATCAAACCGTGAAGCTGTATTGCGTCGCTTGGTTGAATGCCTTGGTCGCGATCGC
>JBIKPC010000127.1:0-2674 GCA_044357675.1 Candidatus Planktophila sp. | reverse complement strand
TCCATCCTGATTTAAGGTAAAAGATAAATCGGGTTGAAAGGTTAAATATGGGCCAACGTAAATTTCTCCGAGCATGTCCTTGTGATTGTATAAATGAACGGCATTTGCTCCACTATCACCGGTTGCTAAACAGACGTGGTACAAATCTGACCGATCTTTTTCTTCAAACTTGCGAACAAACTCACCCGAATCAAAAGTCATGAGCGTCATCGCAGAATAGTACTGAAAAAACCTTGAATATGGGGTGAGTTTCTGGAAGCCTTACCTAAGTTAATCGGAGAGGATTGGCATGAGTGCAGAGTTCGTGGAGATTCCTTCCTTGATGCCCACCCCAGATATTTTTTCATGCAAAAGAGTTCTTGCTATTCAGGCTCATTATGATGATACAGACATTGCAGTTGGTGGATTGATTGCCAAATTAATCAAAAATGGCGCTGAAATTCTCTATGTAACAGTTACAGATGACTTAGCTGGTGTAACTGATTTAACACTTTCAAAGGAAACCGCTGCTTCGCGACTACAAAGTGAAGCTGAAAAAGCTGCACAAATTCTTGGAGTCCTTGGCATTTACTATTTGAATTACCCAGATGCAGGTGACTGGAGTGTTTACCAAGCACGTCGTGACCTAATTACAGTTGTCCGCCAATTCCAGCCCGATTGTGTGATCGCATTAGACCCTTGGCTAAATACTGAAGCACATGCAGACCACTACAAGTCAGGTTTTGCAGCAGTTGAAGCAGCTATCTTGGCCGATGTTTTAGGTGTCGAAGGCACCGATCTTCAGATTCCATTGCAGTTCCACGGTAAAGAAAAACAAGAAATCAAGGCAGTTGGTCTATTCAATTCCTCCCACGCCAATGTCTTTGTCAATATCGATGACGTTTTAGAAACAAAATTAGCGGCTGTCTCCCAATACATCAGTCAGTTCACGGATGAATCCATGGCAGGAATGTTGGTTGCTCTACCAAAAAGATCTCAGTACTTTGCAGGTCTTGGACACTCTGCAAACAAGTTAAGTAAAGAAGTTACCCATGCCGAATGCCTAAAAGTTCTAAGTACGGATGCCCTACATGCCGCTCGCTAATAATGTAACGGCTTCCCAAAAAGCCCGACTACACCTACTCAATTTAATAGTCTCATCACCACAAGGATCACGCTTGCCCGGTGAACGTGAATTAGCACTGGATTGTAAAGTCGCACGAATGACAGTTCGTCGCGCAATTGATCAGCTAATACAGGAACAAAAGCTTGAAAGGCGAGCAGGTTCCGGTACTTACATTACATATGCGCCAATCATGCACGAATTCCGTTTAAAGTCCTTTACTGAAGAGATGACCAGTTTGGGATTAACGCCTAGTTCAAAAATTCTCGTGTTTAAGTATGTAAAAGCCGATTCTATAAAAGCTGCACTTCTTAGCGTGCCAATAGGTTCAGTACTTCTAAAATGCACGCGTCTGCGACTTGCTGATGGAGTTGCGCTAGGAGTTGAGACCGTCTTTCTTCCAACAGCGTATTTTCCCGGTATTAAAGAGGTGGATCTAAAGGGCTCTCTTTACCAACTTTTGCTCCAGCGATACGGAATCCAAATTATCAATGCCAATACAAGTTTTTCCGCATCTATTCCAACTCAAGAAATAGCCGATCAACTAGATATTCAGAAAAATACCGCATGCTTAGAGCTTGAAATGTCAGACTTAGACCAAAATGGTCGAATTATTATGCTTGCAAATTGTGTTTATATCGGCGATCAGTACAAGTTAAACCTATCCCCTAATAAAGAAAGTTCAGAGATGGCAATCAGAGAAAAGGATGTGTCGTGAATAACTTAGTAGGAGCCACACCGGAAGAGACTGCGTTTTTTAAGAGTTTTATTGATCGTCATTCGGTCTTTTTAACTGCTGGATTTAGTGAAATTGCTGTTAGTGAGAATACAAAACTCGGACCCGAAGAATCATTAGTTACTTCTGTGCTCGGATCACAAAAGAAAGCATCCGTGGAACGATCAACATATGCAGGATTTCGATATGCGCTTAATCTCTTACTCAAATCTCTATTAACTAATGTCGCTGTTACTAATCATAAGCATTCTCCAGATTTTAAACTCAGAGGTGCGATCGAAGGCTTCTATGGAACTCCTTGGACCCACGAGCAAAGATTGCGTGGATTAGCTCACTTTTCAGATTTCGGTTTTAATCGTTACCTGTTAGCACCTAAGGATGATCCATGGCACAGATACGACTGGCGTTCAGCACTGAGCGAGGATTTCTTAAACCGCGTATCAGAGTTGATTGCGGAGGGTCGAAAGAATGGGGTCGCCGTTTCCGTTGCCATTTCGCCAGGGCTAACAGTTGAATACTCAGATGCACACGATGTAAGCGCGATAATGGTTCGCTTCAAGCAACTGCATAGTATTGGCGTGCGTGAATTTGGACTTTTCCTTGATGATATTCCAGCTCGTTTACAAAGCGAAAAAGATAGCGCCAAGTTTGATTCCATCATGCAGGCGCATAGTTATTACTGCAACGCAGTCTGGGCCGAGCTAAAGAAACTAGATTCTGACAACACTTTGGCGATATGTCCTTTGCAGTATCACGGCAAAGCTACTGAGGAATACATTACGGAATTTGGTAACGCACTTGATCCTGATTTGGCTCTAATTTGGACAGGGCGCGAG
>JBIKPC010000126.1:0-2678 GCA_044357675.1 Candidatus Planktophila sp. | reverse complement strand
TTAGTCGGTTCTTGGTATGAATTCTTCCCTCGCAGTGAAGGCGCAATTAAGAAATCTGATGGCAGCATCGTTAGCGGAACATTTGCCACAGCTACAAAACGTTTACCTGGTGTTGCTGCGATGGGCTTTGATGTCTTGTATCTGCCTCCTGTGCATCCAATTGGTTATTCGCATCGCAAAGGGAAAAACAACTCACTAGCTGCGACAGAGGATGATTGTGGCGTGCCATGGGCAATCGGTAATGCAGATGGTGGCCACGATGCGATCAATCCTGCACTTGGAACCATGAAAGATTTTGAAGATTTTGTAAAAGCCGCAACTAAGCAAGGGCTTGAAATTGCAATGGATCTTGCTTTGCAAACTTCGCCAGATCATCCATGGGTGCAAACAAACCCGGAATGGTTTAACAAGCGTGCTGATGGAACCATTGCATACGCAGAAAATCCACCAAAGAAGTATCAGGATATCTATCCAGTTAACTTTGATGATGATTACGAAGGAATTCGCAATGAAGTCCTCAGAATTATTCGTGTGTGGGTCTCAAAGGGTGTAAAGATCTTCCGTGTAGATAATCCACACACGAAGCCGGTCCACTTCTGGCAAGACTTATTAGCAATCATTTATGATGAATCCCCTGACGTTGTTTTCCTAGCTGAAGCCTTCACTCGCCCCGCCATGATGCATTCACTAGGCAAGGCAGGCTTTCATCAGTCATATACATACTTCACCTGGCGCACCAGTAAATCTGAATTAACAGAGTATGGCCGCGAAGTTGCTGACACTACTAGCGCCTTCTTTAGGCCAAACTTCTGGGTAAACACTCCTGATATCAATCCTTTTCATCTGCACAGTGGCAACCCTGCAATGTTTGCACTGCGCGCAGTCTTAGCTTCAACTCTTTCGCCTTCGTGGGGAATGTATGCCGGATATGAATTGTATGAACATCGCGCCTTTAAAGAAGGTGGCGAGGAGTACCTGGATTCAGAAAAGTATGAAATTAAAGTGCGCGACTGGGATGGGGCGGCAAAGAAGGGCTTGACCCTTGCTCCATTTGTCGCACAGCTAAATTCAATTCGTAAAGCACACCCGGCACTACAGCGTTTACGCAACCTCACTTTTCACGATACAGATTCAGATGCGATCATTGCTTATTCCAAGCGCGAAGGTAAAGATTTGGTGTTGGTAGTTGTTAACCTGGATCCAAGTTTTGCCCAAGGAACAACTGTGCACTGGAACATGGCTGCACTGGGTATTGCTACCCAAGATTTTGAAGTCAAGGATTTACTAGATGGTGCTTCGATGACCTGGAATCCACATACCTATGTTTCGCTTAACCCAACTCGCCCTGTGGGCAAGGTTGCACATATTGTGCAAGTAAAGATTTAGCAATGGGCATTTTTTCTAAATTATTTGCAAAAAGTCACAAGGCCGAAGTAGCAGCTGCTTCGTACCTGAATCCTCATTCATCTTTAGGTGAATTAGATCTGTACTTGATCGGCGAGGGTCGGCACGAGCAACTATGGAAAGCACTTGGCGCACAAGTAAAGCGTGATGAATCTGGCGTATTGCTGGGTACCGCTTTTTCAGTGTGGGCACCTAACGCACGCGCAGTTTCCTTAATCGGAGACCACAATTACTGGGATCGCAACACTCACCAAATGCTTCGAGTTGCATCATCAGGGATCTGGGAAATCTTTGTTGCTGATATTTCTGCAGGCACTAAGTACAAGTTTGCGATCTGCGGAATCGATGGTCGCTGGGTGGATCACGCAGATCCAATGGCGCGGGCAACAGAAATTCCACCATTAACAGCATCTGTCGTAGAAGAGTCAACGTATGTATGGAATGACGCTGCTTGGTTTGAAAAGCGTTCACAGTTTCAATCGTGGAGATCTGCTGTCTCTGTTTACGAAGTCCATCTAGGGTCATGGAAACTTGGTCTGAGTTATCGCGAACTAGCAACTGAACTAGTTGACTATGTAAAGCAACAAGGGTTTACGCACGTGGAATTCTTGCCTGTTACCGAACATCCTTATGGTCCTTCGTGGGGCTATCAAGTGACTTCATTCTTTGCCCCAACTTCACGTTTTGGTTCACCTGATGAATTCAAATTCTTAGTAGATGCCCTTCATATGGCCGGAATTGGTGTCATCTTGGATTGGGTCCCTGCGCACTTTCCCAAAGATGAATGGGCGCTAGCCAAGTTTGATGGGACAGCGCTTTACGAGCATGCAGATCCTCGACTTGGAGAGCATCCAGACTGGGGCACGCTCATCTTTAACTTTGGTAGAAGTGAAGTTCGCAATTTCTTAGTTGCAAGTGCTTTGTACTGGCTTACTGAGTATCACATCGATGGATTACGCGTAGATGCCGTTGCATCGATGTTGTACTTGGATTATTCACGCGAAGAAGGTCAATGGCTTCCAAACAAAAATGGTGGTCGTGAAAATCTCGAAGCGGTACAGCTATTACAGGAAGCTACTTCTACAGCCTATAAAACACACCCCGGAATCATGATGATCGCCGAAGAATCAACGGCATGGTCTGGGGTTACTGGGGAGACTTCCGGCGGTGGACTTGGATTTGGCTTTAAGTGGAACATGGGCTGGATGCATGACACTTTGCAGTACCTACAGCACGAACCAATTCACCGCGTCTATCACCACAATGAATTAACT
>JBIKPC010000045.1:0-6954 GCA_044357675.1 Candidatus Planktophila sp. | reverse complement strand
GAGTCAGTTGGTGCATCCACTGGAGTAAAACTCCACACGCCATTTAAGTCGAGTATCTGCGATTTACTTCGTAGCTGGCGGGAGGCATGAGAGGTCACCTTCATCGTGTAACCGGCTTTTTAATCGGAGCAACGCTAGGGCCTTTTGTAATTAGGGTCCCATCTACTACCTGCAATGGGTCAACTCTGAAACTACGTGCATTTCCAGCACCCCCATAACCAACTTTTCCATAAGTCCACGCGTGGTAAGCGATCCAAAGCTTGGAATCGTCGTCACGGAAAACTTGTTGCCCGCCAGGACCTGCTACGACTCCAACAGTTGCTAGAAATGGTTCAATAGATTTATCGTCCCAAGGACCTAGTGGTGAATCGGAAACGGCCCATCCAATTGCGTAGTACTCAGAGCCGTAATCATTTGCTGAGTAGGTGAGGTAATACTTTCCTTCAAATTCGAAAACTGATGGAGCCTCTACGACAGATCCGTGCCAAGAGCGAAAATTCCTAAGACCAGTATCTACCGGCTTCTGTAATAGATCTCCGTCTTCATCAACTTCGGCCGCCCATATTATTGTTTCAACACCTACCGCATTTCCATCATTTTTAAAGTACAAATAACGTTTACCAGAAGATGAGACAAACAGATGGGGATCAATCGTTCCACCAATCTCCATTTGACACAGAAATGGTTCCTTTGAATTATCTACGAATGGACCTTCTGGCGAATTTGACCAAGCTCTTGATAAACATTGCAGGCCTGAACTTTGATGACGGGCTACGTAAAGCATTAGATATCTGTCCTGAACCTTAGAAACATCCGGTGCCCACGTGAGGCCCTGAGATATCGGTTGCCAACTTGGTCGCTCTGGTAAAGCCTCTTGAACTGGACTCCACACAGTGAAATCCAATGATGACGAAACTCCTATGTTGTAGTAACCGGGGTTTCCTGTTGCAAATGCAAACCAACCATTACTGCTTCGTAAAACATGAGGGTCCGGAAAATCGTCCTCCCACAATGGATTCGTAATTGTGTCTTGAGTTGATCCATTCATTGGATTTGGATTTCCATTCTCTTGATTAGAGTTACTAGAGCACGATGAAAGTAAAACAAAAATGGCAAAAGTGGAGAAAGTAAATTTGGTGATCCTATTTTTCATCCCTTAATGCCACTTCTTGTAATGCCTTCAATTATGTATTTTTGAGCAAAGATATAAATTACCAGTACAGGAATAGATGCGATCGCAGCTCCAGTCATAATAGTTGCATAATCTGTCGTATACGCTGATTGCAAAGTTTGTAAACCCGGCTGCAAGGTTAGGTTTTCGGGGGAAATTAGGACATACAGTGGCCAAAGGAAATCATTCCAGTTTGCAAGAAATACCAAAGTTCCTATAGTTGCAATTGCAGGTTTTGACAGAGGTAGTGCAATCAACTTAAACACCTGTGAACGAGTGCACCCATCCAGAATCGCTGCTTCATCGATTTCTTTGGGGAAAGATACAAAAAATTGTCGTAAAAAGAATACTGCGAGGGCAGATGCTGCGCCTGGAACAACAATTGCAGCTAAATCATCAATCCATCCCAATCTGCTGACAGTTACATAATTTGGCACAAAGAGCGCAATCCCTGGAATAAATAAGGATGCAAGTACTACTCCTGTAATCGCTTTCTTATATTTGAATTCAAAGCGTGCAAGAGCGTATGCAGCAGGGGTTGCAACGAGCAAAACAAGTAGTGTGTGAAGTGTGGCCGCTTTTATTGAATTCCAAAACCATCGGAAGACTGGAGTTTGATCCTCTCCCAAAATTCTGGTGAAGTTTTCCAGAGTAATAGTTCTTGGCCACCAAGTAGGTATGGCTGCTATCGCATCGTTCTGGTCCTTGAATGCGGTCATCAGTAACCAATACGTAGGAACGACCCAAATAAATACTGTTAAAAAGAGGACAACTCGAGATAAGAATGATGGTTTATTAAAGGTTAGGCGATTTTTTTTACTCTTAATCAATTTGCAACCCCCTTTGCATCACGATCTCTGAACAATCTAAAAAGTAGAGCAGTGACTAATAAAATACTGATTGTGAAGACAGTGCTCATTGCAGATGCACTGCCGAACTTAAACTCTTTCATTGCCTCTTCAGAGATCTCCATAATTAAACTTCGAGATTCACCACCAGGTTGGCCTTGAGTAATCAATAAGGGCTGAGCGAATACATTCGTGGAAGCAATGATCGTCGTGGTACTAACAAACGCTAAAACTGGTCTCAGGCCTGGAATAGTTACTGAAACGAATTGTTTCCATGAATTTGCGCCATCTACAGAGGCCGCTTCATATAGTTCGCGGGGTATATCTTGTAAACCAGCTATAAAGATAACTGTGTTGTACCCAATCGTCCACCACACTGTTGCAATAGTTAAGGAAATCCAAATCCAAGGTGTCCCATTGGTCCAAGGTGGTCGGCCAATTCCCCATTCATTCAAATAATAATTTAGTAATCCCACATTCGGATCAAGTATGTACCGCCATAAAAGTCCTACAGAAGCTGCGCCAAGAATGTAGGGAGCAAATATTATTGAGCGCATCAGTACTCGGCCTCTAAATACTTTATTCAGCAATACTGCAAAACCTAGTGAGAGACCGATGAGCAGTGGAACCGTATATGCACTGAAAATTAAGGTAGCCCGTACAGCCGGCCAGAACTGAACAGAAACTGGATTATCCGGAGTAAAGATATTTTTGTAATTCTCTAGGCCAATAAATGGTTTCCGAGGGAAAAGAAGATCCCAATTGTGGAAACTCATCCAGATTCCGTTTAATGCTGGCCACAGAATAAAAAGGCCAAAGAGAGCTAGATATGGTGCAAGAAAAAGAAATGCGTCTTTATTAGGTGTATTGGAACCCGCCTTGCCTTGAAAAGGACTAATTAAAAAGGCAAGGCGGGTTCTCATTACTATGCGCCGTACTTAGCGCGGTTATCGGCCAGGATCTTGTCAGCGATTTTCGCTGCCTGATCCAGAGCAGCCTTTGGAGTCATCTTTCCAAGGATTGCTTGATTGACCGCCTTTTCAAAGCCAGGACCGGTTGCTTCGTTAATTCCCGCCGTTCCTGGTAGATACACAATTGAAGGCAACTGTGAAGCTAGTGTGCTTTGAACAGTTAGTGCGCTGAATTCTGCTGACTCACGAACTGAGTTACGTGCAGGAACTTGTCCAGCCTTGGCCCATTCGATTGAGTTAGCAGAAATGTATGCGATGAAGACGCGTGCGGCTGCAAGCTTGTTCTCATCCTTTGCACCTTGTGCTGTAACGACAAGGTTGTGAGACCCAGCCCAACATCCTGGTTGAGTTCCAATTTGTGGAAGTGGAGCTGCAGCCCACTCGAGGCCTTCAACTTTGCTCCACTCGTTCATCATCCAGATTCCATCCCAGGTCATTGCATTCTTACCTTGACGGAATGCCTGTGCTTGAGCATCTGCAGAGACATTCTTTGGACTGATTCCATTTTTAACCCACTTAGTCAACCATTCAAGTCCTGCAACACCAGCGTCATCATTGAATGTTGCCTTCATACTGTCAGCACTATAAAGACTTCCACCAAATTGTGCATCGAGAGCGGTGAACATCAAGTGTGCTGGCCAGGTAGAAGTTGACCAGAATGGATTTGCAACTCCATCGTCCTTGAGTGCAGCTACTGCGTTATCCCATGAAGCTGCATCTGTTGGAGCGGAAGTAATACCAGCCTTATCAAACAATCCCTTGTTGTAATAGAAACCAAGTGGATGAACATCAAGCGGAATTCCATAACGACTTCCGTTGTACGTACCAGCATTCCAAACTACAGAATCAAAATCTGACTCTGCAAGATTAATTGAAGATGCAAGATCATCAAGTGGAGCCAACACATTACGAGCAGCAAAGCCAGCAAGTGTGTCAATGTGCATTACTCCCACATCTGGGCCATTTCCAGAAGTAACAGCTGTTGCTAGCTTGCCGTAGTAATCGCCCCACTGAATTGTGTTGTCCTTGATTTGAATGTTCTCATTTTCAGCATTGAACTTCTTAACCATTTCCTTCATGAATGGACCATCACCACCGGTGAATCCATTCCAGAATGCGAGCGTTACTAGAGGGCCTTCGTACTTAGGGGCCCCCGCACTAGTAGTTGCATCTTTTGAATCGGAAGAGCAGGAGGCAAGAAGCGCTGCACTACCAACACCCAAAGAACCGACCAACAGGGCTCTGCGGCTCAAGGCTGTATTCAGGATTTTTGTATCCTTCATTTTTTCTCTTTTCTATATAGGTGAGTATTTGATAGTGCTTGCACCTTGAGGCCACATGAGGGGTCACTGCTCAGGGTCCTTTACACTGGTGTATTTTTACAACGTTGTAACAACGTTGTAAAGAGTTTATGAGACAATTTGCAAAGTATTTTTTGCCAGAGAAACTATGAAAGGGTGGGTTATGGCCAAAACTGACCGTCCAGGGCTTCGAGAAGTAGCCCAACTGGCTGGAGTATCTGTAAAAACAGCCTCAAACGTCCTGGGTGGCTACGCAAAAGTCACCCGTGAGAAAACAGATTTGGTTAAAAAGGCTGCCAAGGAACTGGGATATCGGCCCAATTTAGGAGCGCGCTCTCTACGGGGCGGACGTACCGGCTTAATCGGGTTAGCTGTTCCAAACCTTCGCATCCCCTACTTTGCTGAAATCGCCCACTCCGTGATCGAAGCCGCAGCAACGTATAAGTGGACCATTTTAATTGATCAAACTGATGGAGTTTTCGAACGCGAAAAAGAGGTTATCTCCGGAATTCGACCCCACTTAATCGATGGTTTGATTTACTCACCCATTCAGTTAATTGGCGATGAGTTAGTGGGCGCTGCAGAGGAACTACCTATAGTTCTTTTAGGCGAAAATGGTCAACAAAAAAAGTTCGATTACGTCAGTATCAATAATGTTCAGGCAGCAAAAGATGCAACAAATCACTTAATTACTGTTTTGAAGCGAAAGAGAATTGCAGTCATCGGAAAGGATGCAGATCCACATCGCTCTACAGGACGTGTTCGTGTTCAGGGTTACAAAGAAGCATTGAAAGAAAATAAAATAAGTATTGACAACAGTTTAATACTCTCAGTTAGTGACTTCACGCACCTAGAGGGCTACCTTGCGGCAAAAAGCCTGATAACAAATAAAATAAAGTTTGACGCCCTATTCTGTTTCAATGACCTGATGGCTGTTGGCGCTATTAAGTTGCTTTCTGAAGTTGGGTTAAGGGTTCCAGAAGATGTGGCAGTGATCGGATTTGATGACACGGACGAGGGAAACTTCCATACTCCTTCAATAACTTCCGTCTCGCCCGACAAAGACACTATTGCAAAAATCGCTGTAACTTTACTTAACGATCGAATTGATGGGAATTTCACAGGTCCGGCAAGAAATATCACAATTGATCACTCAATAACCTTCCGGCAAAGTGCGCCAGAGCATTTGATGTCAAAGTAATATGACTTTGATTTCTTTAAATAGTGCTGGTTTTTACGCTGAAATTAGCACCACGGGTGCTGCTCTGAAACTTTTACAATTCCAGGGTAGGGATCTCATTGAGCCAGCACCAAAAGTCCCGCGATATCACGGATCAGTACTAGCGCCATGGCCAAATAGAATCCGAGATGGCAGATATGTTTTTCGAGGAACGACATACACAACTGTAGTTAATGAAGCTGCGCGAGGTAACGCGTTGCATGGCTTAGTTGATACAGTTGAATTTTCTATTCAAAGCCAAGGAGAGGGAAATCTGCATCTCTCGGCAATATTGCCTTCAGGAAATCATTATCCAAGTGATATTCAAATTGATTGTTTCTATTCACTTGACCTCACAGGGCTACGTTGGCAGATAAGTGCCAAAAATATTGGAAACTCCACAGCGCCATACGGGGTGTCCATCCATCCCTATCTGGTGGCTGGTAATGATTTATTAGTAGATGAGTTATTTCTTTCCTTTGAATCAAAGGAATTCCTCGAAGTTGATGACCAAAGATTATTACCTCTTGAATTACAACATGTTGATGTACGTGATTTCAATTTCAATAATAAAACAAGGATTGGGACTCGATTTATAGATCATGCTTTTAAGGTAAATCCATTAAGTGATAACCGTCGAATCGAACTCACCGATTCAAAGGGTGTGGGTACCTTTATGGAGTACGACTCGGCAGCACAATGGATTCAGATTCACACCGCAGATCGCGAGGGTGGTGCAGATTCACGTAAATGTTTAGCTGTTGAGCCCATGAGTTGTCCCCCAGATGCCTTTAATTCAGGTTTAGATTTGATCGAACTCGAGCCGGGGCACACTTTCATCATGAGCTGGCTGATAGGTCCCATAAATTGAAAAACCCCGCCTACCCCTCAGTTGGCGGGGTTTTTCAATCGTCATTTAGCGACTAAATGCAGCCAAGTGATTAATAGAACCATTGAGCAGTCGGTCTAATGCGTACTTCATATCTGCTGGCATTGCATCATCCAACATATTTTGAATATCACCGATATCTAAAGTTTCAATTTCGACGCCAACTTGATAGGCCGCCCAAATATCTGTTGAACCTTTTGCTATAAGTGCGGTGTAGAGAGCTTGCAATGTCTTGTTGTAAAACACGCCAGGCTTGCGCACAAGTGTTGGATTCCAGTATTTATATGTCTTTAGAACTCCAGAAATTAGATCCATATGTGTCTGTTCAGAACGTGCAATATTCGCAAACTTTGTCGAGGTCACATTCTCAGACAGATACAGATAAACATCACGTGCCAATTTTTCTTCCTCAACCAAATACTGCAGCTGAGCCTTTTGTGCTGTGGTTGGACGTGTTGGTACTGCTGCATTTGCCATTGGAGCTAATCCAAATGTTGCAATCACAACAAGAGCGACCGCTGCAATAAATCTCTTTGATCTCATGAACTGTCCTGC
>JBIKPC010000004.1:0-29241 GCA_044357675.1 Candidatus Planktophila sp. | reverse complement strand
TGCTGGATCGAGTGTTACTCCCAGCTGCTCACTGAGCATTGAACTCAGATCAGACCTCTAATACCTGGCGACGGTTGTAAGTACCGCACGTTGGGCATGCTGTGTGCTGCAACTTAGGCTGCTGGCATTGTCCGCATGTTGATAGAGAGGCTGCAGTAGTTTTCCACTGGCTACGACGTGAGCGCGTCTTTGAACGCGACATTTTTCGCTTTGGTACTGGCACTGTTCGAACCTCATCTTTCGCATGAGCAGCCACTGGGCTGCAGAGGGTAAGTATCCCTTAAAAGGGCTAAATCTTGAAATCGGGGTCGTCGAGGGACAACTCCCCTACTGTGAGGCCACCCAGAGCGGCCCAGCGCGCATCGATTACTTCATGCGCATGGTCTTCAGGCAGATCTGCCCACTTGCCGCCACATTCGGGGCATAGACCTAGGCAATCCTGGCTACACAGCGGATTGCTCGGCAAAGACAGGACGATCGCATCGCGAATGGGGGTCTCTAAATCAAGAATATCCCCCTCCATCATGAACTCATCTGCCTCATCTAGATCTTCAGTCGTTAAATCCTCAGTCGAGCTCTTTCGCTTTTTCTTCCCACGTTCATTTGTTGGCTCGTAGTTATACAGCTCTTGAATTTTGCGCTCGATCACAATCTCAACGGGGTCTAGGCAACGGATGCATTCTCCTTGCGCAACTGCGTATACATCAGCGCTGAGCAGCACACCTTCGGTAACAGATTCCAAGCGGGCGTCAATTTCAATAACTTCACCAGCTGGAACGGAAATCAACTCAACACCAAACTTTTCTTTAACAATAATATCTAATTCATATTCCTTCATCTCACCCGCACGACGAGGTAGTTCGTAGGTATTGAGTTTAAATGAATCTGGGGCTTTGTTCATTAGCCTTTACTCGTCAGCTAATTGCGACAAGACATCCTTGTCATTCGCGCCAGCTAGTCGATCACGTCCGCGAGAAACTGCATCCATCGTTTTATTAAGTATTACCTCAAGGGTTGCCAGGCGACCGTCTATATATTCCTCGACCTCTTGCTTTTCTAGCTCAGCGGTTTCACGTGCGTCATCTAAAATCTTGCGAGCTTCATCGCGTGCAATTTGTACGATCGAAGTTTGCTCAACCATTTGTGCGACATCTTCTCGTGCAATCGTGATTAATTGTTCTGCACTCACTCGTGCCTCTTCAATGATCGCATCCCGGGTTTCAATTATCTTTCGTGCGGATTCAAAATCTGTTGGAAGTGCTTCACGCGCATCATCAAGAATTTCCAGCATCTCGGCACGGTGGACGACACAGCTGGCAGAAAGTGGAACACCACGTGCTTCTTCAACCAATGTGATCGCTGCGGTTAACTTCTCTACTGAATCCATTTTTTACTTCCCCGCTACTCGTGCTTTAAGTGCTTCATTAACTGATGGTGGAACCATTGTAGAAACATCGCCGTTGTAATGAGCAAGCTCTTTGACAAGAGAAGATGATAAGAATGAATGGGATGGCGAGGTGGCCATAAACATTGTTTCAACCCCTGAGCCCTGCAGATTGACCTGGGCCATCTGCAATTCGTAATCAAAGTCTGTAACCGCTCTCAAACCCTTAACAATGGCTTGTATTGAATTACTCTTGCAGTAATCAACTAGCAGGCCGCTCCACGAATCAACTGAAACATTTGGAAACTGTGTTGTCACTTCTTGAATCATGGCGATGCGCTCGGTTACTGTGAAAAGACTTGATTTGGTGCGATTTTCCAGAACAGCCACAACCACGTGATCAAACTGCTGGGCGGCACGCTCGATGATGTCTAGGTGCCCATAAGTGATGGGATCAAAGGATCCTGGGCATACTGCGCGCTTCATGTGCCAAACGCTAGCAATACTGAGCCCAGTTATCCATTCTTACGGCTGGTAATTAGCGTAATAAATGGTCGCCTGCCCATATTTTCGCTCTCGTGCGGGCACAAATGCATCTGGCCAGATAAATTGCGTCCCACGCGTAGTGCGCTCTACTGCAATAAATGCATCAGCATTGAGAAATTCGTAGTCATGTAAAGCACTCAGCACATCTTCAACAGCCTGATTTGAATAATCATATGGTGGATCAATGTAAACCAGGTGATATTTAGCTTTAGGTGCATCTTTCAAAAACCGTTCTGCGCTCATTCCATACAAATTAAAATTACCTGTTGGATTAGATTTCTTTACAATTTCAAAGTTAGTTTCGATTGTTTTTTGTGCTTCATCATCTTTTTCAACAATGTGAACAGATGTTGCACCACGCGATAACGATTCCAAGCCAATAGCGCCAGAGCCACCAAATAAATCTAGAACGTGTAGCCCCTCAAATGTTCCAAACTCAGATGTAAGTGAAGAAAACAAACCTTCACGTGCTCGATCAGAGGTAGGCCTGGTTGCTCCTGCTACCGCCCCAAGAATGCGACCCTTTGCATCGCCTGCAATGATTCTCAATTGATTAACCCTTATCCAAATAGTCAACGGCTTGATCGCGCTGTAGTTGTGCTAACTCTGCCTTAAGCGCAGGATAGTCTGATAAATCATTATCGGTCGCAATCAGTGATTCTGCATCATCACGAGCCTGCTCGATCAATGCTTCATCACGTAAAACTCGGAGCAGGCGCAAATGGGATTGTGTTCCGGATTGACTAGCTCCAAGAACATCGCCTTCGCGGCGTTGCTCGAGATCTATTCGGGATAATTCAAATCCATCTAATGTTCCTGCAACTGCGATCAATCGTTCGCGAGCTGGTGTTTCTTCTTCGCACTGTGTCACTAAAAGACAGAGCCCCGGTGAGGTGCCGCGACCAACACGACCACGAAGTTGATGCAGCTGAGAAACACCAAAACGATCCGCATCCATAATCACCATGATTGTTGCATTTGGTACGTCCACGCCTACTTCGATGACTGTCGTTGAAACTAGAACATCGATATCACCCTTGGTAAAAGCTTGCATCGTTTCATCTTTTTCATCTGCTGATAAACGGCCATGCAAAATAGCGATTTTGAGCCCTTGTAATGGGCCTGCATGCAAAGTTGGCGCTAACTCCTCAACTGATGTGATTTCCGCTGACTCTTCTCCAAACAAGAAATCAATGTCAGCATTTGCATCAGAGTCCGCGCTAATACGAGGCGCAACAATGTACGCCTGATGACCCTGCTCCACCTCTTCCCTGATCCGTTGCCATGCTCTCTCTAGAAAACTTGGCTTTTCTTTAACCGGTACAACATGTGTGGTTATCGGCTGACGACCTAGCGGCAGTTCGCGCAATGTAGAAACATCTAAGTCGCCAAACACAGTCATCGCTACAGTTCGCGGAATAGGCGTAGCGGTCATGACAAGCAGGTGTGGTGGCAGCACAGCTTTTTCCTTTAAAGCATCTCGCTGTTCAACGCCAAAGCGATGTTGCTCATCGACAACAATCAATCCCAAATCCTTAAACTCAACTTTTTCACCTAACAATGCATGTGTTCCAATGACGATTCCAGCATTTCCGCTGGACGCCATTGACAGTGCTTCTTTTCGAGCTGCCGCGCTTTGCGAACCGGTAATCAAAGTTATCTGCGTAGCTTTATCAGAACCCCCCAGCATCCCACCCTGACCTAGCTCACCCAACAATTTTTGGAAAGTTCGCAGATGTTGAGCAGCTAAAACTTCAGTTGGTGCAAGTAGCGCGGCTTGTCCTCCACTATCAATAACTGCCAACATGGCTCGTAGTGCAACAATTGTTTTACCTGAACCAACTTCTCCCTGTAATAGGCGGTGCATGGGGTGTGGTTGCGCAAGATCTGATTCAATTTCTTTGCACACTGCGACCTGACCAGCGGTTAATTGAAAAGGCAAGGTTGCATCGAAGGCATCAAGTAATCCCCCACTAATGCGTTTTCTAGAAGTTGAATTCAACTTCTTTAATTCAATTCTGCGCATTACCAACAAAGATTGCAACAAGAATGCTTCATCAAAGGTTAAGCGTTCACGCGATAGTTCGGCATGATCTAGATCTGCTGGTTGATGTAACTGCACTAGCGCTTGATGCAGGGAGGGATAGTTATGTTTTTCACGAATAAACGATGGTAAAAAGTCTTCAATTTCTTCAAGTGATCCGATGGCCAACTGCGCACATTGCGAAATCTTCCATGACGGCAACTTTGCCGACGCTGGATAAACCGGAAGATACTTACCTGCAAAGCCTTCAACTGCGCTATCTACATCTGAACCATCAGGAATCATTTCGTAATCTGGATGGGATAGCTGTTTTTTATTGTTGAAGACTCCAACCTTGCCGGCAAACAACCCTTGGCGACCTACCTTCAAATCCTTTTCACGCCACGCTTGATTGAAAAATGTTAGCGATAACTTGTCAGTTCCATCTGTGACAACAACTTCGAGCATGCTGCCTTTACGCCCACGCATGGGTCTAGTTGAGGCTGAATACACCTGAGCCAATATCGTTGTTTCATCGCCCTCGCCAAGTGCAGAAATGTCCGAGAGCTCTCCACGCACCATGTAGCGACGCGGGTAATGGCGCATGAGATCGCCAATGCTTTTAATCCCAAATGTAGTTTCAAGAACCTTGGCGGTGCGGTCACCCACAACCGCCGAAACCTTGTTCTCTAGTTGTGCCACACGGGCATTCTCTCGCGAACTGGCTGCAAATGTTGGTTAACGAAGCATTGTCAGCGTTTTATCCGCTGCGTTCCACCCAGTGTGGGTGATCACAATGGCTATTTTCTCCCTCATTAATGAGGTGATAGCCAATTCAATTCGCGCTGCCAATTGATGATCCAAATGCTCTGTAGGTTCATCAAAAATGTAAACGTCCGCATCTGATAATAAAGTTCTGGCTATTGCAAGACGCTTCGCTTCACCGCCAGAGACTATGCGTCCAAAGTCTCCAATAATCGTATCTAGACCGTTACCCATTTCTGCCACTAGGCCATCTAGTTCCACCATGGCCAACACCGACATGATGTGATCATCGCTTGCTGTTGGGTTTCCAACTTTCAAATTCTCACGGATTGACGTATTAAAGATGTGTGACTTTTGTACTGTGCCAACGATGTGCTGATTCAAATCGGTAAAACCAGATAACTCTTTCCCATTTACTGCAATTGAGCCTTGATACGGCAGCAAGCCGAGCATCCCCATGGCAAGGGTTGATTTACCTACGCCTGATTTGCCACGGATGACTAGAAGTTCTCCCTTGCTAACCTCACAAGAAAAGCTTTGCATGAATTCAACGTGCCAGGAAACTCGCACATCAACACATTCAAAAGTAGTAATAGTTTCTTGTAACGCGATTGTTTTTGGTATTTCTTCACTCTTTGCCAACAAATCGTCAACCGCTCTTTGTGAAGCTAGCAATTTGCCTGACCCAAATAGATTCGGATACCAGGAAGTTATTGCTTCAAACATCACGAGAGGTAGGAATATCAACATAGCTACTTGAACTGCTGGCAATTGATCATGACGTGTGATCGAGTTTGCAAGCCAAGTGCTACCAACAATTGCTAAAGCGATGATTGAGTATGCAGAGAATGAAAATATGCCACTCTTGCTAAGCAGCTTCTTTTCGCTTTTAACGATCTCTAATTCTTCCTGGGCTGCAGGAACTAATGATTGATCTAAATATCCATAGATTTGCGCCTCAATCACGCCATGGACGGAAGATTCAATAACCTGTGTGTACATGTTTTCTCGAGCCTCTATTTCTTCTGCCAGAGGAACCGTGAACCGTGAATTCAAAAGTGGGATTCCAAATAAGAGAATGAGGGATGCCGGCACTGTAATTAAGAGTGATTCTGGGTGAACCCACCAACCCAACAATGTTCCTGCAGCTAGAGCCAAAATCGCAGATGATCCTGGAAGTTTGATGCGCAGTTGGTATTCCTGGGCCCGTTCAACATCATCTACAAGTGTTTTAACCGAAGCGCCTGAATTAACAACATGTGAAATTGCAATAGATCGTTCAACAAGTTTCTCATAAAGACTAGTTCGCAAGTCAGTCAAGCGCTCAAAGACCGCTTTGTGACTGATTAATCGTTCACCATATCGAGCGACTGAACGAAAGATTCCAAAGAAGCGAACTAAAACTATTGAAACACCCAAGGTTAAAATAGGTGGGTGCAGTGATGCCATTGTTATTAACCAGCCACTTGAAACAGTCAAGCCAATACCGCCGATAAAGGCGAATGCGCCCAACAAGTAAGCAATAAACATCATGATGTAACCACGAAACTTTGTTGAGAATCATCTACTTTCACGATTGAAAGATCATGCGTGATGCAGATGACAACAGCACCAGATGATGCATATCCACGTAACGTTTTCATTACCTTGTCCGCGCTCTCTGAATCTAGATCCGCAGTTGGTTCATCAGCGATCAATACTTGTGGCTTAGAAATTAAAGCTCTAGCGATAGCAATCTTTCGTATCTGGCCACCTGAAGCAGCGTTAGAACTTTCACCTGCTGCGCCTAACTGGGTCTCGAGTCCACTTGGCAGGTCATCGATGTGCAAACCACATCGTGCAAGCATTTTCGTGATTGCCACATCCTCGATTGTTGGAGAAATCAATTGAAACTGCTGACGAAGAGAGCCATGTGCCAATTGGGGTTGCTGTGGGACCCAGCCAATTGTTGTGAACCACGATTGCTTTAAAGAGGCATCTAAAGCATGAGCTTGTCCTTGTGAGCGGACAACAACCCCAGCATCATTACGAATCCCTAAAAGATTAAGCGCGAAAGTGCTCTTTCCGATTCCAGACTCGCCAACAATGAAGTGAATGTCCCCAGAATTAATTGTTCTCGGTGCAATCGAGCATGATGAGCGACCCGTGATGTGCATCCCCCATTGATCCCACGAGATTGAATCAACTAGAGAAAAATCTACTGTTGTCTGTTCGGGTATTTGATTCTTATCTGCCCGCAGATTTGCCAGCTGTTCTAAAGCCTCGGTGCCATCTGCAGAGGCATGGAATAGTGATGCTGCATTGCGCAGTGGGAAGTAAACCTCTGGAGCGAGAATTAAAACCGCAAGTGAGGTAATAAATCCCATTTTTGAATCAACTAAGCGAAGCCCGACTGATACGGCAATTAAGGCCACAGAAATAGTTGCGACAAGTTCGAGCGCTAAGGCCGAAAGAAATGAAATTCTTAACACCGTCATAGTCTCTTGGGTATACCGATCCCCCATTTCCTCTATGCGCTGTGCCTGAGATTTGTGCCGGCCAAAGATTTTGAGTGTTACAAACCCACGTAATGAATCTTCAAAATATGCTGATAGGGAGCCAAGACTTCTCCACTTTTTATTGACCGAATCAGCTGTGTACTTTCCGATCAAAGCTCCGAATATGGGAATGAGTGGCAATGTAAATACTGCAATGAATCCCGATAGCGGATCCAGTAAAAACATCGTCGCAATTACGACAAAGGGCGTAACTGATGCAAAGAATAATTGAGGCAAGAATCTTCCTAAGTAGATATCTAAAGAGTTCAGGCCCTTGACTAGCAGGGTACTTATTAATGATGGTGGTACATGTGCGTAGGCATCTAAAGCAGATGTGACTTCGGCGCGAATTTCCCGCTTAATTGTGACCGCTTGCTTAGAGCACCACATTTCAAAACCAGATTGAAAAATTGCGCGAAAAGCCCAAAGCGCAGCCAATAGGCTAATAAGCGAGAAGGCCGAAGCATCTACGTTAATCACTGCAACGATTACTCGAGCTAAAACAAGTGCGCTAGCAACAATTATTGCTGACCAAATGATTGCGCCGACTGCTGATACAAAGAAAAGTCTGCGGCTACCGCCCCTTTGGAAAAGTAGCCGCAGATTATTCGATTTCACTTATGAAGCGTATGGCTAACTACATCGAGAACGCCATGTTCAGGGTTTGCGATCTGAGATGCGCTAACACGTTTACGGAATACCCAATAAGTCCAACCTTGGTAAACAAGAACTATTGGGGTCATAACCAAAGCAACCACTGTCATCACCTTGAGCGTGTAATCGGTGCTAGATGCATTTGTAATTGTGAGATCAAACTGAGAACCCAAAGAACTAGGCATAACACGTGGATACAAGGCGAAAAATAGAGTTGAAACAAAGGTTGCAATCGTTGCCGCAGAGAAGATGAATGACCAGCCCTCTCTACGCTTGAGATTGGCAATCATTCCAGCCACCCATAAAAGTGCAACTGCGGTGGAAAGAATCAAGACTGTTGTGTTGAGTTCAGGCAGCATCAAATTAGTCCACACCAAGAATGAAACTGCAGCAACAGCTGCAACCACACCTGAAAGTTTGGCTATTTCGTGAGCTTTGTCGCGAATCGAACCCGTTGTCTTAAGGGATAGGAAGACAGCTCCGTGCGTAAGGAAAACTGTCAAAGTTACAACACCACCTAGTAACGCATATGGATTTAAGAGATTAAAGAATCCACCTACGTACTCGAGTGAACCGCTCTCAGCTCTCTCGATAGGAACTCCACGGACGATATTTGCAAATGCAACACCCCACAAAAGTGCAGGGATGGTGCTGCTGATGAGGATTGCGATATCCCATCGCTGTCTCCATTGTGCTTTGCCGTACTTGCTTCGATATTCAAATGAAACACCACGAACAATGAGCGAGACAAGGATCAGGAATAACGGTAAATAGAATCCGCTAAACAAAGTTGCATACCACTCTGGGAATGCAGCAAAGGTTGCACCTCCTGCAACAAGTAACCACACCTCGTTGCCATCCCACACAGGACCAAGTGTTGTTAGAACAGCGCGACGATCTGCTTCATTTTTGGAAACAAAGCGAAGAAGCATGCCGACGCCGAAGTCGAAACCTTCAAGGATGAAGTATCCAACCCACAGAACAGCAATGAGCAAAAACCATGTTGTTTGAAAAGTCATTTCCATACTCCTTTCTTAGTAGGCCATCACTAGTTGTTTGTCTTCAGAACCACCAAGCTGAGGATCTTCGTAATCGAACTCTTCTGCTGGGCCGTTCTTGATAACTTTCAATGTAAGTCCGATTTCAATGAATGCGAGAACTCCGTATAACAATGTGAAGACGATCATTGTGAACAAAACCGCTCCCGCTGAGACAACTGCGCTCACTCCATCTGCTGTTTTGATTAATCCAAATACAGCCCATGGTTGACGTGCTGTCTCGGTGAAAATCCAGCCAAATGAAATGGACAGCAGAGGAATGAATGGAAGTGAATACATAGCTGGAGCGAACCACTTGCCCTTAGGTGTTGCCCCGCGGCGCAAGCCCCGCATTGCAAGCAGTACAAAGAGCAATCCTAAAAATCCAAAGCCAATCATTAAGCGGAAGGACCAATAGGCAAGAGGCACATTGGGTGTGTAATCCCCAGGGCCATATTGAGCATCGTACTTAGCTTCGAGATCATTAACTCCCTCAACGACGCCATTGAAGTTTCCAGTAGACATAAAGGAAAGCATCGAAGGAACACCAATCTGAAATACAGATCTAGATCCATCTAGTGTTCCAATAGTTAGCAAGGAGAATGGCGCATTTTCCTGAGTGGTGTAGAGCGCCTCAGCTGCCGCCATCTTCATAGGTTGTTGTTCGGTCATCACGCGTGAAGTTATATCTCCAGTGATGAATACCAAAACAAAACTTACTAACATGGTGATCGCACCCAATTTAAAGGTTGATCGTGCTAAAAGTTCATCCTTCTTTTTTAGAATCAGGTAGGCCGAAATTCCGGCCATGAATGCACCACCAGCAAATGCTGCTGATGGAATTGTGTGAAGAAATTCAGTGACTGCGGTTTTCTGCGTCAAAACAGCTTTGATGTCAACCAATTCTGCGCGACCCTTTTCAGCATTTAAAACATAGCCAACTGGATGTTGCATCCAGGCATTTGCGGCCAAAATAAAGTAAGCAGATAGAACTGTGCCGGTTGCGGCTAACCAAATACTCGCAAGGTGTAACTTCTTGGGCAGTCGATCCCAACCAAAAATCCACAATCCCAAGAATGTGCTCTCTAAGAAGAACGCGAGCAAACCTTCAATAGCAAGCGGTGCACCAAAGATGTCACCTACGAAACGGCTATATGAAGACCAGTTCATGCCAAACTGAAACTCCTGGACAATTCCGGTGACAACACCGATAGCAAAGTTGATGAGAAAAAGTTTCCCGAAAAATTTAGTCGCTCGAAGATATTGCAGTTTCCCAGTGCGATACCAAGCTGTTTGCAGACCTGCGACAAGAAATCCCATACCGATTGTGATCGGTACAAAAAGGAAGTGGTAAACGGTTGTGATGGCGAACTGCCATCTAGCTAGATCTAGGGAGTTCATCGGCCTAGTTCTCCAATTCTGAGCTGCTGTACAGGCTCACAGGCAATTTTGCGCGTGAACAGGTGAGGCCACATCAAAAAATCCTTGGGCTACCCCTCATGTTGCCTAACTCACGCCCACGCTCGTTCCACGCTCAGCGGTGATTGGCTTCCTCCCCTGCCTACGGGGTACCCTTACGCCCTGTTCCCATTGGAACGAGTTCAATAGAAAAGTTAAAGGGAGTACCGCTGTGGCATCAACATGCGATATCTGTGGCAAAGGGCCCAGCTTCGGAAACAATGTTTCTCACTCACAGGTTAAGACACGTCGTCGTTGGAATCCAAACATCCAGCGCGTTCGCACACTTGTTGCTGGAACACCAAAGCGTCAAAACGTTTGTACTTCATGCCTGAAGGCAGGAAAAGTCACTCGCTAGTTTTTCTTCATTGTTAATTGAAATGGCGCCAGGTATCTGGCGCTTTTTTCATTTCTGCTCCTAGAACTCCAGAGCCAGCAATTACTTCCCCAACACAAAATCCATCCAATCCGATTCCGGTTGCCAAAAAGACATGATCTTCTCCACCTGCAAATATCCATTGCCACACATCGGCATTGTGGCTATTAGCCAACTCATTCAAAGTCGAGAACTCTGGGTGCTTGTCAATTAATTTTTGGTCAAATTTCAAGGCAACGCCTGATGCAGCAGCTATTTGTTCTGCTTGAATAATCAGCGCGTCACTAACGTCGCACATCGAATGTGCTTTGCTATTTGAATACTGAATCGCTGCGGCATAATCAACTGTTGGTGCGCAGTATTCGGAAACTGCATGAAGGGCAAGATCATCATCTAACTCCTTTTCAATTAATGAAAGCCCAGCGGCAGACCATCCTGGCAGGGAAGATATATAAATTAAATCGCCAACCTTGGCGCCAGATCGAGTAATCGGAGTATCAACTTCCCCAATTGCTGTAATCGAAATGACTATGCAAGGCCCCTTAGCCAAATCCCCACCCACAACGAAAGCACCACAACTTTTTGCCTCATGTGCAATACCTTCTGCTAGTTCTTCAATCCATTCCATAGTTTCGGTGCCGGTAAGAGTTACTGCAGCTACCAGAAATTTCGGTGAACCGCCCATGGCGTACACATCTGCCAAATTTGCAGCGGTTATCTTGCGACCAATATCAAATGCACTGCTCCATGCGGTTAAAAAATGCGTACCTTCAACGGCCATGTCTGATGTGATAACAGTTCGTTCAGTTGTTGCAACAACCGCGGCATCATCGCCGATTCCGATTTCGACACCACGATGAGTCGCCCCAAATATGCGCGCCAAAGCAGAAATTACGCCCGCCTCATCGAAGTTCATACCGCCTAGCCTAATCGACTAGAGAGTTAGTGCCCTTCTGCGGTAGCGTTTGAGCCTCGACCAGAAAGGACCTCACATGTCAGTACAAGCTTTCATTCTGATTCAAACTGAAGTTGGCAAGGCAACAGGAGTTGCAGATGCAGTTGCAAAGATCCCTGGTGTAACACTGTCAGAAGGTGTCACTGGTCCTTACGATGTAATCATGCGTGCAGAAGCATCAAGCATGGAAGATTTCGGACGACTAGTGCTGTCAAAGGTTCAGGGTGTGCCAGGAATTACTCGCACACTGACCTGTCCCGTTACACACCTCAGCTAGTAGAAGCGGCCTAAGAAGACAGCGCTGTATCTATAAGCGCTGAAATCAACTCTGTGTACGTTACCCCTGATGCTTGCCACAATTTTGGGTAAACCGAAGTGCCCGTAAATCCAGGCATAGTGTTGACTTCATTAATGATTATTTCGCCATCATGTGTGTAGAAAAAATCACAACGCGCAAGGCCGGAACATCCCAATACATGAAATGCTGCAACAGCAAGTCGCCTAATCTCATCTGCATCTATTTCTGGAATATCAGCCGGAATTCTGACGGTGGTTGCATCATCTAAGTATTTAGCTTCAAAATCATAGAATTCGAATTTCGGATTAACAATAATTTCGCCGACGATCGATGCCTCAACCATGCCGTCTCGCTCTAGAACTGCGCACTCAATCTCTCGGCCAATAATGGCTGTTTCAATTAAAACTTTACTGTCATAGAGCAAGGCATCGGTAATGGCTGATTTCAAATCAGCAGAACTTTTAACTTTATGGGTACCACGGCTCGAACCACCGCTAGAGGGTTTTACAAAAACTGGATAGCTCAGTGAGTCAACTGCGCTTTGCCAATCATGCGCGCTCACTGCAACTCCGTCGGCAACCTTCATGCCGCTTGCTGCAAAAAGTAGTTTCGCAACGGCCTTATCCATCGCCTGCGCTGATGCGCTGACACCGCTGCCAACATAGGCAAGTTCAGCTTCATCTAACAGGTGCTGAATTTTTCCATCTTCGCCAAATTCACCGTGCAAAACCGGGAAAACGCAATCAATATCGAGTAACTGACCGTCGAGTGATAATCCTGACTCACTCACTTCAATGTGTTGTCCGTTATCTTCAATTACTGGCATCTGCTTGTTAATGATCTCTAATTGATAATCAATTGGCAGTGCAACCCACGTGCCGGTCTTGGTGATTCCAATCAATAAAGGATCAAAACGTTCTCTGTCGAGACCCTTGAGCACTCCCCCTGCCGATACACACGAAACCTCGTGTTCGCTACTGGGCCCACCGCAAATTATTGCGATTACTTGTTTGCTCACCGAATAAAGTTTTCGGCTTTGGTAGTTATCTCCATCAAGCGATCTAATGCTTCTGTGGGTGTGATCATCCCCGAAACCACATCAGCGACTGCCTCGATTACCGGCACTTCGACGCCTACGCGGTGTGCAATCTCAAGAATTGCACTAGATGAAGCAACGCCTTCGACGGTCTTAGCTACTTGGGTACGCGCAACTTCCATCGATCCGCTGCGACCAAGAACTTCTCCAAATGTTCGATTTCGAGAAAGTGGAGATCCACAACTGGCTACTAAATCTCCCATGCCGGCCAAACCAGCCGCACTTAATGGATCTGCATTATGTGCGGCACACAACCGTGCTACTTCGTTAAGCCCACGTGTAATCAACATCGCTTGGGTATTTTCACCAAAACCTAATCCAATTGAAATTCCAACTGCAAGTGCAATCACGCTTTTTATCGCTCCGGCTAATTCGCACCCTAAAACATCGACGGATGTATACACACGGTAGTAAGGGGTTGCAAAGAGTTGTTGAACTTTTTCGGCCAAAGCAGTTGTGGATGCTGCAGAAACTGCACCTGCTGGCTGGCGCAAAATAAGCTCATTGGCCAGGTTGGGGCCGGTAATAATCGCGATGTTCTCAGTCTCCATCACCTCGTGAATAATCTCTGTCATACGAGACATCGTGCTTAATTCAATACCCTTTAGTGAACTGACATAAATCGCACCTGGCTGCACCAATGGCTTCCAGCTCTTTAGATTCTCGCGCAAAGTCTGTGCTGGTACCGCCAAAATGTAAATATTTGAATAATCAAAGGCTTCTTTAAGGTTAGTTGTTGCTTTAAGTCCAACTGGAAGGGTGTTTGCATCTAAGTAATATGAATTTGTGTGGTGATTGTTGATCTCGTCGATTACATCTTGATTGCGTCCCCACAACAAGACGTGATTACCCGCATCACACAAAACCTGGGCCAAAGTACTTCCCCATTGGCCAGCACCAAGGACAACTACCTTGCTCATCTTTTCTTTTCTTTCTTGAAGTTTCCTGTGCGCGGAAGATTAGAGGTATGTGGATCAAAAATTTCTAGGGGACGTTTTTCTCCACGAAGTTCTTCCAAGAGATTTGTCAGTTCCCGCATGACAAAAGCCGTAGCTTCACGCAAGGCATCTGCGTCATTATCTTTTCCATACCAGGCGGATAAATCCAACGGTTTTCCCACTAACACTTTTATGGGAGTTCTGGGAAAAAACTTTATTTTCTTCTCGTACGTTGGCATGACAATCTGCGAACCCCACTGAGCAATAGGAACTATTGGAGTACGGGTGGCAATTGCTAATCGTGCCAGCCCTGTTTTTGCAACCATCGGCCAGCCATGTGCATCTCTAGTTAAAGTTCCTTCTGGGTAAACACCAACACAATGCCCTAGCTCTAATAGTCGTACTGCATAATCTAAAGCTTTGGATGCATCCTTGCTTTCGCGGGCAACTGGAACCATGCCCGCTGCAAGAATTATTTTTCCAATGACAGGAACCTTAAATACACCTTCTTTACCAATGTAACGCGGAGCACGTCCATTGCGATACAAAAAGTGTGTAAGAAACAAAACATCCAAATATGAAACATGGTTACTGGCGACGATTGCTTTGCCACTCTTGGGGAGATTTTCTCCACCGCGCCACACTTTTTTTCCTACTAGGTTAAGGAGCGGAATAACTACCTTGGTTCCCACCTTGAAAGCAAGGTTGGTCCCGAGTGGATTTCCTCGGGGCGGAGCATATGAAATCTTGTACTCCGTCATGGCCTTAATAATAGTGCGTTACATGCAAAAACGGGGCTAGCGTTAGCCAGCCCCGTTTTTTAAGCGAGAGAATTATTTTCTCTTTGCCTTCTTTACAACCTTCTTCGCTGCTGGCTTCTTCTTAGCAGGAGACTTCTTAGCAACCTTCTTAGCTGTCTTCTTGACAACCTTCTTCGCTGCCTTCTTTGGTGCTGCCTTCTTTGCAGCTGGCTTAGCAACTACCTTTGGCTCTGGCTTTGGTGCTGGAGCAAGCTTGCGATCTCCAGCGATAACTTCCTTAAGTGCCTTTGCAGGTAGGAAGCGTGCCTTCTTTGATGCCTTGATTTTGATTGTCTCGCCAGTAAATGGGTTACGACCCATACGTGCCTTGCGATCAACCTTCTTGAACTTACCGAAATCGTTGATCATTACATCTTCGCCCTTTGAAAGGTTACGAACGATTGTGTCAAAAACGATATCTACAGCGTGTGCTGCTTCCTTCTTGCTGTCGTTGAAGTGTGGTGCTAACGCAGCAATGAATTGGGCCTTATTCATTGAAATCCCCTTATTTACGCGTAAATGTTAAGCAACTGCTTAACGTGTTCATAAACTTACGCGCATAGATGGGGTGATGAGGTTATTGAAATGCGCGTGTCGCATTTTTTATTTTTGCTGCATTTACTTAAAAAGCGCAATTTTTATGCGTAGAAAACTCTACATACAAGATTGAGGGTTGAGCACATAGAATCTCACCCATGCTCAAAACCTTTGTTTTACGCTTGTTTTGAACCCTTAAGAGCGAATTGGAAGTGTGGTTGGCTTGTATGTAGGACGATTCTTCTCGAAAGAATCAATGGAATCAGTCTGTTTTAGGGTCAAACCGATGTCATCCAAACCCTCCATCAAACGCCAGCGGGTGTAATCATCGATATCAAAGGCCAAACTCTTCGCGCCATAGCCTACGGTGCGGGTTTCAAGGTCCACGGTAATTGCAACTGAAGGATCTGCTTCAACAGCGGCCCACATCGCTTCTACTTCGGCTTGATCCACAATGATTGTTAGCAATCCACCCTTTAGCGAATTTCCTCGGAAGATATCGGCAAAGCGGCTAGAAATAACAACTTTAAAACCATAATTCTGCAACGCCCATACTGCATGCTCACGTGAAGAACCTGTTCCAAAATCTGCTCCTGCAATAAGAACCGTGCCACTCTTGAAAGCATCCTTATTCAAAACAAATTCAGGATCATTGCGCCACGCAGCAAATAAACCATCCTCAAAACCACTTCTAGTTACTCGCTTCAAATAAACGGCAGGGATGATTTGATCTGTATCAACATTGCTACGACGAAGTGGTACTCCAGTACCTGTGTGCTTAATAAATTTTTCCATGATTGTGAATAGCTCCTTACAGATCCGCAGGTGAGGACAGAGTTCCACGTAACGCTGTCGCAGCTGCGACTAGTGGACTTACTAAGTGTGTGCGACCGCCCTTACCTTGGCGACCTTCAAAATTACGGTTGGAAGTTGATGCAGAACGCTCACCGACTGCAAGCTGATCTGGATTCATGCCAAGACACATCGAACATCCCGCGTTACGCCATTCTGCACCTGCCGCAAGAAAGACCTTATCTAAACCTTCTGCCTCTGCTTCAAGCCGAACGCGCGCTGATCCTGGAACAACAAGCATGCGCAATGTCGATGCAATCTTCTTGCCCTTTAAAACATCTGCAGCTGCACGTAAATCTTCAATACGACCGTTGGTGCATGAACCCAAGAAAACAGTGTCAATCGCTATCTTTTTAAGTGGAGTACCCGCTTCTAGACCCATATAAACAAGTGCGCGCTCGGCTGCAGTGCGTTGTTCGGTGTCTGCGATATCTGCTGGATTTGGAACTACAGAATTAAGCGGCAAACCCTGAGCCGGGTTAGTTCCCCAAGTAACAAATGGCTCTAGTTCATCTGCATTCAAATCCACTTCAACATCAAATTGTGCATCTGCATCTGTAAATAGTGTGGACCAGTAAGCAACTGCTGCATCAAAACCTTCTGGTGCATGTGGCTTACCCTTGATGTAATCAAATGTTGTTTGATCGGGAGCAATTAAACCTGCTCTAGCTCCTGCTTCGATGGACATGTTGCATACAGTCATGCGTGATTCCATTGACAGGGCACGAATTGCACTGCCTCGGTATTCGATGACATAGCCTTGGCCGCCACCTGTTCCGATTTTTGCAATGATCGCAAGAATAATGTCCTTAGAAGTAACACCTGGCTTTAATGAGCCTTCTACATTGATGGCCATCGTCTTTGGTCGCTGCAAAGGCAAGGTTTGAGTTGCCAGTACATGTTCAACCTCAGAAGTTCCAATACCAAAAGCAAGTGCACCGAAAGCGCCATGCGTAGATGTGTGCGAATCTCCGCACACAATTGTCATTCCGGGTTGAGTTACGCCAAGTTGTGGTCCAACAACGTGAACAACTCCTTGATCTTTATCTCCAAGCGAGTGAATTCGAAGACCAAACTCTGCGCAGTTTGCGCGCAATGTATCGACCTGCAGCTTTGAAACTGGATCTGCGATTGGCTTATCAATATTTAATGTTGGAACATTGTGATCTTCTGTGGCAATAGTTAAATCGGGACGTCGAACCGCGCGTCCTGCAAGGCGCAACCCATCAAATGCCTGTGGGCTAGTTACTTCGTGGATTAAATGTAGATCGATGTAAATCAGATCTGGTTCGCCTTGTGCTGCGCGAACTACATGCTCTGCCCAAATCTTCTCGGCTAGCGTTTTACCCACGATTGTTTTCTCCTTACCCTGCCAGTTGTGATATCAGATACTGAGATGCTAATATCACTCTATGAGCAGACAGAATAGCGGAGTTGGCGTCTTAGATAAAGCCGTGGCAATTTTAAGCACACTAGAGGCTGGCCCGCATTCACTTGCTGAACTAGTTGCCGCTACTTGCATTGCTCGCCCAACCGCCCACCGCTTAGCTGTGGCACTTGAGTTCCATCGTCTAGTGGCACGTGATTTAACTGGGCGCTTTGTTTTAGGTCCTCGCTCAGGTGAATTAGGTGCTGCCGCCGGTGAAGATCGTTTATTGGCTGCTGCAGCACCCGCCTTAGCCGCACTGCGCGATGCGACAGGTGAAAGCGCGCAGTTGTACCGCCGTCAAGGTGATCTGCGTATCTGTGTGGCTGTGGCAGAACGTTTATCGGGATTGCGTGACTCTGTCCCTGTTGGTGCAGCGCTAACGATGCAGGCCGGATCTGCTGCACAGATTCTCCTGGCGTGGGAAGAATCAGAAAAAATTCACCGCGGGTTAACTAATGCCAGATTTACCGCAGCCCAACTTGCAGCTGATCGTCGTCGCGGTTGGGCGCAATCTGTGGGAGAACGTGAAGCTGGTGTTGCATCTGTGTCTGCACCTGTTCGCGCACCAAATGGCAAGGTAATTGCTGCAGTAAGCATAAGCGGCCCGATCGAACGTCTAGGACGTCAACCTGGCCGCATTCATGCCGCTGCTGTGGTTGCTACTGCAGCTCGTCTGACTGAACATCTAGCTCGCGAATAACTCGAGCAATTGTCGGAAAAGAAAAACCTTTTCTTTGTAACAGAGATTGAATTCTACGAATCTGAACTTCTGGTTCAAGTCGACTCATAGTGTTGTACTTCTTCATTCCCAATGAAAACGCGGTTCGATACTCAGACTCATCATCGATCTCATCAAGTGCCTGATCAATACTAAATTGATCTACTCCCCTTGTGCGAAGTTCGCCAGCGATTATTCGCTTGGATAACTTCTTGGAGGTATGGCGTGATTGCGTCCATGCCTTGGCAAACTCTGAATCATTGATCAAACCATTTTCTTGAAGGCGAAAGATAGTTGCCTGGGCAACATCATCTTCTACCCCACGCTTTTTTAAGTGAGCCAGAAGCTCACCCTTACTCTTGGCGCGCGCAACCAAAGCATTAAGTGCGATGGTGTTTGCGATCGAGTAAGGGTCAGCCTCGTGGTCAACCTTGTTGAACTCCAACATTGGAGCTTAGAAATCCACCTCTGCGGCAGCCTCATCAATTGCAGCAACGAGCGCTGGATCGACCTCAACTGGAACAAAGTGTTCGCGGATCTTGTTCTCGATCTCATTAGCTAGATCGGGGTTATCAAGTAGGAATGCGCGTGCATTTTCCTTACCCTGACCAAGCTGATCTGCCTCGTATGTGTACCAAGCACCAGACTTCTTAACAACACCGATTTCAACACCCATATCAATCAATGAGCCTTCGCGTGAAATTCCTGTGCCGTAAATAATGTCGAACTCTGCCTGCTTAAATGGTGGAGCCATCTTGTTCTTAACAACCTTTACGCGGGTACGGTTACCAACAGACTCTGTGCCATCCTTAAGTGTTTCAATGCGACGGATATCTAGGCGAACTGAGGCGTAGAACTTAAGCGCCTTTCCGCCTGTTGTTGTCTCTGGAGAACCAAAGAAGACACCGATCTTGTCGCGCAACTGGTTAATAAAGATTGCTGTTGTCTTTGATTGGTGAAGTGCGCCAGTGATCTTACGAAGTGCTTGTGACATCAAACGCGCCTGAAGACCCATATGTGAATCACCCATCTCGCCTTCGATTTCTGCGCGAGGAACAAGTGCTGCAACTGAGTCAACGACAACAAGATCAAGTGCAC
The DNA here is from genome assembly GCA_044357675.1 of Candidatus Planktophila sp. Lineage (GTDB taxonomy): Bacteria > Actinomycetota > Actinomycetes > Nanopelagicales > Nanopelagicaceae > Planktophila. The sequence continues at coordinate 9,740 of JBIKPC010000004.1, read as the reverse complement.
CTGAACGAATAAGCATGTCCATGATTTCTAGAGCTTGCTCACCGGTATCTGGTTGTGAAACCAATAGTGCATCAATATCGACGCCGAGCTTCTTTGCATACTCTGAATCAAATGCATGCTCTGCATCGATGAATGCACAGATGCCGCCAGCCTTTTGAGCATTAGCGATTGCATGCAATGTAAGAGTTGTCTTACCTGAGGATTCTGGTCCGTAAATTTCAACAACACGTCCGCGAGGAAGTCCACCAATACCAAGTGCGATATCGAGTGCAATAGAACCAGTTGGAATTACTTCGATCACTGTGTTCTGTCGCTCTGACATCTTCATTACTGCGCCTTTACCAAATTGACGTTCGATCTGGGCTAGGGCTGTATCCAACGCCTTGTGGCGTTCAATGTTGGCTTTGTCTTGTGCTGCATCGTTTGCTTTATTACTTTTTTCAGTAGCCACGTACATTCCTTTCGATAGAACGTCCTGCGTTGTGCAGTTCGTTTGGTGTGCGGCCCAGAAGGTACGGAGACCCAACGACGGTCTGCAGAAGCTCCACAACGCGTGTGGAGAAGTGCTGCAGGCGGAGGTTGGAACCGCTCTGGTTGTACCCGGAAAGTTTATCCGAACATCTGTTCGAAAGGTACCAGGCGGCACTGACAGGCTGAGCGCGTGTCGCAACGGCATACTGGGCCGGTGTTAATCCTGCTGCCGCCATCTGAGAAGAAATCAGTCTCCCCTGGCCCAGCTATTCAGGTCTACACAGGGGTCCTCTATGCCGCCTTGGGATGGGTTCGCCTAACGAAGGCGCAACAAGAGTTGGGTGCGCAATCAATCGCAATCATCTCGGCCAAATACGGGGTCGTGCGCCCCATGGATCTGATCGAGCCTTACAAGGAAAAGATTAACAATAAAAAAATGGCTACCCAGGTTGCACGGGTACTAGATGGTGCTGAATCAGAATTAATTATTGATTGTCGATCTTCTACCTACCAAGCAGTGTGGCAATCCCCCGTTGCCATAACGGTAGAAATTAAAGTCTTTACTAAGGTCGATGGTGTCAAAAAGGTAATTACCCATATGTCCAAAAAGACTCGCGGCGAAGTGACTCATGAACTATTGAAGGCCACCCAGATACCAAAGACTCCACAAGAATTACAAGCAATTGTTGAACAGAAATTTGAATGTGAATTAATTAAAGGAGATGAGAAAAATCCTTGGGTACTAGAGGTATTTTGCTAAGGCGCTTCTATGACGCCATCAGTGCAGTTTTCTTAATCAGTTCAACAGTTAATGACGGATAGTTCCACATAATCACATGCGCACAGTTATCGACGATGATCCACCGAGAGTGTGCAGGTGCAACGGCTTTTTCTTGTGCAATCTCTTCTGGCAAAGTTAGATCTTCATCTCCAAAAATAACTGAAAGCTTTACTTTTTCCGGCACTACAGATTCAAACCTGCGCCCATTAGCACCATGCCACATCGGCATATATCCCTTTGATCGCGCCATCGCGATTACTGAATCACGACAAGACTCAAAACTCAATTCTCGCCACAAGTGTGTAATCTTTTTATAACCAATTGCCTTTAGTAAAGGAATTCGATAGGCAGTCTTCATGAAGTACTGCGAGATCTTCGCCAGGATTCGGGCATCAAGACTTGGTGGGAACTTTCGTGGTGGTTGTTCATGCCATAAACCAGCTGGGGCTAATGCGGTAACACTTAAAACATTATCCGGAGCAACCGCTGCCATCTCTAATGCAATCCATCCCCCAAGGGAGTTTCCGGCAACGTGCATTGTTTCAACACCTGATTGAGAAACCATGTAATCAACTATCGCTTGGGCAAGGGAACGTGGGTCCATTTCTTCATCATCTACAAGTGGTGCATCGCCATGTCCTGGAAGATCAATGGCATAGACCGTAAACTCCTCAACTAATTGTGGGACAAGTGTCTTCCAAATGTTTCCGGCTGAACCCAAACCATGCACAAGAACAAGTGCGGGGTTGTTCAGGTCTTGTGTGTAGCGATGGGCGTTAACTGGCATTTTTAGTATCTGTGCTTTTCTGTCTCACTTGGATGCGCTTTGCACACCGCTTTCCAAATAACATCTGGTTCAAACCCTGCAGCCAAGGCTTCGTTCACGCTCTTGCTACCTAATTCAGACAATGCAATATCTGCTGAAAATGAGGGCGCCCATGCATCACCAAATGACAAGGTGATGCGTTCGCGCAGATCAGAGATTCGCAATTGCGGTGATTGCTTCTGCTTGTGCACGTGATTGCGTAGAACTAATCGGATGTAGAGCTTGTCCGATTAACCAACGTGTTGCCAGTTCGCTTTTTTCGTTGCCCAGCAAGTGAGCCATGGCAATAGAAAATGCTCTCCACAAGGTGTCACTTTGGGCCGCTAAGGCAATCGTTAATGATTCAGGATCTTGTATACGCATAGCCGCTAATGCCGTGTCACCAGAAATTTCGATTGATATTTGTTCTAAGGCCGCGGTTGCATCTGGTGCCGCTTGCGCAATCACAACAAGCCGTTGCATTTCAGATTCACACAAGGCGCGTATGACACTGTCCTTGTCGCGATAATGGTTGTACAAAGTTGCACGAGAAACTTCGGAAACATCTGCGATTTCAATCATGGACATCTTTTTTAAGCCTGTTGTTGCAATTAATTGTTTTGTGGCCTCAAGAATGGCTACTTGTGTACGGCGGTGGGTTGCTACTTGTGGCGCGTACTTATTAAGCGGCATCGACAACAGTGAGAGTTACGCCCTCACGGCTCTTGAGCTCTGCAGATACATCGCTAAAAACGCCAGAAAGAGATAGTCCTAATGCTACGCAAATTGCATTGAGTAATTCAGAGGATGCTTCTTTTTGTCCGCGCTCAACCTCGGATAAATATCCAAGAGAAACTCGTGCATCGCGAGCAACATCGCGCAATGTGCGACCTTGTTGGGTGCGTGCAGAACGAAGGGTTTGGCCAATAGCTTCACGAACTAGAACCATTGTCATACTCCCTTCAATTGTCGATCTCTTAATGTCTTGTCTATGAACGATGTCTAAGGATACGCGCAAAGGTGGCAATCGCGCTTGATGTAGCTGCGTTTCGCACAGATTCACGATCACCCGATAAGGCTAATTCGATTGTGTGGCTAATTGGGCCTTCGATAGCCACCCATACGACACCCACGGGATAACCATCTAGTGGGTTAGGGCCAGCAACTCCGGTCGTGCCAATAGCCCATGTAGTCCCGAAGGATTTCATTGCACCCTTAGCCATTGCAACTGCGACCTCTTCACTGATGACTGTGTGCTTTTCAATCAGCTCTGCATCCACATTCAAGTGGGAAATCTTGATCTCGTCACGATAGGCGGTTGTTCCACCGACAAATACATCTGATGCTCCGGCAATAGTAACAATTGCCGAACTTACAGATCCTGCAGTCAGCGATTCTGCGGTGCTAATTGTTTCGCCGCGTTCACGCAGATGATCAACGATCTCGGCAGCAAAGCCAAGAATCTCATTTGATAACGCCATCTGCGTAGCCTTTCCCAACTGACGATTGGCCTAGTTCACGGTTTGTGAGTGAAGGCTGATTTTACATAATACGCACCGGTATAGATAGTGAGTATCACGGCAATATACATAAAACCATCTCGGAACCAGTAGAGATCTGTGCTTAAAGGCAGCACATAGAAGCCAACACCAAAGTTTTGCAGCGTGGCCTTGATCTTGCCACCCTTATTAGCTGGGATAACTCCCCGTTTAATAACAGCTAGTCGAAATAATGTGATTCCAATTTCTCGGAATAAAATCACACATGTGATCCACCAGGGCATTCTTCCTAGTACAGACAAGGAAACCATCGCCGTACCAATCATGAATTTATCAGCAACTGGATCTAGAAACTCACCAAATTTCGTAATAGTGCCGCGGCTTCTTGCTAACTTTCCATCTAGCACATCTGACATTCCAAGGATAAAGAAAACGCACCACGAAATGTATTGCCATGTTGGATCATCACCGCCATTTTTAAAAAGCGTATAGGCACCTACTGGAACAAAAAGTAAGCGCATCACTGTGATGAAATTAGGAGTTATAAAAGCTGGAAGTTTCATACTGGCTTGGCAACCAAATCTGCGCCCATCGAATCAATTACAACAGCATCAACATACTGTCCGACTTTGAAATCTGTGCCAATAAATGTTGTTGTGCCATCTACCTCAGGTCCCTGATGTGCTGCCCGGCCCTCTTGCAGATCTTCATCTTCGATTAGAACCCGCACATTCTCACCAATTCGGGCTTGTGCGCGTAGTGAAACCATTTCATCAGCTAACGAAGACAGCGTTTCAACCCGCTGGGCAATCACATCAGCATCGATTTTGTCAGAAAGGTTGAGTGCTTCGGTGTTGTCCTCATCTGAATATCCAAATACACCGACGGCATCTAACTTTGCCTTAGTTATAAAGTCAGCTAGATCATCAAAATCTGCTTGAGTTTCACCTGGAAAACCAACAATAAAGTTTGAACGGATCCCCGCCTCTGGTGACACCGCACGAACTTGGCTAATAAGATGCAAGAACTTCTCGCTATCGCCAAAGCGACGCATTCTGCGAAGCACTGTAGGACTGGTGTGCTGGAAGGATAAGTCAAAGTACGGAGCGGTTTTTTCTGTTGCAATCATCGCCTGAATCAAAGTTGGGCGCATCTCAGCTGGCTGCAAATAAGAAAGACGAACTCGCTCAACGCCAGGTAGTGCCGCGATATCTGGCAAGATCTTTTCCATCAGTTGTAGATCGCCTAAATCTTTTCCATATGAAGTCGTGTTTTCGCTGACCAAGAACAATTCTGATACGCCATTTTCAGCCAGCCAGCGTGCTTCCTTGATGATGTCTGTTGGACGTCTAGAAATAAATGAGCCACGGAAATATGGGATGGCACAGAAAGAACAGCGTCGATCACAACCTGAAGCAATCTTTAGTGGAGCCCACGGTGCATTACCTAACCGCTTTCTGGAAAACTCTTCGCTTTCGCGTGCATCGGCGCGATCAACTGGCGCAATTGGCAGTAGCGCGCGACGATCACGTGGGATGTGTGATGTATGGGATTCACCAGCGATGATTGCTTGCAGGCGTGCAGAAATATCTTTGTAATCATCAAATCCCAGAATTGCATCCGCTTCTGGAAGCGCCTCTGCTAATTCATTTCCGTAACGCTCGGCCATGCATCCGACAGCAACAACAGCTCGCGTTACCCCATGACCTTTCAGCGAATTTGCCTCAAGTAGGGCATCTACAGAATCTTTCTTTGCAGACTCGATAAACCCACATGTGTTGACAAGAGCAACCTCTGCAGATTCCACATCATCGACCAGAGTCCAACCATCGGCAGCTAAACGCCCTGCCAGTTCTTCGGAATCTACTTCGTTGCGGGCACATCCAAGTGTGACTACTGCAACGGTGCGCTTCATTTGCGCAATCTTACCCTGTCTTAAGCTATTAAGAATCTACGCCGTACGACACGCTAACAACTTCCCCATCAGAACCGATTGAATCGACTTTTTTACCGTTAACAGTTAAATCCACACCACCTGCATTACCAATCTTTACATTGAGCAAAACATCGGTGCTAAAGGTCTTAGTGCTGCCACGAGAAATTTGTCCACTAAACAATGTGCGCCCCGATGCGTCAGAGACAAAGAGCCAACTTTTTGCGCGTTCTGCCGAAATAATTAGCGTGACCCCTGTGCCCGTAGAAACAGTCGCCTGCTCTTCGGGGGTTGGTTCAGTTGTAACTGGTGAAGGTTTAGCACTTTCAGACGGCGTTGCCGAAACTGATGCAATTGGTTCAGGAATATCAACTGATGCTGTGTTTGAGATGATTATCTGACCCAGTCCAACCACAAATAATGACGCAACTGAAATTGTTGCTAACACTTTCCAGGAAACTTTACGGGCTTCTTCTGGTTTTTTCATCACACTATTTTCAACAAGCAAATCTTTCATTGAGCGATCAACTTGCATTTGCTCATCTTCAAACACTGTTAGAAATACTTGAGGGTCTACCCCTAATTTGGTTGCAATGTTTCGCAAGTGGCCGCGAGCATAAGTTTCTCCCCCACAATTAACAAAATTATTTGCTTCAATTTCTCGCAGCAGAGCACCGCGAATATTTGTAGCTTCTGAGAGATCGTCAATGCTCAGCCCAGCACTCTTTCGGGCTTGAGTGATCAACGAACCAAGAGTCATGAATTAATCCTCAAATTGGCGATGGGGTGAGACCTAACTGTAAAGCAGAACACATGAGGGGTGAATAGATTCAGGCGTGAGAAGTAGGGGTGAAAGAGTGTCACCTCCCTAATAGTTCACCCATTGTTAATAATTACGCAAAGTTGCGAGCACAGAATCAAGTTCGTCGGGCTTAACCATGACGGTGCGAGCCTTGGAACCCTCTGATGGCCCAACGATGCCGCGCGACTCCATTAAGTCCATCAGACGTCCAGCTTTTGCAAAACCAATTCGAAGCTTTCTTTGCAACATCGATGTCGAACCAAATTGTGTCCCAACTACAAGTTCGACAGCTTGGCACAAAACATCTAGGTCATCACCGATTTCCTTGTCAACCATTTTCATCTGATTAACAGGTGCGGTTACATCATCGCGATATCTCGGCTTTAACTGTTTTTTGACATGGGTAGTCACCGCTTCTATTTCACGTTCAGAAACATATGCCCCTTGAATTCTTATTGCTCGGCTTGAGCCCATCGGAATAAACAGAGCATCGCCCTGTCCAACTAGCTTTTCAGCACCTGGTGTATCCAAAATAACGCGACTATCTGCAAGCGAGCTAGTAGCAAAGGAAAGGCGTGATGGGACGTTCGCTTTGATTAACCCTGTCACAACATCTACTGATGGTCGTTGTGTTGCTAATACAAGGTGAATACCCGCAGAACGTGCCAACTGAGTAATGCGAACAACTGATTCTTCAACCTCTTTTGCAGCGACCATCATCAAATCCGCTAACTCATCAATGATTACAAGGAGGTATGGATACGGCTCAACTGTGCGATCACTGCCCGCAGGTGGAACTACTTTTCCTGCACGCACCGCTTTATTGAAGTCATCAATGTGTCTAAAGCCAAATGTTGATAAATCTTCGTAGCGTAAATCCATTTCGCGAACTACCCACGTTAATGCATCTGCTGCCTTTTTAGGGTTTGTAATAATTGGAGTAATTAGGTGTGGAATACCTTCGTACGCTGTTAGCTCTACCCGCTTTGGATCAATGAGAACAAGTCGCACATCGTCAGGGGTTGATCGCATTAATATCGAAGTAATCATCGCGTTAATCATTGAAGATTTACCCGCACCCGTTGCACCAGCTACTAATAAGTGTGGCATTTTGGCCAGGTTTGCGCAGACAAAATTACCTTCAACATCCTTGCCCAAAGCCACCAACATTGGATGTAAGTCTTGACCTGCAACTGTTGAGCGCAAAACATCACCTAATGCGACTATTTCGCGATCTGCATTTGGAATCTCGATTCCGACAGCTGACTTGCCTGGGATTGGCGAAAGAATTCGAACATCGCTGCTAGCAACGGCGTATGAAATATTCTTAGCAAGTGCGGTAATGCGTTCTACCTTTACAGCGTTACCCAATTCAACTTCATAGCGCGTTACGGTTGGTCCACGCATGAAACCTGTGACTTGTGCATCGATATCAAACTGCAAAAATACTTCAGTTAATGCAGCTACAACAGATTCATTTGCCTTACTTTTCGCCTTGGCCGCCGGCCCTGCTCGCAAAATATCCGCTGGCGGAAGCTCGTACTTACTATCTGCCGTCAGTAATAACTGTTCTGGACGTTTTGCTGCAACTGTATTTTCATTGGCGTGCGAAACAGGCATGACAGGAACTGGCACTGTGAACTCTTCATCAAAACTTTCCTCGTCTAGCTCTTCATCTTCCTCTTCTGGTTCGTTCCACGCAGCAACTACTGGGGTATCAAAGGCTGGCGTTTCCGAGATTTCAAACTCTTCTTCGGTTCGTTCAGCACGCTCAGGACGTTTAGACCACAACCATTTACTAGAGTTTGTGATCCGAATCAAAATCTCTGATACAGGCGTAGCGGTTATAACCAATAAGCCAAATATGAAAATGATGACAAGCACGGGATATGCAAGTACAGAAGTCATCAATGCAACTAGCGGCTGAGTAACTGCGTACCCCAACCATCCGCCACCTTCGCGCATTGCTGTAGCACCCGTTCCAATTGATCCATTGAGCAAGTGCGCCAATCCAGTTGATGAAACAGCAAGTGCCAGAGTTCCAATAATTATTCGCCCCGTGGCTTTTGAGTCTTCAGGAACACGAAATAGCCTAAATGCAAAGTAGATAAGAACTAGCGGGGAAAGAAAACCGATACGACCAAACCCGCCATAAATTACTGAATAAACCGCTCGTCCAACAAGGTTGTCAGAATGAAACCATGTTCCGGCGGTGGCAATTAAAGCAACAATTAAAATTAGAAATGCGATTCCATCGCGCTGATGTGCTGGATCTAAATCTCTGGCTCCGCGAGCTATAAAGCGAACACTCTTACCAAGTGACTTGGCGATTAACCGCCATGTGGCACCAATCCCACGACCAAGTGCTCCGCCTAGTGCACCTGTCTTGGATTTTGCTTTTTTTCTTTTAGCCACACGCACGATCGTAAAGGGTGAACAAATTGGAACCTACTAGGCGCGCCGCGCTTTACACTTCAATAACGACAGGGACAATCATCGGCTTTCGACGATGCTCTCCCCCAACCCAGCCGCCAATTGTTTTGCGAACGATCTGTGATAACTGATGGGTTCCATTGATTCCATCAACAACTGCAGCTGCTAGGGCTTTTTCAATACGAAGCTTGACCTCATCAAACATGGCAGCATCTTCATTAAATCCTCGTGCATGAATATCTGGTCCTGCAACGATTTTTCCGCTTTGAGAATCAATGACAACAACACAGGAAATAAATCCTTCTTCACCCAAAATACGACGATCTTTCAATGAACTTTCAGTTATATCGCCGATGCTTTGACCATCAACGAATACAAATCCAACTGGGATTGCGCCAACAATTTCAGCCTCATGATTAACCATGTCGATAACGACGCCATTATCAATAATGAATGTGTTGGCACGTGGAACACCTGATTGGATTGCAAGTTCTGCATTTGCCTTGAGATGTCGCCATTCTCCATGAATAGGCAACACATACTTAGGCTTAACAATGTTGTAGCAATACAGCAGTTCTCCTGCTGCAGCGTGGCCAGACACATGCACCATTGCATTAGCTTTATGGACAACCTTCGCGCCAAAACGTGTTAATTCATTAATGATTCGAAAGACCGAGTTTTCATTTCCTGGAATCAGAGATGATGCCAAAATCACGGTGTCGCCTTCGCCAACCCGAATCTGGTGATCCCCGTTAGCCATTCGCGATAAAGCAGCCATTGGTTCACCTTGCGAACCAGTGCAAATTAAAACAACATTGTCATCATATTGATCCAAATCTTTTGCATCAATTACTAAATCGGCAGGAACATTGAGATAACCCATGTCTTCTGCGATTTTCATATTGCGAACCATGGAGCGACCAATGAATACGACTTTGCGACCATGGTGTGCGGCAACATCAATAATTTGCTGAACGCGGTGAACGTGAGAAGAAAATGAGGCAACAATGACGCGA
>JBIKPC010000028.1:0-9771 GCA_044357675.1 Candidatus Planktophila sp. | reverse complement strand
TGGTTTTTCACCAGTAAACATTTCATAGGCCACGATTCCTGCGGCGTAAACATCACTGCGTGAATCTGCGATACCGCGCTGGACTTGCTCGGGGGATAGGTATGAAACACTTCCTAAAATCACACTGGATTCAGCGGTCATGGTGGTTCCGATTAATTCACCGCGAGCCAAACCAAAATCAGCAATCTTGATTCGGCCATCTTTAGAAATTAAAATATTTTCTGGCTTGATATCTCGGTGCACGATACCTAGGTCGTGTGCTGCGGTAAGTGCCGACAAAATCGGCGTTAAATAATTGATTGCATCTTTAACTTCAAAGCGACCACGTTCATTTAAATACTCTCGCAGGGTGTGGCCTTCAATAAATTCCATTACCAAGAACACGGCAGGAATACCGCTTTGATTCCAACCTTGATCTTGAACTGCAACAATATTTGGGTGGGTAAGGGCTGCAGCAGCTTTGGCTTCACGAATAAAGCGTGAGACAAATGCTTCATCTTGTGCCAAATGCGCATGCATGATTTTTACAGCTACTTTGCGATCAAGTCGGGTATCTAGTGCCTCGTAGATTGTGGCCATTCCACCATTAGCGACTTGACGCAGTAATTGGTAGCGCCCATCAATGAGCTCACCGGTCAGATCGGACATGTGCAGATTTTATTGAGTGAACCAGTTACAGGTGCCGAGGGCGCGCCCAAAACAGTTATGAAGTGAGTTTAAACTCGCAGTTTTCACGAGTTTCATCCCTAGCAAAGTGTTTTTCTTGATCAACCTGCCATTGGCGCATCTGTTGTTCGATATGTGCGCCATCGCGATTTAACACACGCTGTAAACCAATTTCGGGTTCTATATCTAGCCAATAGGTTGTTGCTCCAGTTTCGCGCACTATTTGCTGTGCCGCACCGACTCCTTCAATTATTAAGTGGTCGGATATCGCGACAGTTTCTTCGCGATCAAACTGCATGGTGTGCCAGTTAAATATCTTTATAACAAACTCTCTACCTGCCAAATGGGCAGTTGAAATACGATCCAAAATTTCTGACAGCGCATTACTGAGCGCGTTGTCCCAACCGTTGTACAGATCATCCATATGGATAACTTTTACACTCCCAGTTACCGACAACTCTGCTTCTAGCTGTGCTGCATACGTGGTCTTGCCTGCGCCAGCAGGGCCATCAATTGCGTAGAGAGCCATGCCAACGTTTCCATCCGAATGCCGCGACAAGCGTGAAGATCCCATAAAGCAGGGCAGTAAACCAATAGCCCAGGTACAAATATTGGATTGTTCCGACAACATCCACGATAATCCAAAGAATCCAGGTTTCGTACTTTTCATAAATCATCATTAATTGGGCGACGAGAGAACCAATCAGAATAAAAGCATCAGTCCAAGTTGCTGCGGCACCTATGTTTGCAAGAACAGGTGCTAAAACTGCAACACTTACAAAAGTGGCTATAAGAATATTTCTGCGGTTTCTCCCAGAAATATAACCAGGAACCGCACCTGTCGGTGCCCAACCAAACCAGCCATAGATTGCGGCAACAATGAAAACTAATTGCAACGCCGCACTAGCAAAGAGATCTACTTGATAAAAGAAAATTCCGTAAAAGAGACTACTAAAGGCCCACCAAGGCCAAGTAATTCTTTTGCCTGTTGCTCCTAAAATCACAGCAAGCAATGAGGTCGTAGCTGCCACAAATTCAAGAATTGAGACTTCGTAGCCCCACGCAGTAAATAAAATGGTTGACATGACTTTCCTTTCCGCATCCGCATTACCGGATGGGTCAATCGGTCGGTCTGAATTTCAGACCCTCTCAGCCTTTACGGCTCCCGTGGTTACTACTCTAGCGTGAAATTAACTGGCGCTTAATGAATGCAGCACCTGCAACACGAATTCGTCTAGCGGTCGAAGTCTTTGCTCGTTGATTGAAAATGTCGTAACCAATCTTTTCTACTTCATCGACGATGCCGCAATACAAAGTACTTGCCGCTTCAATACAAGGACGACTTGTTGCTTCTAGCATTGCAATGCCCGGAGCAGCTTCTGTCTGTAATTGGCGCACCCGCGCGATTTGAAACTTGAGCGCTTCAATGATTTCTGGAGTTAACTCCCGCTCTTCAAGCATTTCTCGGGTGACTCCAAACTGTGCTAATTCTTTGATTGGAAGATAGACACGACCTCGATCTAAATCCTCATCAACATCACGGATGAAGTTAGCTAATTGAAAAGCGATTCCTAACTTCTTTGCCGCATCAAAAGCATCGGTATGCAGGGGACCCAGAATTGGCACCATTTCTAACCCAATGACCGCTGCTGATCCGTACACATATTCCAACAGATCCTCGTAGGTTTCATACTCCTGGACTGTTAAATCCATAGTCATTGAATGTAGGAATGCTTCAAAATGTTCGTGGGGGATGTCAAAACGTTTAACGGTATCTATCAAAGCGCGACCGACATGATCTTCGCTGGTGCCTTTTTTCAGATCTGCCAAAACACCGTTACCCCAGTTGCTTAAGACCTCAGATTTTTCTTCGACGCTTAACTCAGAAGCAAGATCATCAACAATTTCATCTGCGTAACGAGCAAAACCATATAAAGCATGAACAAATGGACGCTTAGCCTTTGGCAGCAACAATGTTGCTAGGTAGTAAGTCTTTCCATGGAGCGCATTTAACCGCTTGCATTCTTCATACGACGCACGAAGATCTGGATCAATAATTCCTGCAGCAGTTAATTCATCCACTTACTTAACCGGACCCACGATGCGTTCTGCAGCTAGGCGACCTGAAATCAAAACCATTGGAACACCAACACCTGGTTGAGTTCCTGATCCAGCAAAGACTACGTTTTCAATTCCAGCAGCCATGTTGCGCGGTCTAAAAGGACCTGTTTGGAAGAAGGTGTGTGCACTAGCAAACGGTGCACCTTCCTCCATCCCTTGATTCTTCCAATCAAGCGGAGTTGTTAAAACTTCGGTTTCAATTGCATCACCAAAGCCGGTGTAACCCCGTTGCTCAAGGGTTTCGACCATGTGATCACGATAAGGCTTAGCTTGCTTGGTCCAGTCAATACCTGCAGTTAGGTTAGGGGTAGGAAATAGAACGTAGTAAGAAGTCTTTCCTGCTGGAGCCAACGATGGATCATCAAGTGAAGGAATAGTTACGAGAACACTTGGATCACTCATCAACTGCTTTTTCTTAATGAGTTCATCAAAGACGCCGTCCCATGACTCACCAAAGTGAATGTTGTGGTGAGCGGCAAAGTCGTACTTCTTGTTTGATCCCACCAACATAGTTACACAAGAAGGGGAGTAGTTCAGGCGCTTCACATTAAGTGGGGTCTTACCCAGCAAGTCGCGCCAGGCAACAGGCAAATCAGGGTTCAAAATTACAGCGTCGCACTCAATGCGCTGGCCATCTTCGGTGATGACCGCCTTTGCTCGTCCGTTCTGCACATCAACCTTTGAAACAGTTGTGCTGTATTTGAATTCAACTCCGTGCTTTTGTGCCGCAGCTGCCATCGCGCGCGGTACTGCGTGCATTCCACCCTTAGGAAAGAACACACCGTTAACAGAGTCCATGTAGGCAATCACTGCATAGATAGCTAGCGCTTGTTGTGGGCTAACTCCGGCATACATAGCCTGGAATGAGTACACACGTTGCAAGCGAGGATCCTTCATGAACTGGTTAACTTTTGGTGACAATTTGCGAAAGCCACCAAGTGCAATTAAGCGCGCAAGATTTGGGGTCAATAAATTAAAGGGTGAATCAATGTTGCGATCGATAAAGTCATTCATTTCATACTTGTACAACTTGGTTACAAACTCTACGTATCGTGCATATCCGGCTGCTTCTTCCGGGCTAATCTTGTCTGCAATCTCTGCTTCCATCTGGGCAGTATTTGCATGCACATCAAGTTGTGATCCATCTGCATAAAAAGCACGATACAAAGGAGAAACGGGCATCAGCTCAACCCAGTCCTTCATATCTTCGCCCACACAACTAAATGCATCTTGAATCAACGATGGCATTGTTAAAACCGAAGGGCCTGTATCAAATGAGTATCCGTCTTTTTGCAATAAGCCACTTCGACCACCTGGTACTGATTCTCGTTCAACAACAGTTACCTTGCGACCAGCACCTGCTAAACGAAGCGCTGCGCTAAGACCGGCATACCCCGCGCCAACAATGACAACATGATCGGTTGGACCTTTGACACGTGCGGGCATTATGAACTCCTCTTAGTAGCGATATTTGCAAGCTCAACGAGCATTGTATTTCCTTCTTCTGTAAACACAGCAGATTGCGCCGCTGTTAATGCTTCTTGTGTTAAACGTTCGATTGTTGCTTCTAATTCTGCGCGAGCACCCGTAGCTTCGATTATTTCTTGTAACACCGCGACTCCTGCTGCATCAAGGTCAGGCTTACCAAAGTGTTTACGGGCAATCTCACGCTGAGACTCAGATTGGCGGTCATTTGTGATTGCAATTAATACAGTTCGCTTACCTTCGCGCAGATCATCTCCGGCGGGTTTTCCGGTGACTGAGGGATCTCCAAAAACACCCAATAAATCATCACGCAGTTGGAAAGCTTCACCTAACGGAAGTCCATAAGCAGACAGTGCGGAATAAATTTCTGGTGAAGGCGCAGCTGACATGGCAGCACCCAAATGTAATGGACGTTCGATTGTGTACTTGCCTGATTTATAGCGGGCAATCTTCATAGAACGATCAACGCTTGTTGTTTTTTGAGTTTGCTCATGAATATCTAAGAACTGTCCGGCCATTAACTCAACACGCATCTCGTTGTAATAAGGCAAGACCCGCGCAAATTGTTCTGTTGTTAAGCCAGCGCTATTTAACATTTGATCTGACCATACAAGTGCTAAATCACCCAATAACACCGCTGCCGATAAGCCGTACTGTGGTGCAAAACCATCTAGTTCGTCCTGCACATGCATAGATTCAAAGTGGCGATGAATCGAAGGTTTGCCGCGACGAGTATCTGATCCATCCATTAAGTCATCATGAATCAAGGCGCACGCTTGCAAAAGTTCTAGCGCTGCCATTGCACGGACGACAGGTTTTTCCAGAGATCCACCAGCTGCTGCAAAGCCCGCATATGCAAACAATGGGCGAAGACGCTTTCCACTGTCTAACAAAAATGAAGTTAATACATCGGATACGGGGGATAGTTCGGTCGATATCGAATTCAGATAAGCGCTTTCAAAGTTCAGGAAGATGGCTAACTCTTCTTCAACGGCGCTTCGAACACTCGTTAACGCTGCTTTTGGCTCTGAACTCACTCGGTAACGGTACCCTCACCCAGTGGTAGTTCGCACTTCGTACTCATTCGAGTTCTTCCCTCCAAAGGATGTTGAGGGTGAAGAACGGTTGTGGGCTGCCATCGATGGCCTCAAATCCATAACCCCTGACTTTGTTTCTGTGACCTACGGGGCGGGTGGATCCACTCGCGATCGTTCAATTCGGATTGCGCAAGAAATTACCAAGCGCACCGGGATTTCAACAGTTGCTCACCTGACTTGTGTTGGATCTACTCGTGATGAATTGATCGCAATTTTGCACAGCTACAAAGAAGCAGGCATCACAAGTATTTTGGCACTTCGCGGAGATCCAACTGGGGGACCGAGTGCACCATGGACACCTACACCTGGTGGCCTCAATCATGCAGATGAGTTAGTTCAATTGGCCGATGAGTTTGGTGGATTCACAATTGGTGTTGCAGCTTTTCCTGACGGACATCCAGCATCTAATGGTGATTTTGCTAAAGATGTCGATGTGCTAATTCGCAAAGAAGAGTTAGGTGCAACATTTGCAACCACACAGTTTTTCTTTGAAGCAGATCGCTACATACAATTAGTTGACCGTCTTGCACAACGTGGCTCAAAGCTAGTCATCATTCCTGGCATCTTGCCCGTAACAAACGTTAAGTTATTGCACCGCATGGCCGAACTTGGTGGGACTCCGATTCCTCCGCAGATCGCAGAAGCTTTCGCCGCAGTTGAAAATGATCCTGCAGCCGTGCGCGCGCTAGGCGTTGAGATAGCAACATCACTATGTCAGCAGCTGTTGGCAGCAGGGGCACCAGGATTACACTTTTACACAATGAATAGTTCTACCGCTACTCAAGAAATTTACGGAAACCTGAATGCTAAGTAAAAGTGAGTTCAAGGCAAAGTGGAGTTCTTTGCATAGTGATGCCGAAACAACTGGCATCGTTGGAGCTTGGTTAAATATTTCCTATCGCTTTGGTTTGATCTGCACGCTGCTTCGTATTTCACCCAATGTACTTACCGTGTTTGGATTAATAGGTGCGGTTGCTACCGCGTTGACCGCGCAAAGTGCATGGGCAATATTGTTCTTAGTGTTTTCCTTGTTTTGTGACGGAATTGATGGCAGCGTTGCAATCTTCCAGCACCGTGAAAGCAATTTCGGAGCGACCCTTGATTCGGTAGTAGATCGCATCAGCGAAGCGCTGTGGTTCTATGCCTTATATGCAATAGGCGTTCCAGCGTGGATCCCAATCACCCTGTGGTGCGTAGCAGCCTTCCAAGAGTATGCCCGAGCAAAGCTATTTTCACTTGGTGTTAGTGATCTCGGTGTTGTTACACCAGCAGAACGCCCAGTACGAGCAAGTTTCTTATTTATTGTTTTAATTCTTAATCAATTGTCGTTGCCTGGCGCAACACAACTTTCGATTGCCTTCTTACTTCTGCAAATTTATAGTTTTATTAGTGTCGTGCGTTTTTCTCGTAGCCAATTGCTTCCGTAACTAAATCACCGCTAATACCAACAAGTGGCAATCCGCCACCAGGATGAGCTGATCCACCTACTAAGTACAAACCTTTAATCGGCGAACGATTCTTAGCTCGCATAAATGCAGCTCGCGCTCCATTGCTAGATGTCCCGTAAATTGCTCCACCCGGTGCATGCACAGCTGCTTCTAAATCTGCCGGGGTTCTAATTGTTAAAGACTCTAAACGATCGCGTACTGAAATTCCTCGTGCTTCGATTTGATCAATAATGCTGTTGGCATACTTGCTAGCAAACTCTGCATTACTCCAATCAAACAAACCATGAGTTGGTGCATTAACAAGGACAAACCAACCCTCAAGATTCTCATCTTTACTCATCAATTCATCCTGTGGAGCACAAATATAGATTGTTGGTTTTTCTACCGGTATTCCATCTTTAAAGATTGCATCAAATTCTGCGTCATAGTTTTCA
The DNA here is from genome assembly GCA_044357675.1 of Candidatus Planktophila sp. Lineage (GTDB taxonomy): Bacteria > Actinomycetota > Actinomycetes > Nanopelagicales > Nanopelagicaceae > Planktophila. Next base: position 2,520 of record JBIKPC010000028.1, on the reverse strand, counting down.
GGAAACAGGATTGTGTGGTGTTCCAGAACTTGGGCTGGATCCTTGCGCATTCCAAGTAGCAACGAGAAGCCAGCAACAGATACATCGGCGTTAGCGATGTTCTTGCGAGCCTTCTTCAAGGTGCGCTTATGCCCGGCAATAAGTTTGTTGTACACCAGTGAGGCATCAGCATTTGCAATAACTACATCTGCTGCAACGACCGTTCCATCAGCTAAAACAACGCCCGTGGCTTTGTTACCCGCTGTTTGAATGTTGGCGACGGGGGAGTTCAGATGAAAAGTGACACCAACATCTACTGCTCGCTGGTGAACCGTTGTTGTTAAATGCCCAAGGCCGCCCTTTACATGCCAAGCACCAAAGCTCTCTTCCACAAATGCAATTGTCGAAAGAACTGCAGGGGCTTTGCGAGGATCTGAGCCACTATATGTGGCGTATCGATCCATGATGAATCCAAGACGCTGGTCTTTCAGGATTTCATCAGCGTGCTGACGCAGAGTTTTCCAAGGGGCAATAATTTTCATGTCACGCACAAAGGTGATTCGTTTGATCAAAGAAAATGGCGACTTTAGTTCGGATTCAACAAAAGGAACCCGGCTTACATCCCACATACGTTCGGCTCGCTTCATGATGCGATCCCACTGAGAAGCACTGTCTGCACCAAAGCTTGCTGTGATCGCATCTAACGTTTCTTTTCGCGAAAGATTGGCAAACTTAACGTTACTGTCATCTGCAAAACGGTAATCAAAAGAAGGGTTTACAGATTCAATAGGACATACAAGCCCCATAGGTTTTCCAGTGCGTTGAAAAAAGTCTCGATAGACGGCAGGCAACGTTAGTAAAGAAGGTCCAGTATCAAATGCAACTTTTCCAATCCATTCGGTGCGACATTTTCCACCAACTTGATCAGATGCTTCATAGACAACTACTTCATGTCCACCGCGTGATAAACGTGCAGCGGCGGTCATGCCGCCCATGCCAGCGCCAATCACAACGATCTTCATACTGTGCGACCTTTCCATTGAATATTTCCGCGCATTAAGTATGAGTAAACAATCAGATAAATCAGCGCAACAACAGATATTGGATGCAACACACTATCTAGAACATTGCCGCGACTCTTTATGGCGCTGAGCACACGTGTGCCAACAATTGCTGCTAATCCAAGCCAGCCATAGGCGTTACCAAGCAGACCCAGAATAAGGGGCGCAACACTAGTCACGAATAGAAATGCGACAACAAATACAGCACCAATAACTGATCCGAAGGCTTTGTTTAACGACTTTCCATATCCCGCTTCAATCTCATTCCACGAGCCATACATGTGAGTTTCGGCAATTGCTGAACCATTGATGACGGTTCCAGCTGAACCACTTTTGATTAATTCGCGGGCCAAGAAGACATCATCAATGACAGCATGTTTCACACTTTGATAGCCACCGATTGAAATCAGTGCAGAACGGCGCACAACAAAAAACTGTCCGTTAGCAACGGCCATTGATTTTTGTCCTGAACTTTCGGCATATCGAAGAGGAACAGTTGTCAGCCATGACCATTGCAGTAGCGGCTGAATTAGACGTTCGGCAAAACTCTGCGCAATCTGTCGCGGATATGGTGAGACAAAATCTAAGCGAGCCCCATGCAAGGTTGTCACCGCTTTATTTAGCGCATCATTACTTAGACGCACATCGGCATCTAATGAGACTAAAACTTCTTCTTGTGATGCCTCATACAACTGCTGTAGCGCCCAGGTTTTACCAATCCACTTATCGTCAAGAGCAGCGCCTTTAAGCACAGTAAAACGTGAATCACCGTCGGTAAAGCGGTGCAGCAGTTCAAATGTTTGATCTTCTGAATTGTCATCTAACAAATAGAAATGGAATGAACCCTCTTGAGCTGCAAGGGTTGCAACCAGACCTTCTACATTTTCCGCTTCATTACGCATAGGAACTATCACACCTACTGTTTCCAGTAGCTCTGATGTGTGCCTAGGTGTTCGTATTTGAACAAAGTTAACCGCTGCAATAGTCAGCAGAATAAGTGGCAGTAAGAAGAAGAGAATCATGAAAGCGTTACGGTCTTCCGACCCAACGGTTAAAGAAGTAAGGCGTAAGCAAGACACCCAGAATCAAACCTGAAAAACCTGCAATGCCCGGACGGCTAAAGAAGAAGAGATTTCCTACAACACCTGAAAACCAAGTCCAGAACAGGAGGACATCTGCGGCAATTAATGATCCACCTACCTTGCGTCGATCGCGTGGAGTTAAAAAGTGCAAGATTGTCATTAAGAGCATTCCCGATAACAACCAACCGAACGCATTGGACAAAGGAATTTCAGGTTGAAATGGAATGTGTGAACCTGTAACTACCCAGGTCCAGCGACCAGCAGAAACCATCAGCGGATCTAAGAACAAATCCCAGGCCATCATTAACAGTGCGCCATATAAAAAGACCCATGACTTACCAATGCGACGAGCTGCAACTAAACATGGATGAGCAATCATTACCCAAGCAAAGGGAACA